>DASVNF010000082.1:0-31029 GCA_036384015.1 Burkholderiales bacterium
GAACAGGACGGTGAAACGACTCTGCGCCGATGATAGTGCGGATTGCCCGCGCGAAAGTAGGTCACCGCCAGGCGCCCAAATGAAAAAGCCCATCCCGACAGGGGTGGGCTTTTTTATTTGGGGCGTCCGAACCGGTGACCGATTGAGGGACGACAACACGCCCGCAGCTGCCATCGCCCCTGAACCCTCAGCTTCGCAGGGCTGTCACAATCCCGACGCTGCGGCCCTTGCGGGCTTGTTGCGGGGGACACTGACCTTCAGGTCATGTGGCTACCAAAGTAGGTCACCGCCAGGCGCCCAACTGAAAAAGCCCATCCCGACAGGGGTGGGCTTTTTTATTGGGCGAGTCCTGACAGAGCACCGCCGCCGTAGATAGGGCCTTCTGAAACGGTCACCGCCCGCCGGAGCAGACCACGCCCCTTCCCAGGCACCTTGACTAACCCCCACCTCGCAACCAAATATCACCAGCCCCGTCCAAATCTGCAGCAGGTTTTGCGGCCTGATCGACAGGCCCGACGGGTACGGCCGGTTCTCGTTTGATTTGAACGTGAAATTTGTTAAAATCCCAATGATTCAAAAAGAAGAGTGGGCCGAGAGCCCATTTTTTGTTTGTGGAAACGCTTTGTGGACCTGGCGGGACTGATAGAAAAGACATTTCATGGGCTCGGTTACGAGCTGGTCGACCTGGAGCTCGGCAACAGGGGACGGATGATGCGCGTCTTTATCGACAAGACGGGCGGCGTGAGCGTGGACGACTGTGCGACCGTCAGCAACCACCTGACGCGATTGTTCGCTGTGGAAGGCGTGGAATACGACAGGCTGGAAGTGTCATCCCCAGGCCTGGACCGGCCGTTGAAGCGGCCGCGGGATTTTGAACGGTTCGCCGGAGAACGCGCGCAGGTGAAGGTTCGGGTGCCCATCAACGGGCGCAAGAAATTCACCGGCGTTCTGCGGAAAGTGGGAGAAAGCGGGTTCGAGCTGGATGCGGATGGCGAAGTTGTCACAATCGCATTCGCAGACGTCGACAAAGCCCGCCTGATCCCCAATATCTGACTGGAGATTGAAGCAATGAGCCGCGAGTTGTTAATGCTGGTTGACGCTTTGGCGCGTGAAAAGAATGTCGAGAAGGACATTGTTTTCGGCGCCCTCGAGCTTGCGCTGGCATCGGCCACCAAAAAGCGATTCAAGGACGACGTCGACGTCAGGGTCGAGATCGACCGTGAAACGGGCGAATACAAGTCCTTCCGCCGCTGGCAGATCGTTGCGGACGAGGATCACGAAATCCCGGCGCAACAGATCGCCATCACCGACGCGAAGGAACAGAACCTCAATCTGGAGGTGAACGAGTTCGTCGAGGAACCCCTCGAGGCGGTCGAGTTCGGTCGCATCGGCGCGCAAACGGCCAAACAGGTCATCCTGCAGAAAATCCGCGACGCCGAGCGCGAGCAGATCCTCAACGATTTCCTGCAGCGCAAGGAATTTATCGTCACCGGTGCCATCAAGCGCATGGAGCGCGGCAATTCCATCATTGAGTCGGGGCGGATCGAAGCGATGTTGCCGAAGGACCAGATGATTCCCAAGGAAAACCTTCGCATCGGCGATCGCGTGCGCGCATTCCTGCTCAAGGTGGACAGGAACAATCGCGGTCCGCAACTGATCCTGTCGCGCACCGTGCCTGAATTCCTGATCAAGCTGTTCGAACTCGAGGTGCCGGAGATCGAAGAAGGCCTGCTGGAGATAAAGGCTGCGGCGCGCGATCCCGGTTCGCGCGCGAAAATCGCGGTGAAATCGAACGATCAGCGCATCGATCCGATCGGGACATGCGTTGGAATGCGCGGCTCCAGGGTGCAGGCGGTTACCGCCGAACTCGCGGGCGAGCGCGTGGACATCATTCTCTGGTCGCCCGATCCCGCTCAGTTCGTGATCAACGCGCTGGCGCCCGCCGAGGTGAGCAAGATCACTGTCGACGAGGAATCCCACAGCATGGACGTGGTCGTCGATGAGGAGAATCTCGCCCAGGCGATCGGACGCAACGGGCAGAACGTCCGCCTGGCCGGGGAGTTGACCGGCTGGGAACTCAACATCATGACCGAGGAAGAGTCGCACAAGAAAAACGAGGAAGAATCCACGACCGTCCGCAAAGTGTTCATGGAACGCCTGGACGTGGACGAAGAAGTGGCCGACATCCTGATCCAGGAAGGTTTCTCCACTCTGGAAGAAGTCGCCTATGTCCCCCTGAACGAAATGCTCGAGATCGAATCGTTCGACGAGGAAACCGTCAACGAGTTGCGGAGCCGTGCGCGCAACGCCTTGCTGGTCGAGGCGATCGCCAGCGAGGAACATGTGGAGAACGTCGCCAGCGACCTTCTTACCCTCGAAGGCATGGACAACGAAACCGCTCGGGTACTGGCAGGCAAGGGCGTGACCACACAAGAGGAGCTTGCAGATCTGGCGGTGGATGATCTTGTTGAGCTGACCGGGATTGACGCTGAACGCGCCAAGCAACTGATCATGACAGCGCGCGCTCCGTGGTTCGCGGCCAGTCAGGGATAGATAGACGGGTCGAGGACGACAATATATGGCGCAAATGAACGTCGCACAATTTGCCAGCGAGCTGGGACTGCCCGCGGCGCTGCTGCTTGAACAGTTGCAGGCCGCCGGTGTCAGCAAGGCGCTGGCCGAAAGCACTGTGCTTACCGAACAGGACAAGACTCAGCTGCTGGATTACCTGCGACGTGTTCACGGTGCAAAAGACACCAAGAACAAGATCACGCTGACCCGGCGCCAGACCACCGAGATCAAGAAATCGGACAGCACCGGCAAGGCCAGGACCATTCAGGTCGAGGTCAAGAAGAAACGCGTGCTGGTCAAGCGCGATGGAACCGTCGCAGCTGCGGAAACGGCATCCGTGCCGGCTGCGCCCCCTGAAACTGCACCCGCAGCGGCGCCGGCGCCCGCGGCAGTTGCGGCACCGGCCATCAATGCCGAACAGGTCGCGTTGCGAGAAGAGGAAGCCCGCAAGCAGGCGGAACTGATTTCACGCCAGACTGCCGACGCTGCGCTGAAGCAGCAGCGCAAGCGCAAGACCAAGGACACCGCCCCGGCCACCGAAGCGGCGCCGACGCCGGTTGCCGAGGCACCCAAGGCAGCGGAACCCGCTGCGGCAGTCGAAGCGAAAAAGGCATCTCCCGAAGGTACGCTACACAAGCCGACGGTCAAGCCGGGCGACAAGGCGGCAAAACCCAAGGAAAAGGCTCCCAAGAAAACCGCAACCACCTGGAAGGATGAAGCCGGCAAGCGCCGTGGATTGAAGACGCGCGGCGACACCTCCGGCGGCGGACAGGGCTGGCATTCGCGCTCCGGCCGCGGCGGCTCCAGGCACAAGACCGAGACGGTCACGACGGATCAGTCGTTCAATGCGCCGACCGAACCGATCGTTCGTGAAGTGCTGGTCCCGGAAACCATTACCGTCGCCGCACTCGCTCAGAAGATGTCGGTCAAGGCCGCAGAAGTCATCAAGACGCTGATGAAACTGGGCAGCATGGTGACCATCAATCAGGTGCTGGACCAGGAAACTGCAATGATCCTCGTGGAGGAACTCGGTCACGTTGCCAAGCCCGCGAAACTCGACGATCCGGAATCGTTCCTGGTTGATGAAGGCGAGAAGCATGACGTCGTTGCCGAATCCAGGGCGCCGGTAGTCACGGTGATGGGCCATGTCGACCATGGCAAGACCTCCCTGCTCGACTACATACGCCGTACCCGCGTCGCCAGCGGCGAAGCCGGGGGCATAACCCAGCACATCGGCGCTTATCACGTGAACACGCCCCGCGGGATGATCACATTCCTCGACACGCCGGGTCACGAAGCATTCACGGCGATGCGTGCACGCGGGGCGAAGGTAACGGACCTCGTGGTGCTGGTGGTCGCGGCGGACGATGGCGTGATGCCGCAGACCATCGAAGCCATCCATCATGCCAAGGCGGCCAAGGTCCCGCTCGTGGTCGCCGTCAACAAGATCGACAAACCCGAGGCCAATGCCGAAAAAATCCGCCAGGAGCTCGCCGGCCAGCAGGTTGTGCCGGAAGAATGGGGCGGCGATACGATGTTTCAGGATGTTTCCGCCAAGACCGGCAAGGGCATCGACGAGCTGCTCGAGCGAATCCTGCTGCAGGCGGAAGTGCTCGAGCTCAAGGCCCCCAAGAATGCGCCCGCGCGCGGCGTGGTGATCGAATCGCGGCTCGACAAGGGGCGCGGTCCGGTTGCGACCATCCTGGTCCAGTCGGGCACGCTCAAGCGCGGCGATATCGTTCTTGCGGGTGCGGTGTTCGGGAGGGTGAGGGCGATGCTCGACGAAGCCGGGCATCCGATCCAGACCGCCGGTCCGGCCATCCCGGTGGAAATCCAGGGACTTTCCGATGTGCCCCTGGCGGGTGAAGAAGTCATCGTGCTGGGTGACGAGCGCAAGGCACGGGAAATCGCGCTGTTCCGCCAGGGCAAATTCCGCGAAGTGAAACTGGCAAAGCAGCAGACCGCCAAGCTCGAAGGCATGTTCGACCAGATGACGGCAGGCCAGGTCAAGACGCTGTCGCTGATCATCAAGGCGGACGTGCAGGGTTCCTACGAAGCCCTTGCGCATGCCCTGGAGAAGCTTTCCACGGAAGAGGTGAAGGTCAACATCATCCACGCCGGCGTCGGGGCGATCACGGAGTCGGATGTCAATCTGGCGCTCGCTTCGAATGCCGTGCTTGTCGGGTTCAACACCCGCGCCGACGCCATGGCGCGCAAACTGGTCGGGTCGCACGGCATAGACCTGCGCTACTACAACGTCATCTACGACGCGGTGGACGAAGTCAAGGCAGCGTTGTCGGGCATGCTGTCGCCAGAGCAGAAAGAGAGCGTCGTCGGCCTGGTGGAAATACGCCAGGTATTCAAGATTTCCAAGATCGGCACGATTGCGGGCTGCTACGTGCTGGAAGGCGTGGTGCGCAGGGGTTCGCTGATCCGGGTCCTGCGCGACAACGTCGTCATCCATTCCGGCGAACTCGATTCGTTGAAGCGGTTCAAGGACGACGTTCGCGAAGTGAAGGCCGGATTCGAATGCGGCTTGTCCGTGAAGAACTTCGACGATATCAAGGTGGCCGACCAGCTCGAAGTGTACGAAGTCGTCGAAGTCGCGCGCACCCTTCAATAGTCCGGGAACAGACGACGGGCGCGCACGGCGCCTGCCCCTGATCCCGATCCGGGCCAATCAAGCAGCGCATGGCGAAAAACCCCTCCAGGATTGCCCGCATCGCCGACCAGATCCAGAAAGATCTCGCCGAACTCGTTCGCACCGAACTCAAGGATCCGCGCGTGGGCATGATCACGCTGACGGGCGTCGAAGTCAGCAACGATTATCATCACGCCAAGATTTTTTTCACGACGTTGGGAAACGCCGCGGCCGTGGCGAAGGCGCAGGCGGGTCTGCAGCACGCCTCCGGCTTCCTGCGCTCGCAGCTTGCCCGCGGGCTGAAGCTGCGTATCGTTCCGGAACTGCATTTCGTGCACGACGAGTCCGTCGAGCGCGGCATCTATCTTTCCACCCTGATCGACGACGCCATAGCCTCCCAGCCGCCCGTTCCTGACGACGGCGATAACTGAAACCCGGGCGGCACATGCGCAAATCCGGTACCACCATCCACGGTGTGCTGCTCCTGGACAAGCCCGCTGGGCTTTCCTCGAATGCCGCCCTGCAACGCACCCGCAAGCTCTTCGACTGGGCCAAGGCCGGCCATACGGGCACGCTGGATCCCCTGGCAACGGGCCTGCTGCCGGTGTGCCTCGGCGAAGCGACCAAGTATTCGCACGCACTGCTCGACGCAGACAAGACCTACGAAGCGGTCATCCGCCTCGGCTTCACCAGTTCCACGGGAGACGCGGAGGGCCTGATCCAGCCTGTTTCCGTCCCTGACATCAGTGAAGCGCGCCTGGGCGGCGTGCTGCAATCCTTCCTCGGGACCACCAGCCAGGTGCCGCCCATGCACAGCGCATTGAAGCGGGACGGACGGCCGCTGTATGAATATGCACGCGCGGGCGAGGAAATTGTCCGCGAACCCCGTCAAATCACCATAAAAACCCTCGAAATGATGCAATTTACGCCGCCCGGCGAACTGACCATCCGCGTTGCATGCAGCAAGGGCACTTATATCCGGGTCCTGGCGGAGGACATCGGCAAAACCCTCGGTTGCGGGGGATACCTCGCGGGGTTGAGGCGGACCACGATTGCCGACCTGGATATTTCCGGCACGACGACCCTGGAAAAGCTGGAAAACCTGCCTCCTGCAGCACGAATCGACCGCCTTTTGCCTGTAGACCGCCTTTTGCAAGGGTTGCCATTGGTGATACTGGACGCGGAGGGTGCCAGGCGGGTGTGCAGTGGGCTTCCGGCCAGCGCACCCGGAGCAAATCCCGGGCTTTCGCGGCTTTATGATTCAGCAGACCGCTTCCTGGGAATGGGGGAGGTCGGGGACGGCGGGACGGTCTCGCCAAAACGCATGATCGCCAACCCGGAAAACACGGCCAGCGCCGCCGCCGCCGCACGATTAAGCCCCTAAAAACACTTGGAAACCGGCAGGGGCAGCGGTTAGAATACCGGCCTTTCTTTCGGAGATAGGGTAATGGCGATTACGACGAGCCAAAAGGCTCAGATTCTGCAGGACCATCAGCGGGCCACGGCCGATACCGGATCCCCTGAAGTGCAGGTTGCGCTGCTGACGGCGCGCATCAACGATCTCACCGGCCATTTCAAGAGTCACGTCAAGGACCATCACTCGCGTCGCGGTCTGCTGCGGATGGTGAGCCGCCGCCGCAAGCTTCTGGATTATCTGCGCCGTTCCGACAACGACCGCTATCGCACGTTGCTGGACCGACTCGGGCTGCGCAAGTAAGTTTTCATTCCTTCGGCTTCCCGGGCATCGGGAGCGGGCGGGTGGTGATTTCCGACCCGAGCAACCGAAGCGATCAACCACGCCGGGGAGCGTTCGGCTGCTTCCCCGCATTTCAGTAGCCGCATATCGGCAGGCAGAGGGAACAACTCTTGAACGTCACGAAGAAAACCATCAATTTCGGTCGGCACACGCTGACGCTTGAAACCGGTGAAATCGCACGCCAGGCGCACGGCGCCGTCCTGGTGAACATGGACGACACCGTGGTGCTGGTAACCGTCGTCGGCAGGAAGGACGTCAAGCCTGGCCAGGATTTTTTCCCGCTCACCGTGGACTACCAGGAGCGAACCTACGCGGCAGGGAAGATTCCGGGTGGTTTCTTCAAGCGCGAAGGCCGTCCCTCCGAAAAAGAAATCCTGACCTCCCGCCTGATCGACCGGCCCATCCGACCGCTGTTCCCCGAAGGCTTCTTCAACGAAGTTCAGGTCATTGCGACCGTGATGTCGTCCAACAACGAAGTGGACTCCGACATCCCCGCCATGATCGGCGCCTCCGCGGCGCTCGCCTTGTCCGGCATTCCCTTCGATGGCCCGATCGGTGCGGCGCGTGTCGGCTACATCAACGGCCAGTACGTGCTGAATCCGACCGCCACCGAGCTCAAGACCTCGCAACTGAACCTGGTCGTGGCAGGCACCAAGGCCGCCGTGCTGATGGTTGAATCCGAAGCCATGGAACTTGCCGAGGATGTCATGCTTGGCGCGGTTGTCTACGGCCATCAGCAGATGGCCGCGGTCATCGATGCCATCAACGAGATGGCGGACGAGGCTGGCAAGCCCTTGTGGGACTGGACGCCGCCGCAAAAGGATACCGCGCTCATCGACCGCATTGCCGGCCTCGCAGAAGCGGATCTGCGCGAGGCCTACGGCCTGCGCCAGAAACAGGCGCGGACGGAGAAGATCAATGCAGCGCTGGCCAAGGCCCTGGCGGAGGCCGCCCCCGAGGGCTCGACGACCGATCACGTGAACCTGGTCAAGACGATTTTCAGCGACATTGAATCCAAGATCGTCCGTACCCAAATCCTGAACGGCGAAGCGCGCATCGACGGCCGTGACACGCGCACCGTGCGCCCCATTTCCATCCGCGCCGGCGTGCTGCCGCGTGCCCATGGTTCGGTCCTGTTCACGCGCGGCGAGACGCAGTCTATAGCCGTCGCCACCCTTGGCACAGCGCGCGACGAACAGATCATCGATGCGCTGATGGGTGAGTACACCGAGCGTTTCATGCTCCACTACAACTTCCCGCCGTATTCGACCGGTGAAACCGGCCGTGTAGGCACACCGAAGCGGCGTGAAATCGGCCATGGCCGTCTGGCGAAGCGTGCACTGCTTGCCGTGCTGCCGGCGCCGGAGGATTTTTCCTACTCCATGCGGGTAGTGTCGGAAATCACTGAATCCAACGGCTCCAGCTCGATGGCCTCCGTCTGCGGCGGCTGTCTGGCGCTGATGGATGCCGGCGTGCCCCTCAAGGCGCACGTGGCCGGCATCGCCATGGGTCTGATCAAGGAAGGCAACCGCTTCGCGGTGTTGACCGACATTCTCGGCGACGAGGATCACCTCGGCGACATGGATTTCAAGGTTGCGGGCACCGAGAACGGCGTGACGGCGCTGCAGATGGACATCAAGATCCAGGGCATCACCAAGGAGATCATGAATGTCGCGTTGATGCAGGCGAAGGAAGGCCGCATGCACATCCTCGGAATCATGCGCCAGACGCTGTCCGGCGCGCGCTCCGAGCTTTCGGCTTATGCGCCGCGCATGATCACCATGAAGATCAAGCCGGAAAAGATCCGCGATGTGATCGGCAAGGGCGGGGCCGTCATCCGCGCCATCACCGAGGAAACCGGTACCACGATCGACATCAACGACGACGGCACGGTGACCATAGCCTGCGTATCGTCCGAGGGCGGGGAAGCTGCCAAGCGCCGCATCGAGGAGATCACAGCAGAAGTCGAAGTCGGCCGCATTTATGACGGCACGGTGCTGAAGCTGTTGGACTTCGGTGCCATCGTCAGCGTACTGCCGGGCAAGGACGGCCTGCTGCACATTTCCCAGATCGCCAACGAGCGCGTCAATAGCGTGGCCGACCACCTCAAGGAAGGCCAGGCAGTGCGCGTCAAGGTGCTGGAAGCCGACGAGAAGGGCAGGCTGCGGCTGTCGATGAAAGCCGTGGCGGAAGAGCAGAAAGCTGCAGGATAGTTGTTGCCGCGGCGCCGATCGGCCCGGCCAGAAAAAAGCCCACCGCAAGGTGGGCTTTTTGTTTCCCGCAGGCTGCGGCTCAGTGCGTTCCCGGCCAGATCTGAAGCAGCGTGAACGGATACACGTAAGCCTGCAGCATCACCAGGCCGCCCACCAGCATCGCCAGGACGACGGAATGCATGAACACGTAGCGCAGGATGTCGCCCTCATGTCCGTACCAGCGCGTGGCGGTGGACGCCACGACAATAGACTGGGCGTCGATCATCTTGCCCATGACACCGCCTGAACTGTTCGCCGCCGCCATGAGGTTGGGATTCAGCTGGAGTTGCTCGGAGGTGATTTTCTGCAATCCGCCGAACAGCACGTTCGATGCCGTGTCGGAGCCGGTGAGGGCGACCCCCAACCAGCCGAGCATGGTGCCGAAGAAGGGATATAACACGCCGGTATGGGCGAATGCCAACCCCATGGTGGCGTCAGTGCCCGAGTAGCGGGTCGTGAAACCGAGAGCTAGCATGGCGGCGATCGTCAGCAGCGAGAACTTCACCAGCTTGATGGTTTCCCAGTATTTCCGGGACAGCTCGCCCACCGAGTACTTCATGTACAGGCCAGCGAGGATTGCCGCGAGCAGGATTCCGGATCCCGTTGCCGATAGCCAGTTGAGGCTGAAGACCGCGTTTTCGGTATGCGCGGCAGCAACGACGGGCGGCACTTTTTCCACCATCTTGTGCAATCCCGCGACCGGAAAATCCACCTTCGTCACGCCGTCCCAGGCATAGGGAACCTTTGTCTCTTTCTTCACGCCGTCGACCATTTCGACTTTCTTGGTCGACCCGTTCAGCAGGTCCTTGATCTGCGGCACGCCCCAAAGGAACACGAAGACCGACAGTACCAGCCAGGGGACCCAGGCCCTGATCACGGTCTGACGATCATGCCGGGTCAGTTGCATCGCCGCGGAAGCATCCGTTGCTGCGTCGTTGTCGCGCCCTTTGAGGGCGGTGGTCCTCCAGATGGTCTTCGGCTTCCACACCCGCAGGAAGAGCACCAGGCAGACCATGGAAATGATGGCCGCGCCCACATCCACCAGCCAGGGACCGTGATAGTTGGAGATCAGGAACTGCGGAATCGCGAAGCTGACACCCGTGACCAGGATGGCGGGCCAGATTTCCTTCATGCCGCGCCAGCCGGCAAAGGCCCAGATGAGCCAGAAGGGGACCAGCAGCGAAAAGAATGGGAGCTGCCGGCCGACCATGGCGGAAAGCTCGAGCAGATCAAGGCCGGTTACCGCGGCGAGCGCGATGATCGGCGTGCCCAGGGCGCCGTATGCGACGGGCGCGGTATTCGCTATCAGCGAGAGTCCGGATGCCGCCAGCGGCGAGAAGCCCAGGCCGATCAATATCGCCCCCGTCACCGCCACCGGCGTGCCGAAGCCCGCGGCCCCTTCGAAAAACGCGCCGAACGCAAACGCAATCAACAGCAGCTGCAGGCGCCGGTCTTCTGTCACGCCGGCTATGCTGTCCTGCAGGACCTTGAAGTAGCCTTTGTCCTTGGTTAGTTGATAGAGGAATATGATGTTCAGCACGATCCAGCCGATGGGCAGCAGGCCGAACAGGGCACCATACAGCGCCGACGCTCCCGCCATCTGCGCAGGCATGCCGTAAATGAAGACGGCGATGATCAGGGCCGAAGCGAGGCCGGCCAGCGCAGCGACGTGCGCGGACAGGCGGAAGAATGCCAATCCACCCAGCAGCACCACCACTGGTATGGCTGCAAGCGCCGTGCTCAGCACGGCGTTGTTCATCGGATCGTAGACCTGGGACCAGACCATTGCAGTGACCTCCCCTGTGTTGTTATGCAGAACTGATTCGCTGCGTGCCGTATCGATTCCTTGCGCCCGTGCCGCCCGGTGGCGCCGGAGTGCGGTGCATTATAGCCAAGATCGCCCCGCTAACCGTCCATTGCCCCGCAGGCGTCCAAGGGGTGGCAGGTATAATTTGAGGCTTGGGCTAACGGAGCGAGCGCATGAAGGCGAGCATCAAGACAAGGAGCGGAGGCCGCATCCTGGTGGACCAGCTGGGAATTCACGGCGCCGATACGGCATTCTGCGTCCCCGGTGAAAGTTACCTCGACGTCCTCGACGCACTCTATGACCGCAAGAATGACATTCGCCTGATCGTCTGCCGCCAGGAGGGCGGTGCCGCATTCATGGCGGAAGCCTACGGCAAGCTCACCGGCAAGCCTGGAATCTGCTTTGTCACTCGCGGACCGGGAGCGACCAATTCCAGCATCGGCGTGCATACGGCTTTCCAGGACTCCACGCCGATGATTCTGTTTATCGGGCAGGTGGGCGGCGACGTCGTCGAGCGCGAGGCTTTCCAGGAAATGGACTACCGGCGGATGTTCGGCCAGATGGCGAAATGGGTTGCGCAAATCGACCGGGCCGAACGCATTCCCGAGTTCATCAGCCATGCCTTCCATGTCGCGGTTTCCGGCCGGCCCGGACCCGTCGTCCTGTCGCTGCCCGAGGACATGCTGGTCAGTCAGGTCTCGGTGGCCGATGCGAGCCCCTATTCGCGGATCAAGGCGCATCCCGGCAACGGCGATATGGAGAATATGCGCGAAATGCTGCAGGAGGCTTCCCGCCCGCTGGTGATTCTTGGCGGCGGAGACTGGTCCGCCTCCGCCTGCGCCGACATCCGCGCGTTCATCGAAGCCAACAATCTGCCGGCAACCTGCAGTTTTCGCCGACAGGATCTGCTGGACAACCGTCATCCGAATTATTGCGGCGATGTCGGCATCGGCATCAGTCCCAAGCTGGCGGATCGCGTTCGCGGTGCGGACATGATTCTTGCGATCGGACCGCGCCTGGGGGAAATGACCAGCGGCGGTTACACGCTGTTTGGAGTGCCGAATCCGCAGCAGCGATTCGTTCACGTCCATCCTGGCGCGGAAGAGCTGGGCCGTGTCTACCGGGCCGATCTGATGATCAATGCGGGAATGGCGGAGTTCTCCCGGATGGCGGCAACATTGCCACCGGTAGATTCGTCGCCCTGGCGCGATTGGACGCATGCCGGACGCGAGGACTATCTCGCCAATCTCAGGCATGGTCCGATGCAGGGTCCTGTCGACCTCGGCGAGGTCATGGCGTTCCTGCGCAAGCGCCTGCCCGAGAATTCGATCGTCACCAATGGCGCGGGAAACTACGCCGGCTGGGTACACCGCTTCTATCAATACACGGGATTCCGCACGCAGCTTGCGCCGACCAATGGAGCCATGGGCTACGGCGTACCGTCGGCGGTAGCCGCGAAGCTGGTACATCCGGAGCGGATGGTGGTGAGTTTTTCGGGGGACGGGTGTTTCCTGATGAACGGCCAGGAACTCGCCACCGCCGCGCAATACAAGCTGCCGGTACTGTTCATCGTGGTGAACAACGGCATGTACGGCACCATCCGCATGCACCAGGAACGCGAGTATCCGGCCCGCGTTTATGCCACCGCACTCGACAATCCCGACTTCGCGGCGCTCGCCCGCGCCTATTGCCTGCATGGCGAGATCGTGGAAAAGACGGGGGATTTCGAAGCGGCGTTCGAGCGTGCAGCGGCGAGCGGCAAGCCGGCGCTGCTGGAAGTACGCATCGATCCGAACGCCATCTCCACCCGCACCAGCCTGACGGCAATCCGCGAGCAGGCGGTCAAAGCCGGTCGCTGACCGATCCGGCGCCTATTCGACCCGGGCGCCGGATTCGGCAACGATTTTTTTCCAGCGCGGAAGTTCCGCGCGAATGTGGGCTGCCAGCTGTTCCGCCGTCCCACCAACCGCTTCGATGCCCTGATCCGCAAGCTGTCGGCGGACTGCCGTGTCGGCCAGTGCCTTGTTGGTTTCGCTGTTCAGCCGTGCCACGATGGGTGCCGGCGTCCCGGCGGGTGCGAACAATGCAAACCAGGAGGTCACTGAGTAACCGGGCAGGGCGGCTTCCGCGATGGTCGGCACATCGGGCAATACGGGGTTGCGTTTGGGCCCGGTGACCGCAAGCGCGCGTAGTTTTCCGGCGCGCACCTGTTGCAGTGAAATCGGAATGTTGTCGAACATCACCTGGACCTGGCCGCCGACCAGGTCGGCCACGGCAGGGGCATTCCCTTTGTACGGGATGTGCATCATGTCCACACCGGCCATTTTCTTGAAGAGCTCCCCGGAAAGATGCTGGGTCGTGCCGCTGCCCGCTGAGGCAAAGGCGAGTTCGCCTGGTTTCGATTTTGCCAGCGCGATCAGCTCCCGGACGTTACCTGCCGGCACGGACGGATTCACCACCAGCAGGTTGGGCATGGCCGCAACCAGCGCAATCGGCGCGAAATCCCGCACCGCATCGTAGGCCAGGTCCGGATAGAGATTCGGATTGATCGCATGCGTGGCGATGGTGCCCATCAGCAGGGTGTAGCCATCGGGTTTCGCCTTTGCCACCAGATCCGCGCCAATGCCGCCGCCGGCACCGGCACGGTTCTCGATGACGACGTGCTGACCCAGGGTTTCACCGAGTTTCTGCCCGATCTTGCGTCCGAGCAGGTCGGCCGTCCCGCCGGCCGGATAGGGCACGATGAGCCGGATGGGTTTCCC
The DNA here is from genome assembly GCA_036384015.1 of Burkholderiales bacterium. Lineage (GTDB taxonomy): Bacteria > Pseudomonadota > Gammaproteobacteria > Burkholderiales > JACQAP01 > JACQAP01. Next base: position 13,790 of record DASVNF010000082.1, read on the forward strand.
CGGCCACGTCTGTGCCCGCGCTGGAAGGGCAGCCAGGAGAGTTGCCAGCGCAACGGCAAACAAGACGGCACGCGCGACGGGTTTCAATCGCATCGATTCAGAATCCGACAGCCTGTCCGTCGCGACGTGGCTCGGACGCGGCGACGTAGCCGCTGTCGATCTTGTAGATGAGCTGGGCCGCTCCGAATTCGGTGCTCAGCGGCGCTGCGCGCACAACCCGGTGCCCGCGCTGCGCGAGGTCGGCGGCCACCGGCTCGGAAACCGCGTGCTCCAGCAACACGCCACCGTCGAGGGTTATTTTCCAGCGTGGCGCATCCGCCGCCGCCTGCGGGTTCTGTCCGCAGTCGAGCAGCCGCACCATCATCTGCAAGTGCCCTTGCGGCTGCATTTCAGCGCCCATGACGCCGAAGCTCATCAAGGGCTGGCCGTCGCGGCTGAGGAAAGCCGGAATGATGGTATGGAAGGGCCGCTTGCCGCCGCCTACAAGGTTCGGGTGTCCGGGTTGCAACGAGAAGGCCCAGCCCCGGTTCTGCATGCTGATGCCCGTCTCCGGCACCACCACACCGGAGCCGAAGCCCATGTAATTTGACTGGATGTAGGAAACCATCATGCCTTGCGCATCCGCGGCCGTGAGATAAACGGTGCCGGATGCGGGTGGCATGCCGTGGCTGAGGGATTGCGCCCGCTGCCTGTCGATGAGTTTTGCTCGCGCCGCGAGGTAATCGGGCTGGAGCAGTTCCGCGGCGCCGATGTTCATGGCGGCGGGATCGGCGACATAGCGATACGCATCGGCAAATCCAAGCTTCATCGCCTCGATCTGCAGGTGAAGACTGTCGGCGGAATCCGGCGAGAGGCTTCCCATGTCGAAATGCTCCAGGATGCCAAGCGCGATCAGTGCGGCAATGCCCTGGCCGTTGGGCGGAATTTCATGCACCGTGTGGCCGCGATAGTTCTGCGAAACCGGCTCCACCCAGTCCGCCTGGTGCGCGGCCAGATCCCGGGTTACGAGGGCGCCGCCGCAAGCCGCGCTGAACGCAGCAATCTTTTCGGCGAGCGCGCCGCGGTAGAAGGATTCGCCGCCGCTGCGCGCAATATCCTGGAGGGTTGCGGCTTGCGCCGGGAATTTGAACGTCTCTCCCGCGACGGGCGGCCGGCCGTCGCGCAGGAACGCCTGCGCGAATCCCGGCTGGTCCTTGAGCCGGGGCACTTGCGCCAGCCACTGGCTCGCCACCACAGGCGAGACCGGAAAACCGTTCCTGGCATAACCGATCGCCGCTTCGAACAAGTCGGCAAAGGGCAGCTTGCCGAATCTCCTGGACAGGGCGGCCCAGGCGGATACCACGCCCGGCACCGTCACCGTATCCCAGCCTTCCGTGGGCATTGCCGTCCTGCCGGCGAACCGTTGCGGCGACCAGCCGGCGGGCGCGCGGCCGGAGGCGTTCAGGCCATGCAGTTTCTTCCCGTCCCATACCAGCGCGAAAGCGTCGGAGCCGATCCCGTTCATGACCGGTTCCACGACAGTCAGGGTGATCGCCGTCGCGATCGCGGCATCCACCGCATTGCCACCCTTGTACATCATGCGCAATCCCGCCTGCGCCGCGAGGGGTTGCGACGTGGCGACTGCATTGCGGGCAAGAACCGGCATTCGCCGGGAAGGGTAGGGGAAAGTCCAGTTCATGTTCGGCATGCGCTCATTCCTGAAAAGCCTCCTCCCGTTTCTTTCGCACCACCGGCAGCACCACCATGACCAACAGCGCCGCGGCGACGATCAGCAGGGCGAGACTGAGCGGACGGGTGACGAATACCGAAGGATCGCCACGCGAAAGGGTCATCGCCCTGCGCAGGTTTTCCTCCATCATCGGGCCCAGCACCAGGGCGATCAACAGCGGTGCCGGCTCACAGTCCAGCTTGATGAACAGGTAGCCGAGGAAACCGAAAAGCAGCGCCAGGCCGACATCGATGGCGCTGTTGTTTACGCTGTAGACGCCTATGCAGCAGAACAAAAGGATGGCGGGATAAAGCAGCCGGTAGGGAACGGAGAGCAGCTTCACCCACATTCCGATCAGGGGCAGGTTGAGCACCACCAGGAACAGGTTGCCCACCCACATGCTTGCCACCATCCCCCAGAACAACCCGGGACGTTCCGTCATGACCTGCGGGCCGGGAGCGATGTTGTGGATCATCATCGCACCGACCATCAGGGCCATTACGGGATTGGTAGGCAGGCCGAGCGTGAGGACCGGGATGAACGACGTCTGTGCCCCGGCGTTGTTCGCCGATTCCGGAGCTGCCACGCCTTCGATGGCGCCCTTGCCGAACCGGGAGGGATCCTTGGCGATCTTTTTTTCGAGGGAATAAGCGGCAAACGATGCGAGCAAGGCGCCGCCGCCGGGCAAGATACCGAGGGCCGACCCGAGAGCAGTGCCCCGCAACACGGCGGGGCAGGCAGCCTTCAGGTCTGTTTTCGTCGGGAAGAGGCTGCCGATCGGCGCAATGCCGGTCTTGCGGTCGGCAGGTTTTTCGAGGTTGGCGATGATGTGGCCGAACCCGTAGATGCCCATCGCCACCACGACAAAATGAAGTCCATCCCCGAGATTGGGCAATCCGAAGGTATAGCGGAACTGTCCGGTATTCACATCGGCGCCGACCAGGCCGAAGAGCAGCCCCAGCAGGATCATGCCGAGGGCCTTCAGCAGCGAACCGCGCGCCAGCACCACGGCCGCGATCAGTCCCAGCACCATCAGGGAAAAATATTCCGCCGGGCCGAATTTCAGCGCGAGTTCCGCGAGTGGCGGCGCGGCCACGGCGAGCACTATGGTGGCTACCGTACCCGCGAAAAATGAGCCCAGCGCCGCAATCGCGAGCGCCACGCCGGCACGTCCCTGGCGCGCCATCGCATAGCCGTCGAGACAGGTTACCACCGAGGAGGATTCGCCGGGCAGATTGACCAGGATGGCGGTCGTCGATCCGCCATACTGCGCGCCGTAGTAAATTCCAGCGAGCATGATCAGCGCCGATTCGGACGGAAGCCCGAAGGTCGCCGGCAGGAGCATGGCGATGGTTGCGACCGGCCCGATACCGGGCAGGACGCCGATGAGAGTGCCGAGCAGCACGCCGGCAAAGCAGTAGAGAAGATTCTGGAACGTCAGGGCGACGCTGAAGCCGAGCTCGAGGTTCGCTAGAAGTTCCATCAGCCGGGCGCCAGTGTGAACGGCAACACGGGCATCAGCTTGAACGGCAGGCCCAGTGCATAAGTAAACACGCCAACGGAAAGAGCCAGAAGGACGACAAGAAGGAGGACGACTTCGCCGGGCCGGCTTTCGGTGCTGGCCGCGGCCGCGACGATGACCGCAACGACGGTGAGCACGACGATCCCCGCGATCTCGATACCGGCAGCAAACAAGCCGACGGCTCCGAGAATGAGCAGCAGCGGCCGCAGGCGCATCGGTTCGATGGGCTCACCGCGAACCGCCAGCCCGCGGATGCAGATCGCAATGCCGAGCAGCGCGAGCAGCACGCCGAGTATGAGCGGGAAATAGCCCGGCCCCATGCGCAGCGCCGACCCCATCGGATAGTCGCGAGCGACCCAGGCGGCCCCGCCGCCAAAAAACAGAAACAGCAACCCTGCGACAAAATCCTTCGGACTGCCAATGTGGACGTTCATCTACTTCCCGGATTGTTGTAATGGTTGTAACTGCCGACGCAGGGCGCGGCTATTCTTTCACATGCCTTCCCCGTCCGGCAATCCGAATGCACGGCGGCGGGGTACCGCCTGCTGTCGTGGCGTTTTGCTATGATGCGGGTTGCGCTTCCCCAGCAATGCCCTCCTTGCGTATAGATCTGCATACCCATTCCACCTGTTCCGATGGCGTTCTTGCGCCTGCAGTGCTGGTCAGGCGCGCCGCCGCCCGGCAGGTATCCCTGCTGGCGCTTACCGACCACGATGACGTCAGCGGCCTGGAGGAAGCGGCATCCGCAGCGCGGGAGGCGAATGTCCGGTTCGTCCCCGGCGTCGAAATATCCGTGACCTGGGGCGGACAGGCCGTCCACGTGCTCGGGTTGGGCATCGATCCCTCGCAGACAGGGCTCAGGAACGGGCTCCGGAAGCTGCGGACCGCGCGCGAGGCCCGCGCATCGCGCATCGCCCAACAACTCGATGCCGCAGGCATTGGCGGGAGCCTCGAGGGTGCGGCGCGCCATGCACTGAATCCTGCAACCATCGGACGCGGCCATTTCGCGCGCTACCTCGTGGAAAAGGGTTATGCCAGTGATGTGCAGGCCGTCTTCAAACGGTACCTGGCTGCCGGTAAGCCGGGCTACGTTCCGCATCAGTGGGCGGACCTCGGCGAGGCTGTCGGCTGGATTCGCGGATCCGGCGGACAAGCCGTGATTGCCCATCCGGAGCGCTACAAATTGTCGCGAGCGCGCCTGCGCGCATTGTTCCGGGAATTCAGCGAATGCGGCGGCGGCGGCATGGAAATCGGCGTCGGCGCGCGCATGAATCCCTTGCCGCAACTGCATCTTGCGCGAAGCCATGGGTTCGCCGTTTCGGTGGGTTCGGATTTCCATTCCCCAACGGAAGGGGCAGCGGACCTTGGGGACACCGCGCAGATTCCGCCCGGCTTCGCGGTCGTCTGGGCGCTGCTGCACGCCTTGCCGGCCGCGGCCTGAAGCATGGCGGAATATTTTGCGGTTCATCCCGCGCATCCGCAGCCTCGCATGATCAGCAAGGCGGTGGAGATCGTGCGCGATGGCGGATTGCTGGTCTATCCGACCGATTCCTGCTACGCGCTGGGCTGCCAGATCGGCGACAAGTCCGCCTTGGAACGCATCCGCCGCATCCGCCAGATCGACGAACGCCATCACCTGACGCTGATGTGCCGGGATCTGTCCCAACTCGGTCAGTATGCGATGGTGGACAACACGCAATACCGCATGCTGCGTGCGGCGACGCCGGGAAGCTATACCTTCATTCTGCGAGCCACCCGCGAAGTGCCGAAACGCCTGCTGAATCCGAAGCGCAATACCATCGGCTTGCGTGTGCCCGATCATCCGGTGGTGCACGCGCTTCTCGAAGAAATGCAGGGCCCGATCCTGAGCTCCACCCTGATCCTGCCCGGGGACGGGCTGCCGCTGAACGACGGCGAGGAAATCCATGACCGGCTGGGTCATGAAGTCGACGTCATCCTCGATGGCGGATCGTGCGGCATCGAAATGACGACCGTGGTGGATCTCACGAATGACGCGCCATCCGTCGTCAGGCAGGGCAGGGGCAGTCTCGCCCCCTTCGGCGTGTTCCAGTGACAGCAGTAGAGGGCTCTGCCAGCTCAGTGGCGGAACGCGTTTGCAATCCGCCGGCCGTCTGCGCCGGAAGTTTCGAAATCGTCTGGATTTGACCGGGGAATTCAATGTTCGTTGATCGCGTACTGTCTGGAATGCGCCCGACCGGGAGCCTGCATCTCGGCCACTATCACGGGGTTCTCAAGAACTGGATCAGGCTGCAGCATGAATTCCAGTGCCTGTTCTTCGTCGCAGACTGGCACGCGCTGACGACCCACTACGATACCCCCGAGATCATCGAGCACAACGTCTGGGACATGCTGGTGGACTGGCTCGCCGCCGGTGTGGATCCCTCGCAGGCGACCTTGTTCATCCAGTCGCGCGTACCCGAGCATGCGGAACTGCATCTGCTGCTGTCCATGATCACGCCGCTGGGCTGGCTGGAGCGGGTGCCGACCTACAAGGACCAGCAGGAGAAACTGACCGAGAAAGACTTGTCCACCTATGGTTTCCTCGGCTATCCGTTGTTGCAGAGCGCCGACATCCTGATTTACCGTGCGAACCGCGTGCCGGTCGGCGAGGACCAGGTGCCGCACATCGAATTCACCCGCGAGATTGCGCGCCGCTTCAATCACGTGTACGGGCGGGAGGCCGGTTTTGAACAAAAAGCGGAAGCGGCGATAAAGAAGCTGGGCGTCAAGCGCGGCAAGCTGTACCGCGAACTGCGCTCGCGGTACCAGGAGCAAGGGGACGAGGAGGCGCTATCGGCGGCGAAAGCGCTGCTCGAGGAGGCGGCCAACCTGTCCATGGGGGATCGCGAGCGCCTGTTCGGTTTCCTGGAAGGCGGCGGCAAGATGATTCTCTCGGAGCCGCACGCGCTGCTGACGGAGGCTTCCCGCATGCCGGGCCTGGATGGGCAGAAAATGTCGAAGTCCTACAACAACACCATCACGCTGCGCGAAGATGCCGACAGCGTGACGAAAAAGATCCGCACCATGCCGACGGATCCCGCGCGGGTCAGGCGCTCCGATCCCGGCGATCCGGAGAAATGCCCGGTGTGGGAATTCCACAAGATCTATTCGAACGACACCGTGAAGGATTGGGTGCAGAAGGGTTGCCGCAGCGCCGGCATCGGCTGCCTCGATTGCAAGCAACCGGTGATCGAGGCCGTCCTGAAGGAGCAGGAGCCGATGCGCGAGCGCGCCCAGCTCTATCTCGACGACCCGACACTGGTGCGCAATATCATTTCCGACGGTTGCGAACGGGCGCGCAAGCTGGCACACGAGACCATGCGCGACGTGCGTCAGTCCATGGGGCTGGATTACTCGTAAGTCTTCGACAGTTGTGAACTCGGCGCCTCACGTCCTGGAACGCATTAACCTCTGTTGTTCGCGCTTCCAGTCCTTGTCCTTTTCGGCATCTCGTTTGTCATGCTGCTTCTTGCCTTTGGCAAGGCCGATTTCGAGTTTGACACGCCCACGGGTGTAATGCAGGTCCAGCGGGACCAGCGTATAACCAGCCCGTTCGACTTTGCCGATCAGCTTGCGGATTTCTTCGGCGTGCATCAGCAGCTTGCGGGTTCGCACCGGATCCGCCTGGACGTGGGTCGAGGCTGCGGTCAGCGGCGTAACGTGGCAGCCGATGAGGAATATCTCCTCCCCGCGGACGACTACGTAGGCTTCCTTGATCTGTACGTGCCCGGCGCGAATGGCTTTTACTTCCCAGCCCTCGAGCGCGATACCCGCTTCGAAGCGCTCCTCGACGAAATAGTCGTGCGTGGCCTTCTTGTTCTGGACGATGCTCATTGCTGCTGGAACGGGCTCGTGAGTTTTGCGCGGGAGTCGTGTATTTTACCAGCCCTTGTTCCCCGCACTCCGTGCGAATCCTCCGGGACTTCGGTAGAAAAATGGCTCTGACGGAAAAATCCGTATTGGTTGAGTACTCGGCGGCGCAAATGTACGCGCTGGTGGCCGACGTTCCGCGCTATCCGGAATTTCTGCCCTGGTGCGGCGGCGCGCAAGTGCTCAGTCAGAGCGACGCCGTCGTGCATGCCGCAATCAGCATCGATTTTCGCGGGATCCGGCAGAAGTTCTCCACGGAAAACCGCCTTCGCGAGCCCGAGCTGATCGAGATGAAGCTGCTGGACGGACCATTTCGCGAACTCGATGGCAGCTGGCGCTTCAAGCCGCTGGGCGAACAGGCCTGCCGCATCGATTTTCGGCTGCACTACGAATTTTCCAGCAAGATCCTGGAAAAACTCGTGGGGCCGGTATTCCACTACATCGCCAATTCCTTCGTGGATGCCTTCGTCAGACGGGCGGCGCAACTGTACGGGCCGCGATGAAAATCGCCGTGGAAGTGGTCTATGCCATGCCCCAGGCACAGACCGTGGTCCAGCTCGAGCTCGAGGAAGGAGCGACGGTCGAGGATGCCTTGAAGCTTTCCGGCATCCTCGCGCAGCATCCGGAAATGCATCCGGCGACATGCCGGCTGGGAATCTGGGGAAGGGCGGTCGCCCGGTCGCAGCCCCTGAGGCATCGGGACCGGATCGAGGTCTACCGCCCGCTGGTTGCCGATCCGAAGCTGGTCAGGCAGAAGCGGGCGGAAAGGGAACGCAAGCGCGGCCGCTGAGTACTGCTCCGCGCCTCATTTGCACCAGGATTCGGCCACCTGCTTTGCGCGCGCGAGTTCCGCGGCAATCTGCCCGTCATCGAGGATTTCATTCTCACCCTTGTCGTTGTAACGCGAAATACGCCCTCCGTCCTGCAGGCGGGCCACTTGCGCCTTGGCTTGAGCGCAATTGTTCTGCTTATCGGCGGCTTCCTGGGCGGCTTTTTTCTGCGCGGCTTGCTTCTCGGCGGCTTCGACCTGGCGCTGCTTGAATTCCGCATCCAGTTCCTGGGACGTTTTCGCCGCCGCCGGGGCTGGCTTGGCGTCTGCCGGCCTGGCGTCACCTGCCTGCGTGGGCGCGGGCTTGGAAGTCTTCTTGCGCGGCGTTACTGTGGCGGGATTCTTTACGCTCGCCGGCGGCGGCTGGTCCGAATAATGGACCTTGCCGTCCGCGTCGGTCCATTTATAGGTATCGCCTGCTGCCGGCAGCGCGATGAACGAAATGCCAGCCGCGAGCGCCACCAGCCCGGCTTGAACTCGGTTTTGCATTTATCTCTCCTAGCGTGCTTGCCGCCTACCGGGTCAACGAATATCGCTTTTGCGCAATGCCCAGCGCCGCCTGTTCGGATGCGAAATTTGCGTGTCTGATCGCGGCGGCGGCATCTCCGCCCTCCAGCGCACGTCGCGCCTGGCGCAAGGCATCTTCCGCGCTGGTCCAGAGCGCATTTTCCGCCCTGGCCGCGGCCACTGCCTTCTCGGCAGCGGCAACGGCATTCCGGCCATCCTCGGGGTCGGCAGCATGGGCGGCGGACAGCGCCAGCGCCGATACCAGCCAGAGAACGGACTTTCGCAAGAACCGCAGGCCTTTCACACGCCTAACCATAGCTTCTGGCAAGGCGCCGGTCAACGATTAACGCCGGCCACAGGGGCGCCGTTTACCGGGGAAAACTCGATCGGTATAATGGCGTCTTTGTGAAGGATCAAAAGGCATGCGTGTCCTGCAAAAGGCCCTCACGTTCGACGACGTACTCCTTGTTCCAGCCCATTCCACCGTCCTGCCCCGCGACGTCAGCCTGACGACGCACCTCACCAAGAGCATCACCCTCAATATCCCGCTGCTGTCGGCGGCGATGGATACCGTCACCGAAGCTCGCCTGGCCATCGCCATGGCGCAGGAAGGGGGAATCGGCATCCTGCACAAGAACATGCCCCCAAAAGGCCAGGCTGCGGAGGTGGCGAAGGTCAAACGATTCGAGAGCGGCGTGGTGAAGGATCCGATAACGATCTCACAGGACATGACGGTGCGCGACGTGCTGAACCTCATACGCACGCACAAGATCTCCGGCCTGCCGGTAGTCGATGCATCCAAGGTGGTCGGGATCGTCACCAACCGCGATTTGCGTTTCGAGAACAACCTCGATCAGCCGGTCAGAAACATCATGACCCCGCGCGAGCGCCTCGTCACGGTAAAGGAGGGTGCCAGCAGCGAAGAGGCCCGAAAACTACTCCACCAGCATCGCCTGGAGCGCGTGCTGGTCATCAATGAAAACTTCGAATTGCGCGGCCTGATCACGGTCAAGGACATGCTCAAATCCTCGGAACATCCGAACGCCTGCAAGGACCAGCTTGGCCGGTTGCGCGTGGGCGCGGCAGTCAGCGTGGGTGAAGGCACGGAAGAGAGAATCGAACTGCTGATCGAGGCGGGTGTCGATGTGCTCATCGTGGACACCGCGCATGGCCATTCCCAGGGTGTCCTGGACCGGGTGCGCTGGATCAAGAAGAAGTTTCCCAAGACCCAGGTCATCGGCGGGAACATCGCGACGGCCGCGGCGGCGAAATCCCTGGTCGACCTGGGAGCGGATGGCGTCAAGGTTGGAATCGGCCCCGGCTCCATCTGCACCACCCGCATTGTCGCCGGAGTCGGTGTGCCGCAAATCACCGCGATCAACAATGTGGCGACGGCGCTGCAAGGAACCGGCGTCCCCATGATTGCCGATGGCGGCATCCGTTATTCCGGCGACATTGCCAAGGCGATTTCCGCGGGCGCCGATTCCGTGATGCTTGGCGGTCTCTTCGCCGGCACCGAGGAGGCGCCGGGGGAGATCGAGTTGTATCAGGGGCGTTCTTACAAGTCTTACCGCGGAATGGGTTCGCTCGGCGCCATGCAACAGGGCTCCAGCGACCGATATTTCCAGGATGACGAGGACAGCACCGAGAAACTGGTGCCCGAAGGCGTCGAGGGACGCGTGCCCTACAAGGGCAGCGTCGTCCAGGTCATGCACCAGCTGATGGGCGGCCTGCGGTCTGCAATGGGCTACCTGGGCTGCGCCAGCATTCCCGCCGTCAAGGAACGCGCCGAGTTTGTCGAGATCACGTCGGCAGGCATCCGGGAATCCCACGTACACGACGTCCAGATCGTCAAGGAAGCCCCCAACTATCATGTCGACTAGCCGCAGGTGCGAGGCGCCAGGCAGGAGGCTCTAGGTTCCGGACTCGAGGTATTTCCCTGGTGCCAGCGCCTCGCGGCTCATTTATGACAAGATCGCACGACAAAATCCTGATCCTCGATTTCGGTTCCCAGGTCACGCAACTGATTGCCCGCCGTGTGCGTGAGGCGAAGGTTTACTGCGAAATCCATTCCTCGGACGTGTCCGACGATTTCGTCCGCGCTTTCGGCGCCCGCGGCGTCATCCTTTCGGGCAGCCACATGTCGGCCTACGAGGAGTCGACCGACCGGGCGCCGAAAGCGGTGTTCGAACTGGGCGTGCCGGTGCTGGGCATCTGCTATGGCATGCAGACCATGGCGCAGCAACTCGGCGGCAAGGTGGAGGCTGGCAAGGTGCGGGAGTTCGGCTTTGCGGAGATTCGCGCCCGCGGACATACCCGCTTGTTCGACGGCATCCAGGACTTCAGCACGGCCGAAGGCCACGGCATGCTCAAGGTTTGGATGAGCCACGGCGACAAAGTGACGGCCATGCCGCCCGGCTTCAAGCTCATGGCTTCGAATGATGCGTGCCCGATCGCGGGGATGGCCGACGAGTCGCGCGGTTTCTACGCCGTTCAGTTCCATCCCGAAGTCACGCACACCCGCCAGGGCACGAAAGTCCTGCACCGGTTCGTGCACGACATCTGCGGCTGCGGCAGCGACTGGAACATGCCCGACTATGTCACTGAGGCAGTGGTGCAGATTCGCGAGCAGGTCGGCAAGGAGGAAGTGATCCTGGGTTTGTCCGGCGGCGTGGATTCGTCCGTAGCGGCCGCACTGATCCACAAGGCAATCGGCCCGCAGCTGACATGCGTTTTCGTCGATCATGGCCTCCTGCGCCTGCACGAGTCTGAGCAGGTCATGGACACCTTCGCAAAACATCTGGGCGTGAAGGTCATCCATGTGGATGCCAGCGCGGAATTCATGGGCAAGCTTGCCGGCGTGTCCGACCCGGAGGCCAAGCGCAAGGTCATCGGCAGGGAGTTCGTCGAAGTCTTCCAGCGCGAATCGGCGAAAATCAGGAACGCGAAATGGCTGGCGCAAGGCACGATCTATCCGGACGTGATCGAATCGGCGGGTGCCAAGACCAAGAAAGCGATTACGATCAAGTCGCACCATAACGTCGGAGGCCTGCCGGATACGCTGCATCTGAAGCTGCTCGAGCCCCTGCGCGAACTGTTCAAGGATGAAGTGCGGGAACTCGGGCTGGCGCTGGGCCTGCCGCGCGAAATGGTGTTCCGCCATCCGTTTCCGGGGCCCGGGCTGGGTGTGCGGATCCTGGGAGAGGTCAAGGCCGAATACGCTGACCTGCTGCGCCGGGCCGACGCGATTTTCATCGAAGAGCTGCGCAAGGCGCGCGACGACGATGGCCAGAGCTGGTACGACAAGACGGCCCAGGCGTTTGCCGTGTTCCTGCCTGTCAGGTCAGTGGGAGTGATGGGAGACGGGCGCACTTATGAATTCGTCGTCGCGCTGCGTGCCGTGCAGACCACCGATTTCATGACCGCGGACTGGGCACCGCTGCCACATGAGCTCCTGGCCAAGGTTTCCAGCAGGATCATCAACGAAGTCCGTGGCATCAACCGCGTGGCTTACGACATTTCCTCCAAGCCGCCCGCTACCATCGAATGGGAGTGAGGCGTCCGATCGCGCCGGAGAAATACCGGCCGGCTCCAGAGAGCCATCGTCCCATGGGGACGGAAGGCCAGGAGAAACCGCCTCGGGCGGTGGTGGCGGCCGTGCAACTGACGGGCGTGAGTGATCTCGAGTTCGATTCCTCGGTGAACGAACTGCGCGAGCTCGCCAAGACCCTCGGGTTCGAGCTGGTGGGCACGTTCACACAGAAGCGCGACCATTTCGACACGACGGCCTACATGGGCATCGGCAAGCGCCAGGAGATGCGCCGCTTCGTGGAGAACAAGTCCGAGCCGGAAGAGGGGACGGACGAGTCCGCGACATCCGGCGACGTCGTGCGAGCTGCGAAAAGCGGGGCCGCCCGGGCGAAAGAAGCGGCGAAATCCGAGGCCGACCCGGAAACCCGCCGAGCCGACATCGTGCTCGTCGACCATGAGATTTCACCCTCCCAGGCGCGCAACCTCGAGATCGAAGTCGGTTGCGAGGTCATGGATCGCACCATGGTCATCCTCGAGATCTTCCATCGCCACGCGCGCTCGCGCGCCGCGCGAGCCCAGGTGGAAATCGCCCGGCTGGGCTACATGGGTCCGCGATTGCGCGAGCAGGCCAAGCTGGCGGGACCAAAGGGCCGGCAACGCAGCGGCACCGGGGGGCGCGGAGCCGGGGAGGCGCACAGCGCACTCGACCGCCAGAAGATCCGCGATCGCATAGCCGAGCTGCAGCAGGAAATCGATGCGATGGACGCCGAGCGCAAGACCCAGAAAGCCCGGCGCCAGGAGCGCCAGGGCATCAAGCGCGTGGCGCTGGTGGGCTACACCAACGCCGGCAAATCCACCTTGATGCGCGCCCTCACGGGTAGCGACGTCCTGGTCGCCAACAAGCTGTTCGCGACCCTGGATACCACGGTGCGGACGCTGTACCCGGAAAGCGTGCCCCGCGTTCTGGTCAGCGACACCGTTGGGTTCATCAAGAACCTGCCGCACGACCTCGTGGCGTCTTTCAAGTCGACCCTGGAGGAGGCCGCCGAGGCCTCGCTGCTTCTGCATGTCATCGACGCCAGTGACCCGGGATTCGAGCGCCAGCTCGCCGTGACGGTCGAGGTGCTGCGCGAGATCGATGCGCAGGACGTGCCGCGCATCCGGATCTTCAACAAGATCGATTGCGTGGGCGAGCCGGTCGTGCAGGCCGAAACTGAAATGAGATTGCGCGAACGCTATCCCGATAGCATCATCATGAGCGCGCGCCGCCCGGCCGACATAGCGAAGCTGCATGCGACCATCCAGGCGTTCTTCCGGAAAGACCTTATCGAGGCCGAGATTTTCCTGTCTTGGGCCGGCCAGCAGCTGCGGGGGGAGATTTTCTCTAATTGCGAAGTGCTGGAAGAGCGGGCCGACAATGAAGGAACGTTTTTCCGCGTTCGCGGCGAACCGGACACAGTGAACGAACTGCGGGAGCGCGCTGGTGATGCGCGATGAGCCCACACCTGTAACTTTCCGGCCGCCTTCCGTGGCACGCCGGCAGCAGGCTTGCGCCGGCTTTCCGCGCAATCCGGCATGCGACAATCGCTTCCAGAGGGCGTCCGTCGATCTCATAATATGCTTGTAATGTGGATGATAAGCATCTGATAAAAGAGAAATCGGATGCCGATTTTATGACCGCGGCGCTGGCCCTGGCACAGGCGGCATCGGATGCGGGCGAAGTTCCAGTTGGAGCCGTCGTGGTGCAATCCGGCCGGATTATCGGAGCCGGCTCCAATGCTCCGATCAGCCGGCACGATCCTTCGGCCCACGCGGAAATCCAGGCCATTCGGGCTGCGGCTTCGGCGCTGGGCAATTATCGGCTCGCCGGATGTACGCTCTTCGTCACCCTGGAGCCCTGCGCAATGTGTGCGGGGGCCATCATGCATGCCCGTATCGCGCGCCTGGTGTTTGGCGCCGCCGATCCCAAAACGGGAGCCTGCGGCAGCGTGGTCGATTTGTTTGCCGAGGAACGCCTCAACCACCATACAGAGGTGGAAGCCGGACTGATGGCCGAGCAATGCGGCGAAATGCTGACCGCCTTCTTTCGAAGCCGGCGCGCCGGGACGCCATGAAAACGATCCGGATCAGCATTCCAGAACAGTCGCTGGAACTCAGCGAGGACGGAAAAGTGCTCAGGCGCTACCGGGTCTCGACGGCGAAAAACGGCGCCGGCGAGAAAAACGGCAGTTTCTGCACGCCGCGCGGCCGTCACATCATTCGCGCCAAGATCGGCGGCGGGGCGCCGGAAAATACCGTGTTCGTCAAGCGCCGTCCCACGGGCGAAGTCTTCAGCCCCGAACTCGATGCGAGCTCGCCGGGCCGCGACTGGATGCTGACCCGCATCCTGTGGCTGTCTGGATGCGAACCGGGATTCAACCGGCTGGGGGATGTCGATACCATGCGGCGTTACATCTACATCCATGGCAGCCCGGATTCCCGAACCATGGGCAAACCCGGCTCCATTGGCTGCATCCGCATGCACAATCCCGATGTCATCGAGTTGTTCGACCTGGTCGAACCGGGAACGCCGGTTGACATCATCGGGGACGCCATCCAGTCCTGACCCATCCGGTTGTGCGCCGCAGCGCAATTGGGTAGAGTGCCGCCGGCCCGCGGGGTTGCACAACACGGGCCGCATGACAACAGGCACAAACAGGAGAACACCCGATGAGGTTGATGGACAAGGTGGCGATCATTACCGGTTCGGCGCGCGGCATCGGCGCGGCGACCGCACTGAAGTTCGCGGCCGAGGGCGCGAAGGTGGTGGTTTGCGATCTTGACCTGAAGGCGGTCGACGGGGTGGTCGCCCAAATCGTCGCGACGGGGGGCAAGGCTACCGGCTTCAAAGTGAACGTGACCGACAAGGCGAGCATTGCGGAGATGGTGCGGGGGGTGATGGACAAGTACGGGCGCATCGACGTCCTCGTCAACAATGCCGGGATCGTCGATGACGCATTGTTCCGGAAGATGACCGACGAGCAATTCGAACGCGTGATCGACATCAACCTCAAGGGCACTTTCAATTGCGCCCGCGCCGTCGTGGACGTCATGCTGGCGCAGAATTCCGGGGTGATCCTGAATGCGTCGTCGGTGGTCGGCATTTACGGGAATTTCGGCCAGAGCAACTATGCCGCCAGCAAGTTCGGCGTGATTGGACTGGCCAAGACCTGGGCGCGGGAACTGGGGCGCAAGGGCATCCGCGCCAACGCGGTCTGTCCGGGATTCGTCGAAACCACGATCCTGAAATCCATCCCGGAGAAGGTCATGCAGGGGATGGTCGAGAGGGTACCGCTGGGACGCCTCGCCAAACCGGAAGAAATTGCCAACACCTACGCTTTCCTTGCTTCCGACGAAGCCAGCTACATCAATGGCGCGGTAATCGAAGTCAGCGGCGGCATGACCGTCTGACGGCGCCGCTAGCGTCTGTATTCGTAGGGGCCGATCCGGGCGCTGACTTTGCCGATGAGATCCACCAGCGGCGCCAGATCGCTGTAATCCTCACCCTCGACGATTTTGATATGCGTGGCGTCCGCCACCGGCTGGCCGAACGTGGGATCCACTGCCCGCCACTCGCCACCGAACATGCTCTCGGCCCAGGTGTGATAGAGGAAACCGGCGTGGTCTTCAGAATAGACCAGTCCATTGACCACTCGCGTGGGAATGCCCGAGGCGCGGGCCAGTGCGGCATAGAGATAGGTATGCCCCTGGCACTCCGCCCGGCGGCTCGACAGCACGTCCAGGGCCGAGAAGCCGTCAGCCGCTTCCTTGCGGATATTGACCTCGAGCCAGCGCAGGATGGCGCGCAATGCCTCCTCATGGGTCCGGGTCTGTTCCGTGATTTCCAGTGCCAGCCGCTGAATGGCTGCATTTGCAGTCGGAACGGTGAGCGAAGACCCGAGATGGGATCGGGTGGCAGCCTCGCCACGCCCGCGCAATTCGCTGTCGAGCTCGCAGCGCCAAACGCGTTGCTGTTGTGAACAACGCTGTCCGGCGCCGGAAGGTGGCGGCAGGTCTATGCCTTCGAGCTCGATCGCCATGCGGCCGACCCGCCCGGCGTGCGGAATGTTGCGGTCGGCCTTTACCAGGCTCACGCCGACTACGGTGTCCTGCTGGTTCTGTTTTGCCGCGGAGAGGTAGGCTTTGGCAGCCCGTTCGTTCTCCGGCACGGCGGTCATGGCCCCGGCCAGCGTGCTTTCGAAGAGGAACCGTCCCTGGCGGTCCAGCCACAAGTCGCCGTCCTGACCCTCCATCCGGATGCTGATCCTGTAGCCATTGCCGGCGAAGCGGTCGTTCGGATCATAGGCCTCCACCCGCTGCTCAACCGTGCCGATCTGCAAGGTTTCGGGATTGAAGACCTTGAAGCGATAGGAGCGTCCCGCTTCGATGCCATGGACCAGCGCATGGAATCCCGTCGCGGAAGCCGGATAAAGGGAGCCGGCGTACTCCAGGTTGCGAATCACTTCGCTGCCGGCGTTGTTCAGCTTGACCGAAAGCTTGCCGGCGGCCGCCCGGCCGCTGATCGAGAGCCGGTTTCCATCCATCAGGAATTCGGCTGCGAATCGGTCCAGGGTCAGATCTTCGCGCACGATGTCGCGTGTCGTGAACAAGATGTTCTTTTCGAAGCCGAGCATGCGCAGCAGCAAGGCCGATTCGGTAACGATCTCGTAGCGGGCATCCCCGACTGCGGAAACCGTCGTATGCGCATACCCGACTTTTGCATCGCCGAGCGTCAGTCCCGCCCAGATGTCTTTCTGGGGCAGGGTAGCCAGCGTGAAACGGATGGCGTCGGGCGGACCGCCTTGCGCGAGTCCGAGGGAAATCGAATAGATCCCCGCCAGCAACAGGCACAGCAAGCGCGCTGGGATTTGAAGGCGCCGGGTCATGGCGCCAATATAATCCGACCTCATGAAAACTTCAGAAAACTTCCGCATCAGGCTTGCTGCGTGGGAGGCGGACCGTCCTGCCTTGAGCGCAATTCGCGAACAGGTGTTCATTTTCGAGCAGTCGGTCCCGCGAAAAATGGAATGGGACGAATTCGATGCCGTAAGCCGCCACGTCGTTGCCGAAGCCGGGACCCTGGCGATGGGAACCGGACGCCTGCTTCCCGACGGCCATATCGGCAGGATGGCCGTACTGCCTGAATGGCGCGGAAACGGGGTCGGCACTGCGCTGTTGCAAACCCTGCTCGAATTGGCGCGCGCGGACGGCCA
>DASVNF010000083.1:0-5446 GCA_036384015.1 Burkholderiales bacterium
CTTCGTTCTCGTAGGCCATCGCCACCACGTCCGATTGCTCGGCCTGGGCCAGGTCCGCGATGGCGTGCACGCAGGCGAGTTTCATCTCCTCGGTGATCCTGGTGGCGCCGACATCCAGCGCGCCGCGGAAGATGAAAGGAAAGCACAGCACGTTGTTGACCTGGTTCGGATAGTCCGAGCGGCCCGTCGCAATGATCGCGTCCGGGCGCACCGCCTTGACTTCCTCCGGCAGGATCTCGGGCGTGGGATTGGCGAGCGCGAACACCAGGGGTTTCGGCGCCATGGTTTTCACCCACTCCCGCTTCATTGCGCCGGGGCCGGACAGGCCGAGGAAAATGTCCGCGTCGGCAATGACGTCGGCGAGCTTGCGGCTGTCCGTCTTGCGGGCGTAGCGCGCCTTGTTCGGTTCCATGCTGGCGTCCCGCCCTTCGTGGATCACGCCCTTCGAATCGCACACGAAAACATTCTCACGCTTGAGCCCGAGGCCGCACAGAAGGTCGAGGCAGGCAATCGCGGACGCTCCCGCGCCCGAGCAGACCAGCTTCACCTTGCCGATTTCCTTGCCGGTAATCTTGAGGCCGTTGATGACTGCGGCGCCGACGATGATGGCGGTGCCATGCTGGTCGTCGTGGAACACCGGGATTTTCATGCGCTCGCGCAGCTTGCGCTCGATGTAGAAACATTCGGGCGCCTTGATATCCTCCAGATTGATGCCGCCCAGGGTGGGCTCGAGGGCCGCGATCATGTCCACCAGCTTGTCGGGCTCGTATTCCGCCAGCTCGATATCGAATACGTCGATGCCGGCGAACTTCTTGAACAGGCAGCTCTTGCCCTCCATCACCGGTTTGCCCGCGAGCGGGCCGATGTTTCCCAGGCCGAGTACCGCGGTGCCGTTGGTGATCACGCCGACCAGGTTGCCGCGCGACGTGAGCTGGGCGGCGCGTCCCGGTTCGGCTTCGATCGCCTTGCACGCGTAGGCGACCCCGGGCGAATAGGCAAGCGCGAGATCGCGCTGGTTGATGAGCCCCTTGGTCGGAACGACCGAGATCTTTCCCGGGGTGGGGAACTCGTGATATTCGATTGCGGCCGCTTCGAGCTGGTTGCTACTCATGGCGTCTCCTCGGCTTTATAGGTATGTGTGGCTGGATCCATGATACTCGCGCCGCCCCGATCGTCATGATGCGGTGGTAATTTCATAATCCGCAACATCCAGAATTCTGGAGGATCGGTTTTTGATCTCCGCAGGGGCGCGAAAGCGCAAAGGATGCAGAGAAAAACGAAGGGAGATTGTCGTCCGAGGGCGTTATCTCGCGGCCAGTGGTTGCACCGATCCGCGAGGCACGAAGGGAGGTCCGGGTACGGGGTTGCCGGCTAGCCCCGGGCTTTTCGCCGTACAAGAGTTTCCGCGGTTTTCTCCGCGCCTCCGCTCCGCTGCGGGAAAGACGGGGTCAGCCGCGGCCGGAGGAAGAGCGGCGATCGCGGCGCCACTGCCACGGCGGCTCGGGATCGCGGTCGCGCCAGAGGCCGCGCCGTTCGTCCTTGGCCTGCTGCTCTGCCGCAAGATAGCGCTTGCGGTCGGCTTCCGGGAGTTCCTTGAGGTATTGGAGATACACCCAGGCCGAGCCTTCGCGCACCTGCTCCAGGTTGACGTCGGTGCCGCCGATTTCGATTTTGCCGACAATGCGGCCGTAACGGTCGATCTTCGACCATTCCACCACCACCGGACGACCGAATACCTGGCGCGACAGCGACTCCTTGGCGAAGGCGCCGAATGCCTGCTTTTTCTCCGGCGCGTCGATGCCGGAGAGGCGGATCTTGAACTGCCGTTGCTCGCGGGTCAGCAGCGTGATCGTATCGCCGTCGCTGACTCCCACCACCCGGCCCTGCAGTTGCGCGGCGAGTGCCGGATGGATAACGAACACCAGCAGCATGATGGCCGCGAGTGCGTGTTTTTTCATGCTTTCCCGGCTGTGCGTCCGGGCCGATCTGATTATGGTGCGTAGTATGACACCCCTTGCCGTCCCCGGGACGGGGCGGCGGCGGAGGCTGCTAGAATCCGCTGACTTTTTCCAACCGGATCCTCCCTCTCATGGCCAGCACGCTTTTCACCCCTTTCCCGTTACGCGACCTGAAACTGCCCAACCGCATCGTTGTTTCACCCATGTGCCAGTACATGGCGGAGAACGGTTCCGCCGGCGACTGGCACCTCATGCACCTCGGCCAGTTTGCGATGGGCGCCGCCGGCCTCGTGATCACGGAAGCCACGCACGTCTCCGCGATCGGCCGCATCAGCCCGCGCTGCCTCGGGCTTTACACCGACGAGAACGAAAAGACCCTCGCCCGTGTCGTCGATTTCTGCAAGAGGCATGGCGTGGCGAAAATGGGCATCCAGCTTGCGCATGCCGGGCGCAAAGGCTCGTCGCTCCCCCCTGGGGAGGGCGGCAAGCCCCTGACCGCCGAGCAGGGCGCGTGGAAAACAGTCGCGCCCTCGGCCCTGCCCTATGGGCCGGGCTGGCATGTGCCGGAAGCGCTGACCCGGGACGGGCTGCGTGAAGTGAAGCAGCAGTTCGTGGAATCTGCCAAGCGCGCGCATCGCATTGGATTCGACCTCGTCGAGCTGCATGCCGCGCACGGCTATCTGCTGCATGAATTCCTGTCGCCCATTTCGAATCAGCGCACCGACGAGTACGGCGGCTCGCTGGAAAATCGCATGCGTTATCCGCTCGAGGTTTTCGAGGCCGTGCGCGCCGTGTGGCCGAATGAAAAGCCGCTGGGAGCGCGCGTCTCGGCGACGGACTGGGTGGACGGCGGCTGGACGCCCGAGGAGACGGTGGTTTTTGCAAAACAGATGAAAGCGCGCGGCTGCGATTTCTTCGACGTCAGTTCCGGCGCGCTGGATCCGCGCCAGCAGATTCCCTTCGCGCCCGGCTACAACGTGCCGTTCGCGGAGAAGGTCAGGAAGGAATCCGGCATCGCCACCATGTCGGTCGGCATGATCACGAGGCCGAAACAGGCCGAGGACATCGTTTCCGGCGGGAAGGCCGACCTGATTGCGCTGGCGCGCGGCGCAATGGACGATCCGCGCTGGGCATGGCGTGCGGCGCGCGAACTTGGCGGCGAGGCGCCTTACCCGCCGAATTACCAGCGTTGCACGCCGGCGGTGTGGAAGCCCTGATCGATCGCGGAGGCTGCCGTGGATGGCGACGGTATCGTGCCGCCCGGAAAATGAGCCGCTTGCGGCTTCAGAACGAGTCGAGCGGAATGAACCCCAGGACTTCGGCGGTGGAAGAATCCACAAGGATGGTTCCGAAGTCCTTCCGGGTCGCCAGCGGCAGGTAAAGCACCGTTTCGGCAGCGCGGCCGGCGTCAGCGAGTGCCTTGTCGATTTCCGCCGCCCGGTCCGGAAAGCGGGTCTTTAGCGCAGTCACCGGTTTGGCTGCTTCCAGGATGCTTTTGCGCGCCTCCGGATACGGCTGCCAAAGCTCGGGTTGCGCGCTGAGCGACCATCCGTTGAGGGCGGCCATCGTCGTCTTGAATTTCTCGTCCGCGTCCCGGAAAGGACGCAAGGCAAGGAGCGTGGGACCGGTGATCGGCCGGGCCTTGATGCCGGAGGGCGCGCGATCCGCCATTTCCGCCGGGATGTCGATGGCGTGCACGACGCGGAACCGGTCGTACTCGAAAACCAGGTGGACGGGGCGCGCGACATAGACCGTCCACATGCCGTAGCCGAGCGCGGCGAGCTGGGCCAGGCCTATCACCGCGAGGTCGCGGCGAAGCACCTTCCACGGTTTGTTGCGGTTGAAGATCACCAGCGTGATCATCGGACCCAGGGCGACGTCCACCGCAACGAGAAGCAGGAAAAGGTCGCGCCCGCCCGCGATTTCCCGATAGTATCCCGGATACCAGACGGCAAACACGAGCAGCGCCGCGAGCGCGGCGATGCCGAGGCTGATGCAGAAGTGCAGGCCGCCGGCACGCAGCCGGTCTTTCCATAATGACGACATATCGCTCAGGCCATTATCGCTGGATTCGCCGGAATCGCCCGTGGGACGGGGAAAATGCGTTCGTGCCCCGTGCGCCGGTGTTGCCGAAAACGTGCAATATGATATTGAAAATTTTCAGCGCATCAAGGCCCTGACGCCGTGACCGCGATCGCGCATGTCGTCGAGGGCCGCCGCCGCGACCTCGGCGGATTCGAGGTCCTGCGCATCCTGCCCTGGGCGGGCGGCCGCATGGTGGGGCCTTTCATTTTCCTCGACCAGATGGGGCCTGCCGTGTTCGCGCCCGGTGCGGGCATCGACGTGCGCCCGCATCCGCACATCGGGCTGGCCACGGTGACTTACCTGTTCGAAGGGGAAATCCTGCATCGGGACAGCCTGGGTGTCGTCCAACCCATCCGGCCCGGCGAGGTGAACTGGATGACCGCCGGTAGCGGCATCGTGCATTCCGAGCGCACCGCGCCCGAGTTGCGCAACAGCGGACACCGCCTGTGGGGGCTGCAATCCTGGGTGGCGCTGCCGCAGGGCGAGGAAGAGAGCGCTCCCTCGTTCCGGCACTTTTCGAAAGACCGGTTGCCGCTGATCGAAAAGGATGGCATCGAGGTGCGCCTCATCGTGGGAACCCTGTCAGGCGCAGTGTCGCCGGTGCCGACCCTGTCGAAAATGTTCTACGCCGACGCCTCGATGCGTATCCGCAGCAGCCTGACCCTCATGCCGGAACACGAAGAGCGGGCGGCCTACATCGTGCAGGGCGCGCTGGAGGTGGAGGACGAGGTTTACAACGCGGGCACCCTGCTGGTTTTCGCGCCCGGCGAATCCGCGGAACTGACGGCGTTCGGCAACAGCCGTGTGGCATTGCTGGGCGGCGCCCCGGTGGGGGAACGCCACATCTGGTGGAATTTCGTTTCCAGTTCGCTCGAGCGCATCGAAAGCGCGAAACGCGATTGGAAGGAAGGCCGGTTCGCGCAGGTGCCTGGCGAAACTGAATTCATTCCGCTGCCCGAGCGTTAGCGACGTCTCCTGCCTTCGTAGTGCGCAATAGGCCGTGGCGGTTCTGTTTCCGCCTCCGGTGGTTCAAATTCGGGGAAGTGGCGAAATTACGCGCTCGTAGGGATGGCGGCGGGTGATGAGCTGCGAATGCATGAACACGTCGAGGATGGTCTCGTATTCGTTGCGTGGGATCTCCAGGTTTCCCGACCAGCAGCCGAGCTGCTGGTAATAGGCGATCGAGCGCGCCAGCGCTTCGCGCCGGATCGCGGGAAAGAAGGATTGTTCAGCGGCCGCGACTTCGTCCGGCGCCGTGCTGTTCACCCAGCTCCGCGCTTCCCGGTAGGCGCGCAGGAATCCGGCGGCTTCCGGTTTTGCCAGCCATGCAGGCGTAGCGGCCAGAGTGCTGAAGGCCACGGGTCCGATCACTTCACCCACGGAGGCGACGATGTGGGCCTTGC
>DASVNF010000084.1:0-3654 GCA_036384015.1 Burkholderiales bacterium
GCCACCTGGTGGTGGACTATACCGACGGCGAGCTTTTCGCGGGCGACGTTTTCGTGCTCGCCAGCGACGGCATCTGGGAAGTTCTCGGCGACAAGGCCATGCGCGAGACGCTGGCAGGTTCGGGCGATATCCAGCGGGTCGCCGACAGCCTGGTGGAACAATCGATCCGGAATCAGGTACTGTACATGGGCCGCAACGACGCCACCGCGATCGTGGTGAGGGTCGACGAGTTTGTTCCAGGATCGTGAGTTACCCTCGGCGGGGCGGTTCGGCATTGACGAAGCACGCCGGGCCTGCTGCCGGCCCATGGTAGGCTAGGCACAATCCACCACAAACCGTGCGTGGCGGAGCAGCGTGCCCGCGCCGCGTGCCTGGGTCTGCTGCGCGAACCAGGCTTTCCCAAATGGCCCCGCCCCAAGAACAATTCCGTCCCGGCGGCTCATCCCGCCGCAAGAGTGCATTGAGGACCGCCGCCGTCAACGCCGTCGTCGTCCTGGTTTCTCTGCTGGTCACCGGACTGTTCATCGAAATCGGCTCCTGGATGTGGGTCAAGCAGTTCCGTTCACCCCATCTGACAAAGTGGGAGTTCGCCGCCACGCAGCCGCCGCCGTATCGCGGCGCAGACTATTTCAACGAGGCGTTTCTCAAGGAGGCCCAGGCCTCGGTTTCCGGCCATCTCACCGACGTGGCCGAGCTCAGGGACTATCGCGGAGAGTACTTCAACGTCATCGGCGGATTCCGGCTGACGACTGATGCGCCGCGCGATCCCGAACGGCGTGTGCTGCTGTTCGGCGGATCAACCCTGTTCGGACAGGAGGTGCCGGATTCGCAGACCATCGCCAGCCATCTGCAACGCCTGCTCAATGCGCAAGGGGTGCGCTGGGAAGTCCGCAATTTCGGCCTGGTCGGAATGAATGCCGCGCAACAGACCCGGATCCTGCAAGGGGTGCGGTTGCGCAAGAACGACATGGTGGTCTATTACCACGGCGTCAACGACATTTACTACCTCGTGTTCGGTGGCTACCGGGACGGCTGGGTGAACGGGGTGCCGGCGTTCCGGCCGGTGCAGAAACTGAGCTCGTTGCACAAAACGCTGCACCGTTGGCACGAACGGTTCAAGGATTACAGCTATACGGCCCAAGTGGCGCTTGACATCTACCAGCGCGCCGAGCCGATGACCGTGACCGATCCGGCGGAACTCGAACGCAACGTCGAATTCGCCGTGGGCCAGTTCCGCTCCGCCGTGCGCGGTGCGGCCGCGATCGCGCGCGGCTCGGGTGTGGAATTCGTGCAGTTTCTGCAGCCGCAGGTATTCGCCAACGCGCAGCTCACGCCCTATGAGCGGGCGCTGGTTGCGAATCCCCTGGGAACCGCGCCCGGTGTGGAAACCGCCTTTCGCAAGGGCTATCCGCGCTTGCGCGAAGCCGCCGCCGCGCTCGAGCGCGACGGCATTGCCTATCGCGACATTTCGGATGCGCTGGACCGGCGCCGGCCGGGCGAGGAGGTGTTCCTCGATTTCTGCCACGTGGCTCACCGCGGCAACGAACTGGTCGCGCAACGCATGATGCGCGAGTACTTCCAGGCGCGCATCGGCCGCTGATCGGGATGCCCTTCAGTCGGCCTCGATCGTTGCGCTGTAGTCGTGCAGCAAAGCCGGATCCTGCAGTTCCTTGAGCAGCAGGCAGTTCCCGCATACCAGCACTTCCGCGCCGGTGGCCATGAAACAACGGAAAGCGTCCTCGGGGGTGCACACGATCGGTTCGCCGCGGACATTGAAGCTGGTATTGACCAGGACGGGACAGCCCGTGCGTTCCTTGAAGCGCGTCAGCAGTGCGTGATACACGGGGTTGGTTTCGCGGTGCACTGTCTGGATCCGCGCGGAATAGTCGACGTGGGTTACCGCCGGGATCTCGCTGCGCGCTACATTGAGCCTGTCGATGCCGAACAATGCTTCCTCTTCCGCCGACATCGCGCGCCGCCGGCCTGGCGCAATTCCCGCCACCAGCAGCATGTAGGGGCTGTCGCCGGCCAGTTCAAACCATTCCGCCACGTCTTCGCGGAGGACCGAAGGCGCGAACGGGCGGAAAGACTCCCGGAATTTCACTTTCAGGTTGAGCGTCTTCTGCATCGACGGGGAACGCGGGTCCGCGAGGAAGGAGCGGCCGCCCAGGGCGCGCGGGCCGAACTCCATGCGTCCCTGCAGCCAGCCGACGGTTTTCCCGCCGACGAGGGCGTCGACGGTTGCGTCCAGCAAGGCGTTTTCATCGAGCACCGCGTACACCGCTCCCGCCGCCGCGAGCCGCGTTTCGATTTCCCGCGGCGGGTATCCGGGTCCGAGGTAAGCCCCCCGCATGCTGTCGCTTGCGACGGGGGTCCGCGCCGCGCCCGCGAATATATGATGGACGACCAGCGCGGCGCCAAGTGCGCCGCCGGCGTCGCCGGCCGCGGGCTGGATCCATATGTCGTCAAAGATGCCGTCGCGAAGCACCTTGCCGTTGGCCACGCAGTTCAGGGCGACGCCGCCGGCAAGACAGAGATTGCGCGCGCCGGTTTCGGCTGCGAGCGACCGGGTCAGTCTCAGCACGACTTCCTCCGTCACCTGCTGGACCGATGCCGCCAGGTCCATGTGGCGCTGTGTCAGCGCCTCATCCGGCCGTCGCGCGGGCCCGCCGAACAGCGCGTCGAATTTCGGCCCGGTCATGCGCAATCCGGTGCAATAGTCGAAATAGGACTGGTCCAGGCAGAATGTGCCGTCCGGCTTCAGGTCCATCAGTTCGTCGAGTATGGTTTGCGCGTAACGCGGCTCTCCGTAAGGGGCCAGCCCCATGAGTTTGTATTCCCCGGAGTTCACCTTGAACCCGGCGTAGTAGGTAAATGCCGAATACAGCAGGCCGAGTGAATGCGGGAAATGTAGTTCGCGGATGATCTCGAGGCGGTTTCCCCTGCCCAGCGCCACGCTCATCGTGGCCCACTCGCCGACCCCGTCCATCGTCAACACCAGCGCCTCGTCAAACGGCGAGGGGAAGAATGCGCTGGCGGCATGGCTCAGGTGATGCTCGGAGAACAGCAGCCGGCCTTTCCAGTCGAAATCCCTGTCGATTGCGCAAAGTTCGCGCCGCAGCAGATCCTTCTGGAACAGCTTTTCCCGGAGCCATACCGGCATTGCCGCGCGGAAGGATTGAAATCCGCGCGGAGCAAACGCGACATACGTCTCCAGCAGCCGCTCGAATTTGAGGAAGGGCTTGTCGTAGAACACGACATGGTCGATGTCTGCGAGCCGCACGCCCGCCTGGTCCAGGCAATAGCCGATGGCGTTGCGCGGGAAGCGCGCATCGTGCTTGCGGCGCGACAGCCTTTCTTCCTGCACGGCGGCGACGATTTCACCGTCGCGGACCAGGGCGGCGGCGCTGTCGTGATAGAACGCGGAAATCCCCAGGATGCGCAAGGCGGTGGCGCCCGTCAGAACAGGGCGTAGATGAAGGGCGCGAGGGCGGACCCCTTGGCCAGCACCAGAAGCCCGCCGAAGATCAGCATCATCACGATCATCGGCAGCATCCAGAACTTCTTGCGGACCCGCAGAAAGGTCCACAGCTCCGCGAGGAAACCCATGTCAGAACTGGTTGCGCAGCGACTCGGCCGCCGGGCCCGGCGGCC
>DASVNF010000085.1:0-4768 GCA_036384015.1 Burkholderiales bacterium
GTTACTTCGGGGTTGGCGGATCGGCGGGATTGGCCGCTGCACGCCGCGCCGGAAACAGCAGGTATGCAACGACCGCGAACGGCCAGATCGCGGATACGAGCCGCATCATGCCGTTGAAGCCATGGTAATAGCCGCGCTGCAGCACTTTCAGCGCCGCAACCAGATAGGGATTCTCCGGCGCCATGTTGACCAAAATGGTGCCCAGGATCAGAAACACAATGGCGGCCCAGGTCAGCGCCGGACGCGACAGGCGGACGAGCAGCAGCCAGGCGATGACGCCGGCCGCCAGCCCCAGCATGGATCCCTGTGTCAGCCAGAGCTTGGCGTTGCCCGGGACAAACAATGCCGCGGAAGCGACCGATTTCAGTCCGAGAGCCAATGCCGTAAGGCCCGCCAGCGTGACCGCCGCGCTCGCAGTCGAACGCGCCATCGCGGTAATCAGGCAGGCCACGCCGGCGAAGTTCAGCGCGGCCACGCCAGCTTCGAGATAGCGGTAGGACTCCGCGGAGTAGCTGACGCCGACCTTGCCCGGCACCAGGTGGCGCAGATCGCCGTTGCCGAACAGCCAGATTTCCGCGTTGAGCTGGGTCATGAGCCAGATTCCCAGCAACAGGAAGCCGATGTCGGTGGCGGCGCCCGGCTGGAAATAACGCCCGCGCATCCGGTACAGCTCACCGGAGAGCAGCCAGCGACCGCCGAACGCGCGCGCGGTCAATGCGCCCAGCAAAGCGCCCGCCGCATTGCTCAGCAAGTCCACGTTCGACGGAATGCGCGCCGGCAGATAGGCCTGCAGCAATTCCAGGAGAAAACTCACGGCGCCGCCGGCGAGTACGCCGAGCACCGCAGCCACGCTGCCAGGCATCCGCTCCATCAGGATCAAGGTCAGCAGCAGCCCCAGCGGAAAATAACCCAGCACGTTAAGGATGATGTCCGGCGCGGTCACGTAGAACGGCCAGTCGGCGAGGACGAAAGCCGTCACGCTCTCCGTGGGAGCGCGCCAGCCGGTGAACGGGTACAGGCTGGCATGCGCCACCAGAGCCAAGTAAGCTACTGCGAGATAGCGTACCAGCGTGGATCTGCGCGCATACCGCGAATCGGAGGAAGGCGAACCGCTCATGTGCCTGGAATGGGTTGGCGGGAGTGTCCGGATGCGTGCGTCGATTCCGCGAATCGAAGCATGAGATTTTATGACATCTTCAACGGCGACGCCGACGGAATCTGCGCCCTGCAGCAGCTGCGCCTCGCCGAGCCGCGCGACGCCGAACTGGTAACCGGCGTCAAGCGGGACAACCGGCTGCTGGCGCGCGTGCGTCCGCAAGCCGGCGATGTGCTGACCGTGCTCGATATCGCGCTGGACGAGAACCGCTCCGACCTGTTGCGCGTGCTGGAAGCCGGCGCGGCCTGCCGTTATTTCGACCATCATTATCCTGGGGCGGTCCCGGCTCATCCCCTGCTCGAGGCGCATATCGATACTTCGGCCTCGACCTGCACCAGCCTCATCGTCGACCGTCATCTCGGCGGCGCGCATCGTGCCTGGGCGGTGGTTGCCGCCTTCGGCGACAACCTGCCCGAGTCGGCGTTATCGGCAGCGGAGGGCCTGGCGCTGCGCGGCGACGAACTGCTGCGTCTGCGCCAGCTCGGCGAATGCCTCAACTACAACGCCTACGGAGAAACGCCGGAGGATCTCAATTTCCATCCCGCGGATCTCTACAGGCGGCTGCACGCCTATGGCGATCCGCTGGACTTCGCTGAACGGGCGCCGGAGTTTCCTGCTTTGCAGCGCGCCCTCGCGGACGATCTGGAAATGGCCCATCTGTCGCCGGCAGAGGTTATCGGCAGCCACGGCGCCGCGGTATTCCTGCCCGAGGAAAAATGGAGCAGGCGGGTCAGCGGCATGCTGGCGAACGAGCTGGCGCGCAAGTTCCCGTCACGCGCGCATGCCGTGTTGACAAAGAGCGGGGACGGCTACGTCGTCAGCCTGCGCGCGCCGCAATCGGCGGCGCCAGGCGTCGACCAGGCCGGGATCGATCGCGTTGCAAGAATGTTTGCGGGGGGAAACGGCCGCGGGAACGCGGCCGGGATTCCGATGCTGCCGCGGGCACAGGTGGAGAAACTTTTCGACGCATTGCGCGCGACCTACGAAACGCCTTCGATGCCGCCGCGCTGACGGGCGCGGCGGTGCGGAGTGAATCGGCCCTACTTGGCCTTGATCTCGGTCCAGATCCGGTTGAGCAGCTGACGTTCCTTGCGGTTCATGTCCTTCAGCTGTTCGAGCTTCTTGGCCGTTTCAGCATCCGGAAATACCGCCTTGATCGATTTGATCTCCGGCTTGATCGACTGCATGGCCTCGGAGTTCGGATTGCCCGAACCGGTGATGTTCGTCAGCGCCGCGGAGTTCTTGCCGTCGAGCATGAAATTGATGAATTGATGGGCCAGGTCCGGGCGCGGCGCGGACTTCGCGATGACCATCGCATCCAGGGCCAGCACCGCGCCTTCCTTGGGAAGGGCATGGCGGATGTGGAACTTCTGCTTGGCCTCCTGGGCGCCGGTTTCCGCCTGGAAGATATCGTTCGAGTAACCGTGCGACACCCAGATGTTGCCGGTGGAAAGCTCCTTGATATACCCCTGCGCCATGAACGCCGCCCAGTAGGGTTTGGCCTTGATGATCACATTCTTGGCTTCCTGCCAGTGCTTGGGATCGCGGTCGTTGACGGAGTAGCCGAGATACTTGAGCGCGGCCGCCATCAGCTCGCTCTGACTGTCGAGAACGGTCACCTTGCCCTTGATCTTCGCCAGGATCTTCGGATCGAAGATCACCGCCCAGGAATCCATCGGGATGCCCAGTTCCTTCATCTTCGCGTCGTTGTAGCCGAGCAGCGTGATGGACATGGCATAAGGCACGGAGAACTTGTTGCCGGGATCGAACTCGGTGTTCAGGTAAGCCGGCATCAGATTCTTGAAGTTCGGCAACTTGCTCTTGTCGAGGGGCTGCAGCCAGCCCGCCTTGGCCATGCTGGTAACGTAGTTCGAGGTCGGCACCATCACGTCATAGCCCTTGGCCCCGGCGGCCAGCTTGGCGAGCAGCTCTTCGTTGTCGCCGTAAAAATCCTGCACCACCTTGCACTTGCACTGTTTCTCGAAATTCACCACGGCCTCTGGCGCGATATAGTCGTTCCAGTTGTACAAATGCAGCTCATCCGCCGCGATCGCGGGCAGGCAGACGAACGACAGGATGCACAGCAGCTTCTTCATGTGGCTCTCCGTATCTGGTTTGGATATTGGCGGGACTGCGCGGAGTCAAGGGTAAAAAATTCGCGTCGCCCCGTCCAGCGGTTTTGCGAATTTTACCGGTCTAATCCGCCCGCAGGGCACCGGGTGAAAGGCGGGACGCGATCATGATCAGCGCCAGGGTCAGGAGCATCAGGAGCGTCGACACGGCATTGATCTCCGGAGTGACCGATATCTTGACCATGGTGTAGATCTGCAGCGGCAGGGTAGTCGAACCCACGCCCGCGGTGAAAAAGGTGATGACGAAGTCATCGATGGAAAGGGTGAAGGCCATCAGCGCGCCGGCCACCACGCCGGGCATGATCAGCGGCAGGGTCACCAGGCGGAACGCCCGCCAGGGCGTGGCGCCGAGGTCGCGCGCAGCCTCGGTCAGGCTCTCGTCCATGCCGGCAAGGCGCGAACGCACCACGATGGCGACGAAGCCGACGCAGAAGGCGATATGCGAAAGAATGATGGAGATCATGCCCAGGGAAATGTTCAGCAGGACGAAGAAAATCAGAAGCGACACGCCCATCAGGATCTCCGGGATGGCGATCGGCGCCAGCACCAGGACCGGCAGCAGCCGCAACCTGAAGCGGTACATCGCATAACCCGCCATCGTGCCCAGCACGGTGGAGACGGCACTGGCCACCAGCCCGATCAATAGCGAGTTCCAGGCCGCCCGCAGCATTTTCTCGTTGTGGAATAGTTTCTCGTACCAGGAGAAGGTGAATCCGACCCACTCTGCATTGAGGCGGGAATCGTTGAAGGAATAGGCGACAACGATCACCAGGGGCGCATACAGGAAGGCATAGGCGAGGAAACCCGCTGCCCACAGCCACGGCGAGCGCCGGTTCATGTGCGCTGCCGCCTGCCGACGACGGCGGCCAGGCCGGCAATGCCAATGGCCATGACCGTCAGGACCATCGAAAGCACGCTGCCGAAGGGCCAGTCGCGGGTGTCGAGAAACTGCTGCTTGATGACGTTGCCGATCATGATGCCCTCGGTGCCGCCAAGGATGTCGGGGATGGCAAAAATGCCCAGGGCCGGGATGAAGACCAGGGCGGCGCCGGCGTAAACGCCGGGCAGCGACAGCGGAAAGGTGACGCGCCAGAAACGCCGCCAGGCATTGGCACCCAGGTCCTGGGCGGCATCCAGCAACGCCGGATCGTGCTTCTCGAGATTGGCGTAAAGCGGCAGCACCATGAACGGCAGGTGCACGTACACGAGGCCGACGATTACCGCGAACGGCGTGTACAGGAGACTGACCGGCTCCAATCCGAACAAGCCGATGAAATGATTGAGCGCCCGCACGAATACCGATTGCGGCCCGAGGATGATCATCCAGGCGTAAACGCGGATGAGGAAGTTGGACCAGAACGGCAGGATCACCAGCAGCACCAGCAGGTCGCGATGCTTCTTCGGGCTGCGCGCGATCAGCATCGCCAGCGGATAGGCGATCACCAGGCAGGCGATGGTGGTCACCGCGGCGTAGGCAAGA
>DASVNF010000086.1:0-11530 GCA_036384015.1 Burkholderiales bacterium
GAACCGCCTCGAACGTGCGTGACTACACGCCCCAGCGGTCGTAGATCATGCTGCCGACAAACAGGAAGGTTGCCGCCGCCGCGGCAGCGAAAAACAGGGCCGCCGAACTGAAGCTGCCGGGAAGCCGGGAAGCCGCGAGGAATACCGGCGCGACCACGTGTCCGCCGAAAAGGCCGCCCGCCGCGCCGATGATTACCGATACGATCGGACCCCGTTCTTCATTAAATTTCCAGAACGCAAAAGCGATCCATCCGAGGATTCCTCCGGCCAGCACCCACAAGAAGATATTCATTTCGGACCCTGTGGGCCAGTGCTGCCGCAGCCCAGAATGGTCCGGGAGCCCGGAAGGGCCAGGAAAGGAGTCGGCGCAGTCTCTGGAAGATCGCGTCGCCGGGAACGCTACATGAGCCTATGCAGTGTACTCTTCCAAGGCCCGTGCAAGCCCTTATTTTCGTCGTTTGGACAGAATCGGCGGCCTTGAGTTTTTTCCGTGTCGCGCTGCCGCGCCGGCAGCCGGCATTGACGGGAAGGTTGGTGAACGCTGCCGGCGGGCGCCCGATGGTCCGGCAAGGGCGACCGTCCTCGTGCCCTGCACCGCAGCCATGATATCCGTTGATTCAGCCGCCGGCCCGCTTCACGTTTGCGAAGCGCTTCCCGAGCATGTCGACGATCCGCTCGCAGTGATCGCCCTGCACTTCGATCACGCCATTTTTTATCGTGCCGCCGGTACCGCAAGCCGCCTTCAGCTCCTTACCGAGCGACGCCAGGGCGGCGGCATCCTGCGCGAGCCCGCGAACCACCGTTACGCTCTTCCCGTTGCGGCCTTTGGTCTCCAGTGATACCCGCACCGCACCGCCTAGCGCCGTGGCGGATTTCCTGTGGCCACAGATGCACCGGCCTGACGGCAGCCGGCACGCCGGGCACATTTTTCCACCATCGGTGGAATAGACCAGCCCAGCATTTTCCCTGGCTTTGTTCATGGTGGATACGGCGCGATCAGGTTTTAAGCTCGACCAGCACCTCCTGATGGCGATGGTCGTCCACGTTCTTCGCCGCGTGGGTGCCGCCCCTTGCGGAAATAGAACTCTCCGGCATTCAGCGTGAGGCTCGAATTCTACTTGTGCGGCTTGACGCGCCAGAGATCCCCGCCGTCCGTCACGACGTACAGGAATCCGTCCGGCCCCTCTTTCACGTCACGAATGCGCTGGCCACGGTCGGCCAGCAACCGCTCTTCTCCGGTCACCTTGTCGTCCTGGATCACCACGCGCACCAGGTCCCGGTCTTTCAGGCCGCCAATGAAGAGGTTACCCCGCCATTCGGGGAACGCCTTGCCGGAATGGAACTGGGCACCGGAGGGAGCGATGTTCGGGTCCCAGTAATAGACCGGTTGAACGGTGCCCTCACGCCACGTTTCCGCCGTCTCGATCGGCTTTCCGGAATATTCTTCGCCATATGCCGCGATCACCCAGCCGTAGTTGCGACCCTTCTCGATGAGGTTGATTTCGTCGCCGCCCTTGGTGCCGTGTTCCACGATCCACAGCTTGCCGCTTGCATCGATTGCGGCGGATTGCACATTGCGGTGCCCCAGGGTCCAGATCTCCGGAAGCGCCGCCGTCGTCCCGATGAACGGGTTGTCGTGAGGAACCGAGCCGTCGGGCCTGATCCGGATCACCTTGCCCATGTGGCTGTTGAACTGCTGCGCTTGCGGCCGCATGACGTCTTCGGAACGCTCGCCGAGCGTGATGAAGAGCATGCCGTCCCGGCCGAAGACGAGGCGCGAACCGAAGTGCTTGGTCCCGTCATAGGCGGGCTCGGCGCGGAAGATGACCTCGACGTCCGAAAGCGAGCGGTGATTCATTGCCAGCTTGCCGCGCGCGACGCTGGTGGCGTTGCCGCCCTTGCGCCGCTCGGTGTAGCTCCAATAGATCAGGCGATCTGCCGCAAACGAGGGGCTCAGCTCCACGTCGAGCAGCCCGCCCTGCCGGCGCGCATCGACAGGAGGGACCCCCTTCACCGGGTTGCCGACTTCGCCTTCCTTCGCGACATGACGCAGCTGTCCGGTTTTTTCCGTAACCAGCCAGCCGCCGCCGGGCAACGGTTCCACGGCCCAGGGCTTGTCGAGGCCCTTAGCCACCACGTCCACGGCGATGGCCCGCTCCGTCTGCACGCCGCAGGCCCGCGTCTGGCCTTCGAATGCGGGCTTCTGTTCCGGCACGTTCGCTTCGCGCTTCTCCAGCGGCGGGCAATCGGCGGAGAACGCGGGCAATGCGACGACGGCAAAGGAAAAAACCAAAAGAGAGGACAAAAAAGGAATCGCGCGCGTACCGGCGCGCGCGGAACACGCATGCTGTTTCATGGACTCTCCCAAACCGTTGGGCTGCAAATCCGATTACGACACGCAACCGATGCCTGAGTTCATCGATTCCGGCGCCGAGGCAGGCCATGGCCGCCGCCCCGCGACACGTTCCGGATCTTGACTTCCCGCACCGCAAAAGCCATAAACGCGGGAACGAATTCCAAGGTGCGCCCTCAACAAGCAATGAAAAACGCCCAGATCCGCTATTCAATCCTTCCGAGCAATCCCGAAGCCCATCTTTTCGAAGTCCGCTGTACCGTCGACAACCCCGATCCCTGGGGGCAGAAGTTCTCGCTGCCTGTATGGATTCCGGGCAGCTACCTGATTCGCGAGTTTGCCAAGCACGTGGTGCGCATCCGCGCGCACTACGGCCGCAAGCAGCTGCCAATCGTAAAGCTGGACAAGAACACCTGGCAGGTCGCGCCGCACGACGGTCCGGTGACGGTGACGATGGAGGTCTATGCCTGGGACCTGTCGGTGCGCGGCGCGCACCTGGACACAACCCATGCTTTCTTCAACGGTCCCGCGGTGTTCCTGCTGGTCGAAGGCCGTGCGGACGAACCGGTCGAAGTGGAGATCCTGCCACCCAGGGGCGCGAAGTACCGGAACTGGGGCGTGGCAACAGCGATGCGGCGCAAAGGCGCCAGGCCCTACCTGTTCGGCAGCTACGAAGCCGCGAACTACGACGAGCTTATCGACCATCCGGTCGAGATCGGGGTGTTCGAGCTGGCGACGTTCAAGGCGGGGGGCGTGCAGCACGACATCGCCATAACGGGGCGGCATCGCACGGACATGCGGCGCCTGGCGAAAGACCTGAAAGCCCTGTGCGAAACCCAGATCGAATTCTTCGGCGGCAAGGCGCCGATGGATCGCTATGTGTTCCTGGTCACCGCCGTCGGCGATGGCTACGGCGGCCTGGAGCACCGCGCCTCCACTGCGCTGATCTGCGCCCGCAATGACCTGCCCGCCGAAGGCATGGGCAAACCCACGGGAGGCTACCGCACCTTCCTCGGACTGGCGAGCCACGAGTACTTTCACACCTGGAACGTGAAGCGCATCAAGCCGGCGGCCTTTGCGCCTTATGACCTGAATACCGAGAACTACACCACATTGTTGTGGGCCTTCGAAGGCCTGACGTCGTATTACGACGACCTGATGCTGGTCCGCTCCGGGTTGATTTCGCGCAATACCTATCTCGAAACGCTGAGCCGCAACATCACCACGCTGCTGCGCGTCGCCGGCCGCAGGAAGCAGACGGTTGCGGAATCGAGCTTCGACGCCTGGATCAAGTATTACCGCGGCGACGAAAACTCGCCGAATGCGGGCGTCAGCTATTACCTGAAGGGCAGCCTCATCGGCCTTGCCCTCGACCTGCTGATCCGCGCACAAACGAACAATCGCCGGTCACTGGACAATGTGATGCGCGCGCTCTGGCGCCAATACGGGGCCAGAGGCATCGGCGTGCCGGAGGACGGCGTCGAGAAAATCGCCGCAGAAGCGACCGGACTGAAACTGAACAGCTTCTTCGACAAGGCGGTGCGCTCCACCACGGACCTGCCGCTGGAAAAACTGCTCGCCACGGTCGGCGTGGAAATGGGCCTGCGACCCGGCCGTACCGGTGTCGACCGGCGCGACCCGAAGTCGAAAAAGGAAAAGCAGGCGCTGCGAAGCGTCAGCCTCGGCGTTCGTTCGGGCAACGACGGTGGCGACCTGAAGATCAACCAGGTCTTCGACGGCGGCGCCGCGCAAAGGGCAGGTGTTGCGGCAGGCGACATCCTGATCGCGATCGATGGATTGCGCGTCTCGCCGGACAACATCGATGCCCATCTGGCGCGCTACCGTCCCGGCGAAACCGTGCCGCTGCACGTTTTCCGGCGGGACGAGCTGCACGTCCTGCCGATTGTACTTGCCGCAGCGAAACCGGATGCCTGGACGCTCAGCGTCGTCGGCGACGCCCGCCTCGCCCGCTCCCGCAAGGCCTGGCTTGGCACTGAATAGCCGCAACGGTAGCGACGGCACCTTACTCAAAGCGGGCCCAATCCCGGTGCGTCCGCGCAAGACTGTTTCCCATTGGGAAACAAAAACCACCTTGACGCTAAGAAAACCCCCGGCGTAGAGTACCCCGCGCACTATTCCAGCGCCATAACATGTTATTTGCATCGCAACATGGTGCATGGATAGCAGCGCAAGATCCACGCTTCATTTTCCTGAGTACGCACTCTGCAACAGAGGCATGGGACCGCTACGACGGTCCTTTAAACCACCAGGGGGAGAAAGATGAGCACGGAATACGGGGCACTCAACGTCATTTTCACGGAGTTCTATTACTGGGTTACGGTCGTCATCATGTTCCTCATCCACGTCGGCTTTTGCGTGTATGAGGTCGGGGCATCGCGGCGCAAGAATCAGATGCACACGCTGATGAAGAACACGATGGTGATTCCCGTTGTCACCGTCACGTTCTATCTGTTCGGCTGGTGGATTTACTCTGCATTTCCAAACGGGCCCGGAATAACCGGAGGCCTGGTCGCGGCGCCGTTCGCAGTGCCGTGGAGCGAATTGATGGGCCCGCACATGGGAGGCGCTCCCGCCACCGAGGCCGTCACTGCGGCGGACACCGCGCTGTGGGCGCGACTGAACGGTGTTTTCTGGGCGGCGTTCCTGCTGTTTTCCTGGACTACGGCTTCGATTGTTTCCGGCGGCTGCATCGAGCGCATCCGCTCGGGCGCGTTCTGGGTGATGTGCGCTCTGGTCGGATCGGTCCTCTGGATCGTGGACGCGTCATGGGGCTGGCATCCGCAAGGCTGGATGGTAAGGCTGCTGGGCTATCACGATGCCTATGCGTCGGGAGTGGTGCACGCGATCGCAGGTGGCTTCGCGCTCGGTGTTCTGCTGGTGCTGGGCCCGCGGATCGGAAAATTCCGCAGCGATGGAACGCCGCGCAACATCAATCCGCAGAATCCCTGGCTGGTGACGGTCGGCCTGTTCCTGATCTATACGGGATTCTGGGGCTTTTATGCCGCATGCAACATCCCGATCTTCGACGTGCAGTCTGGCGACGGCGTGTTCTACTCCGCGACCAATATCTATCTCGGCCCGACTTCGCTGTCCGCGATCACGTTCAACTTCATCATGGCGCTTGCGGGCGGCATGATGGCGACGTACGTGGTGTCGAAAGGCAATCCGTTCTGGACCTATTCCGGTGGACTTGCCGGCATCATCGGCACTTCGGCGGGCAACGACCTCTACCATCCGGTGCAGGCGATGCTGCTCGCGGCCGTCATCTCGGTCGTGGTGTACAAAATGCATTTCTGGGTGGAGCGGCGCTTCAAGGTCGACGACGCAGTCGGCGCAGTCGCCGTGCACGGCTACTCCGGGTTTCTGGGCGTAGCTGCCGCCGGCATCCTGCTATGGGGGTATCCGTCATCGCCGGACCCCGGCTTCCCGGTCGTGACGCCGTGGGGCAACTTCATCGGTGCGATCATCATGTTCTGGGTGCTAGGCTTCATCCCCGGGCTGATCATTGCGAAAATCCTCAATGCCTTCGGCGCGCTCCGCATCCCCCGGGAAGTCGAAATTGCCGGGCTCGATATCGGAACCGATCTTGAAGCCGAGGAAGAAGCAAGGGAAGTCTCCACCGCTGTCCGGCACGCCGCGAAATCCTCCGGGCTCACCGCCTAGCCGCCTCATCCTTCAAGGAGAATCGTCATGAATACCGGAAGAATCGAGAACTGGGCGGGCAACATCGCCGACATCGGGCCGATTTATCCATTCGTGGGAACGGAGTTCTTCCTGTTCCTGATCGGCCTCGTGTTCTGGATCGCCTGGCACGTGCTGCAGTTCCGCGTGGAAAGCAGGGAATTCAAGGAAGACGTTGCACGCGTCGGCAATCCGGAAGGAATGAAAAAAGCACTGGACCGGAACGGCGACTGAGGCATCAACTGCGGCGAAACCTCGCCCTACAGCCTCAAGTCATCATTGAGAGTCCTGTAGAGCGAGGTAACGGTAGCCAGGAGGTTGAGGCCCGTGACCGAGCGGAGGCAATGCGCTGACGAGCGCAACCGTTCGAATGCGGCCCGGATCGGCGATCCGGTCGCCGCGATCGCAACGGTATTGACCTCGTTCGGCGGCAGGGCGAGCACGCGACCGCCAAAAGCCCTGCGGATCCGCTCGATGCCCTCCCGGGGGCGCCGCCGTTTGCCGATCAGGTTGGCGACCAGCATGCCGTCCGGCGCCAGCCGCGCCCGGCAATTGCGATAGAACTCCGCCGAGTCGAGCCTGCCCGCTTCCGCCTTCGAATCGAAGCCATCGACCAGGATCAGGTCGAAGCGCCGCCGGCAGTCGGCGATGTATTCGTAGCCGTCGCCGATCTCGACCCTGAAGCGGGGAGACTCGTCCGGCAGCCTGAAAAATTGCCATGCCGTCATCGCCACCTCCGGGTCGAGCTCGACGACGTCAATCTTGGATTCCGGCCTGTATCGATGCAGGAACTTGGCCGTCGATCCCGCGCCGAGGCCGACCTGCAGCACGTTGCGTGGCCATGCGCCTGCGCGCAGCAGCAGCGGCAGCATCATGTCCCGCGTGTATTCGAGCTCCAGGTCCCATGGCCTGTTGATGCGCATGGCACCCTGGATCCAGTGCGCGCCGAACTGGAGGTAGCGGACGCCGGCGTCCTCGTTGATCTGGATGGATGGCAAGAAGCGGCAAGCAGGTGCAACGGAAGGCGGCGATGTTACTACAACTCAAGAGACGCAAAGGAGAACAAGCAAGGACCACGGCGGTTCTGCCATGGGACAAAGCTTTGTCATCGCCCGTCGGTTACCGCAGTCCCGCCATTTTTTCTTTGCGACCTTTGCGCACCTTCAAGGGGGTACTGAAAAGAGCCTTCGGTTAAGGGTCTGACTTGGCTTCAGACACCGGCTTGCCGGCGATGAGCGTCCATGCGCCCAGCGCGCTCAGCAGTGCCAGTCCCGCGCTCAGCAGCATGATCCAGCGGAAGCCGGCCACGTAGGATTCGCCCACGACGCGGCGCAGCGCGGCGGCGGTTTCTCCATCCAGGCCATCGGGGAATGCGGCGCCGGCAAGCTTGTCGCGTTCTCCTTCGAGAAAAGTCACGACGCCGGCGGAGGCATCCATGTCTGCCAGCCGGCCGCTGAGGCCCGATTCGAATGCCCACGCCATGACCATTCCGAACATCGCGATCGCCAGGAGGGCGGCCGTCCGGGAGACCGCGTTGTTGACGCCTGACGCGACACCTGCCATTTCCTCGCCGATCGAGTTCATGACTGTCGTCGTCAGCGGTGCGACGGTAACGGCCATGCCAAGGCCGAGAACCACGACGGCAGGAAAGAAAGTCGTCCAATAGCTGCCGCCGACGCCGGGCAACGCGAACATCGCGAAGCCGGCGGCCGCGACGACGGGGCCGATGACGAGCGGCAGTCGTGCGCCGAACCGATCCGCCAGCCGGCCCGCCCAGCGCGACAACATGAACATGATGAGAATGAACGGCAGCAGGGCTGCCCCCGCCGCGGTCGCCGAATATCCCTGGACCTGGATGAGGTTCAGGGGGAAGAAGTAGAGCCCGCCGCCGAGTGCCGCATAGAGCCATAGCGTCAGCAGGTTGGCGCCCGCGAAGTTGCGATTGCGAAACAAAGACAGCGGAACCATCGGCGAGCGCACGCGCCGTTCGACCACCACGAACCACCCGATCCCCACCAGGCCGATTAACAGGGCCGCGAGCACAGTGTGGGAATTCCACTGCCGTCCCGGCGCCTCGATGAACGCGTAGACGATCCCTGCCAGCCCGATGGTCGCAAGCAGTGCGCCCCGGATGTCGAGCGCGCGGGCCGAGGCACCCCGGCTTTCGGGAAGATGGCGCCGGCCGATCCACAGGACGGCGGCCGCCAGGGGAATATTGATGAGAAAGGCCCACACCCAGGAATAATGATCCACCAGAAATCCGCCGATCACGGGACCGATTGCGGCCGCCATGCCGCTGCAGCCCGACCAGGTGCCGATGGCGCGTCCGCGCTCCTCCCGCGGAAACGAGGCGCTGATGAGGGCCAGGCTGCCGGGGACGAGCAAGGCGCCGCCGACGCCCTGGAGCGCCCTGGCGAGAATCAGCGCGTGTACGTCGGGAGACAAAGCGCAGACCACAGACGCGCCCGCGAAGATCGCAACGCCGATCATGAAAACCCGACGCCGCCCGAAATGATCGCCGAGCGCCCCGCCGACCAGCAGCAGCGACGCCAGGAACAGGGCGTAGGACTCGACCACCCATTGCAGGTCGGAAGCCGTTGCACCGAGGTCGTTCTGGATCGCCGGCAGCGCGACATTGACGATCGTGCCGTCGATGAATGCCATGCTGGACCCGATGATCGTTGACGCAAGCACCCAGCGTTTGACCGCCGGCGAATGCACATCCGCCGGATCTCCGTGTCGGATCAGGGCGTCATCGCAGGGCGGCTTCCCGATCTGGCTCATGGTGGGAGGGAGTGGCTGGTAGGGATTGTAAGCCCTGCCATGCGCTCCTCTTCCCTCTTTCCCCCTTCTGCTTTCCCTCCCCCGCGCCTCTTTGCGGAACTTGTTCGCTTTTCCCGCTGTCTGCCCTGCATCAACGCTTTTTCCCAAGGCGCCCGAAGCGGCCGCATTCGCGGGCGTGCGCGCGACGCGTGCCGCCGGAGCTGTCGATGAGACTTTCCCTGCGTTTCGTTCTCCCATTGTTGCTGGTCCTCGCCGCGGTCGCATACGGCGTGACCCTGCTCGCGGACCGCCTGACCGTGCGCTGGTTCGTGCGCGACCTGGATGCGCGCACCGTGGTGGTGGCCAAGGCGGTGGATGAATCGCTGCGCGACCTGATTCCATCCGGCCAGGGCAAGCGAATCGTCGGGTTGTTCGAACGCATGGTGCTCGACGAACGGCTGCTGGCGATCGGATTCTGCAACGCGCGGAATGAGCTGTCCTACAAGACCTTCACGTTTCCCGGCAGCGTGACCTGCCGCACCGTGGAGACCATCTCGCCCGGCTCCGGCAGCGTCCTGCACCTCCCGCAAGGTTCGCTCCATGCCGCGGTGTCGCCCATGCTGGGGCCGGATGGCGAGGAACTCGGCAGGCTGGTCCTGCTGCACGACATGGGGTTCATCGAGCACCGCAGCGCGGATACCCGCCGCTACGTTTTCTACCTGTTTGCGGCGCTCGGCCTGGTGATTTCCCTGGTGACGGTGGCGGTCGCGCAGATCAGCTGGTGGGGATGGATGCGCGGCATGCGCATCATGCTGTCCGGAGAGTGGCTGGCCAAGCCGAATGCGGGTCCCGCCGAACTGCTCCCGGTGGCGCGCGACCTGCGCGCCTTGATCCGCGATATCGAACGCGACAAGCGGGTGCGCGACGAAAGCCAGATGAGCTGGAACCCGGAAGCGCTGCGCGCCATCCTGCGCGACGACCTGCGTGGCGACGAATTCCTGATTGTCTCCAACCGCGAGCCCTACATCCACGTGCGCGCCGCGGACAAGTCGATCCAGGTGCAGCGTCCGGCCAGCGGCCTCATCACGGCGCTGGAGCCGGTGATGCTCGCCTGCTCCGGCACCTGGATCGCGCACGGCAGCGGTTCCGCGGACCGCGACGTGGTGGACAAGAACGATCACGTGTCAGTGCCGCCCGGCAGGGACAACTACCAGATCCGCCGGGTCTGGCTGAGCGAAGCCGAGGAGAACGGCTACTACTTCGGTTTTTCCAACGAAGGCCTGTGGCCGCTTTGCCATATCGCGCATACGCGGCCGGTGTTTCGTCCGCCGGACTGGGAGCATTATGTCGCCGTCAACCGCAAGTTCGCACGCGCCATCATCGAGGAAGCGAAAACCGAGGATCCGGTGGTGCTGGTGCAGGACTACCACTTCGCGCTGCTGCCGGCGATGATCCGCGAACGCCTGCCCGACGCAACCATCATCACTTTCTGGCACATCCCCTGGCCCAATCCGGAGGCATTCGGCATCTGCCCATGGGCCGACCAGATCCTGACCGGCATGCTCGGCAGCAGCATCCTCGGCTTCCACACGCGCTTCCATTGCAATAATTTCCTCGACACCGTCGACCGCTATCTCGAAGCGCGCGTCGATCGTGAGACCAACGGCGTCACCCACCTCGGCACCCGGACCTCGGTGAAGCGTTATCCGATAT
Source organism: Burkholderiales bacterium (assembly GCA_036384015.1). Taxonomy (GTDB): domain Bacteria; phylum Pseudomonadota; class Gammaproteobacteria; order Burkholderiales; family JACQAP01; genus JACQAP01. The sequence continues at coordinate 10,532 of DASVNF010000086.1, forward strand.
CCATCGACTGGCCCCCGGCCAGCCTCGAAAACGTCCCCCCGCCCAGCGACTGCCGGAAATGGCTGCGCGAGCGCCATTCGCTGGCCACCGACACCCGCATCGCGGTCGGCGTGGATCGCCTCGACTACACCAAAGGCATCCTGGAACGCTTTCTTGCCCTGGAACGCCTGATCGAACTGGAGCCGGATTGGGCCGGCAAGCTGACGCTGCTGCAGATCGGCGCCCCCAGCCGCTTCAGCATCCCGGAATACCGCATGTTCGTAGAACGAGTCGAGGCGGAGGCGGCGCGCATCAATGCACGCTTTGGAAACAATGGTTACTCGCCGATCATCCTGCGCCTGGAAAACGTCGGATCGGGCGAGGTCAATCGCTATTACCGCGGCGCGGACACCTGCATCGTCAGCAGCCTGCACGACGGCATGAACCTGGTGGCGAAGGAATTCGTCGCCGCCCGCGACGACGAACAGGGCGTCCTGATCCTCAGCGAATTCACCGGTGCCTCACGCGAGCTTGCCGAGGCGCTGATCATCAATCCCTACAACATGGACCAGTTCGCGGCCGCCTTGCGCGTAGCCCTCACCATGCCGGCCGGCGAACAGCGCGACCGCATGCGCAGCATGCGATCCCTGATCCAGGAATTCAACGTGTACCGCTGGGCCGGCCGCATGCTGCTCGACGCTTCGGTGATGCGTCGCCGCACCCGTGTACTGCGCCACGGGACGGACGTCTCCTTCGGCAAGCGCCTTTTGCGCGGAGAAAGGGAAGTCACGACATGAACGACCGCCAGGCGGACATGGACAAGACGTTCACACCGGCTTTCGCGAAAGGCTGGGCCCTGTTCCTCGACCTGGACGGCACGCTGCTCGACATCGCACAGCAACCCGACGCGGTCATCGTGTCGCCGCAGTTGCATGAGACGCTGCGCGCCGTGCATCAGCTCAGCAACGGCGCCATGGCGCTCATCAGCGGACGCAGCCTCGCCGACATCGACCGCCTGTT
>DASVNF010000087.1:0-6275 GCA_036384015.1 Burkholderiales bacterium
TCACGCATCCACGATATTCACGTCATTCACGGTCTTTCTAGATTCTGTGTATCGCCCTGTGCGTCAGCGCGGGCAGGCTCTTGCGCACGCTGGCCAGGTAAGCGGGATTGATCCCGGCACTGACCACGCCGGAACCGCGCGGCAGGCGGTCAAGCACGGTTCCCCAGGGATCGACCACCATCGAATCGCCGTGCGTCTCGCGGCCGCTCAGGTGATAGCCGCCCTGTGCCGGCGCCAGCACGTAGGCCAGGTTTTCGATGGCGCGCGCCCGTACCAGCGACTCCCAGTGCGCCCGCCCTGTCGTTTCGGTGAACGCCGAGGGCACCACGATGATGTCCACATCCTTCATCGCCCGGTACAACTCGGGGAAACGCAGGTCGTAACACACCGACAGCCCGATGCGCCCGAACGGCGAATCGACCACCTTCACGTGCTTGCCGGGCTCCAGCGTGCCCTCTTCCGAAAACTTCTCCTTGCCCAGGTCCAGGCTGAACAGATGGATCTTGTCATATCGGGACACCATCTTGCCGGCGTCGTCATACAGCTGGCACGAATTGTAGATTTTGCCCTCGACCGGGGCCGCGATCGGCACCGAACAGCCCACCAGCCATATCTTGAGGCGACGTGCCGTTTTCGCAAGGAAGTTCTGGATCGGGCCGTCGCCCTCCTTTTCGCGCACCTTGACCTTGTCGATGGCGCGCATGCCCATGATCGCGAAATACTCGGGCAGCGCAACCAGTTTGGCGCCCTGCGCCGCCGCCATCTCGATCAGCCTTTCCGCCTCGTTGAGGTTGGCGGAGACATTCGGCCCGGAAGCCATCTGCACGCCGGCAATGCGGAAGCCGTGCGCCGGTACCGGCCCTTTGCCGGCGGACACCCCGGTTTCGCCGCCGCCGCGGGGCTTGGCCCTGCCGAACCCGGATTTGATCGTCGCTGCTGCCATTGCCTGAATCGTCCATTGGATGAGAGACGAATTGTAACCTCGCCTCCGTTCCCGGCCTACCGCCTCGACGGCGGGTTGTCCGGTCCCCACGCCACCCGCGTGACGGCCGGATCGCTCCAGGGTCCCGTCACCGTATATTCGACAGCCGCGATCGAGCTGAACGGATCCTTGAGCGCCATTTGCGCGATCAGTGCAGCAACCCCGATCGCCGGGTTGACGATGGCGCCCGCCACCGCGATGCTTTCCGTGAGTGACGGCGTCACTCTCAGGGTCAGGTTCTGGGTTTCCGCCGCCAGATCGACGGTGCCGCGCATCGACACCTTCGCCGCCGACCCGTCCATGTGAAAATCTTCCGTGTGCACGACACCCGATGCAATGTCCAGGTTCGCGGTAATCTGGTTGAAGGTGAAACCCTTGCGGAAGATGTCGTCGAAATCCAGCGACAATCGCTTCGGCAGCGACTGCAGGCTGACGATGCCCAGCAGTTTGGCCACGCCCGGCTTGATCTGCTGGAAACGCCCGTCCTTCGCGTCGAGCTTCAGCTTCCCGGACAGCGAGCGGATGTCGAGGCGCGTCGGCCCGCCGTTCCAGCTCACCGTGCCCTCGAGGCTGCCGCTGCCGCCCTTGATGCCTTCGGGATAACCCAGGCGGGTAAAGAATTTGTCGATGTCGACCGCCTCCAGTTTCACCTTGACGTCGGTGTGCTGGTCGCCCTCTGTCATCCAGCGGCCGTTTACCGCAAGCTTGCTGTCCGGATTGACGACCTCCAGCTGCTGCAGCGTCCATCCCGATTTTTCCGGATCGGCACGCACCGTCAGCTTGCCCAGATCCTTGCCCTCGAACGTGAAGCTCTCGGCGACGACGTCGAGCGAGGGCAGGCTGTCACCGGTTACGGGCCGAGGGGGTGCAATGCCGGTGGCCGGGGCGGGCATGACCAGTTTCGAGAGGCGCGCAACAAGCCGGCCGCCGTCTTGCGGCGCCCATGACACCTGGCCAGCAATCTCCTGTCCGGTCAACGTGCCCTGCCAGGCGCTGCCCTGACCCGTGACATGGATCTTGAGATCATGGAACTGCCTGCGGCTGAAGCCGAGATGACCGATCTCGAGATCGATGCCCGCGATATCCGGGTTCGTCGCCGTCCCGCTTCCCGCCATTACCGTGTTCCAGGCATCCAGATCCAGCTGCCCGAGCTTTCCCTTCACCCAGAGCCCGTCGACTTCCGGGAGCGTGGCCTGGCCGCCGAGGCTTACCATGCCGCGCCGGATGCCGTAAGCAGCATTGCTGTCGATCGCCAGCTGAGCCGAAACAACGTTGTCCAGGCTGACGGCCAGGACGCCCTGGCGGCCGGGGCGTTCTCGCAGCTCGACGCGCAGTGGCAGTCTCGCACCCGCGGATTTGGCCAGCGGCATGGGAAGGCGCGATTCCAGTCCGGCCAGATCGGAATCGAAACGCACGGTCGCGATCTTGTTGCGCACGCTCACGTTTCCAGTCCAGGCGAACCGGCCCTCGAGGAAACGCAGCAAAGCGATGTTGGACAGATCGGCGAGCCTGGCTGCCTCCAGGGTACCTCCCAGTTTGAGCATGACGCCGCCGTCGGGCTGATTGCTTGCTTCGAAACTGACCGGATTTCCGAGTAGCAGCGCGCGGCCGTCGCGGACGTTGAGGTTGCCTTTGTTGCCCCCATCCCGGGAAAATGCAATGCGCGCGCTGAACTTGTCCAGTTCGGGCAAACGCGGGTCGATGACGACCTGGTTGTCGCGCACGGCGAACTCGCCGGCAGCCTTGAATTCGGCGATCCGGCGCAACGGCAGGTCCAGATCGAGGCTGAGCCGCGAATCGCCCTTCGCCTTGATCTCTTCCGTGAAGCGGTCGATATGGTCCGCGACGGGACTGGCCGCGACCAAGCGCAGGAACTCGCGGGTCGGGGCATCGGCCGTTCCCTTCACCAGCAGATGTTCGTCGTGCTTGCCCAGCTCGGGAATCGACACCTGCACGTCTGAGAGCTTGATGCCGAGGATCACTGCGCTCTGCGGACGCACTTCCATCCTGCGGCCGTGGAATGACAGCACGCCGTTTACCTCGGTAAGCGGCGGCCAGGGCGGGGCAAAGTCGAGCGTCGCGCCGTTGACTTGGGCGATGATTTCGAACAGGCCTTTCTTGTCGTTCTCGAAGGGGAAATCGCCCAGTCTTCCCTTCAGGCGCAAACGCACGTCGCGGGAATCGCCGGCAAGCAGCGCTTTCTGCAGCCACGCCTTGGTAACCGGAATGGTGACCGGAATGTAGCGCCACACGTGGCGGGCTTCGGCACGCACCAGCGTGCCGGTGAGGTCCACCGATCCGGGCCCCGTGGCTTCGGTGTGATAGCTGCCGTGGACGCTGCCGGCCACATGCTCGTTGGTGAAGGCCGCGTTCTTCACCGTCACATGGGTTTGACCGTTGCGGAAATTCCAGTTGATGCTGGCCGAGAGCACGTCGACGGGAATCGGCGCGCTGAAAACCTTCGGCAATTCGAGCCCGCCGGCCGAAATGCTCAGCACCAGCATGCCGCCGCGTTCGCTGGCATCGATCTGCCCGCTCAATCCGTTCACGCCGGGGAGGGCACCATCCGGGCGCAGGCTCAGCCCGGAAAATATCGCGCGTGCCGCATAGGGCTGCGTCCTGTCGAACGCTCCGGTCCAGGAGAATTCCCCGAGGTCGATCATCCCGGTGGGAGCCGACTGCGCGAGGCGCTCCCGCACCGCCGGCGCCATGGGCAGGAACGCGGCCAGCCGGACCACCGGTGCGAGATCCAGGCGCTCGACGTGCAGTTCGGAGCGGCGATTGCGGTCGGCCGCCTCTCCCGTGCGGGCGAACGTGAATTGCATCGGGGCGAGCTTGAGCCCGTCGGAGGTAGTGAATGCCAGCGAGGCCGCCGAAATCTCCCTGCGGCGTCCGTCATCCTTCCAGCTCAGCCGGCCGGCGAGGCTCGAGAGCGCAAGTTCCGGAAGTTCCGGCTGCAGCCTGCCACGCACGTTTGCAAGGCTGACATCGGCGGTCGCGGAGCTCACCCGGGTGCCGGCCAGATCCAGCCACAGACGCAGCGAACCGACGCCGCTTGAAATTTGCAGAGGCGTGTCGATCCAGGCTTGCGCCTGGGTCAGGCTGACCTGGCCGAATTCGGCGTACAACCGGCCGGTCCAGGATTGCAGGTCCTGCGCCGTGCGGCCCGAAAATTTTCCCCGCACGCTCACCTCGGAGGCGAGCGCGGCGGGCGTCACCCCATTGAGGCCAAATTCATGCATCCAGCCGGCGTTGTCGAGACGGAAATTGACCTTTTCCAGGCGCAACTCGGGGGCCTGGCGCAACTCATCGAGCCAAATGATGCCCGCATCGCGAACCAGGATCTGGCGTTGCGCGAGCAGCCAGTCGCCGAAGCCGCGGCGCCCTTCGCCCCCGCCCATGGCGATGCCGGCAACGTGTATCACGCCGGCGGCGTCGCGGCGAATTTCCAGCCGCGGCCCGTACACTTCCAGTGAATCGAAGCGCACCTCCGCTGACAACAGGGACACCCAAGCCAGCACGGCCTCCACCCGCTCCAGCCGCAACGCCGTCTGGCCCCGGTCATCCAGCACTTTCACATCGAGGAAATACAATTCGGGCCGGTAACCCTGCCAGCTTGCCGTGATCGAGCCGATGGCGACCGGCTGGCCGGCGGCCTTCGTCACGGCGCGCTCGATCGACGCGCGGTAGTCGTCGATGTTCGGCAGCACCAGGTAGCGCAATGCCAGGACGAGCGCCACGAAACACACGCCCGCGAGCAGCACGGCAGCGGTGGCGAGGCGGTAGATCCACAGGGACCCGTGCTTCAGGAAGGCGAGGCTGTGTTTAAGGACCACTTGTCGGGTCTTGTTCGGAGAGACAGGCTGGTGCCGGTTGAAACGCTGTTCAGTTAAGATGGGCGGACGCAAGTAAAATTCCCAACTTTCCGCCGCGCCCGGCGAAAATCCCGCAACAAGGGCGATTGACGCTCGAATTCCGGAAGGCCTGGCTCCGCAATGTACCGCCGCGGGGAAGCATCGCCGATCGGAGCCCCCTCATTCTAAACCAACGCCGCATGCCTTCCTCCGTTACCGCGCAGTTCGATGCCCCGGCCGCCATCGCCCGCGCCACCCGTCTTTCGCGCTACGCGCGCAACCTGCTGTCGGCCGACCCGGCGCTGGCCGAAGCCCCTTTCAGCGAACCATTTTCCGCCGCGCAAATGCGGGAAAGCCTGGGCAGCATTGGCGAGAACGACGAGGAAGCCCTGAACAAGGCACTGCGCAAGCTGCGCCAGGCGCTCATGCTGCGGCTGATCGTCCGCGACCTGGCGGGGCTGGCCGACCTTGCGGAGGTCGTGGCCGGTGCCACGGAGCTCGCCGAACAGACGCTGGACGCCGCGTTGCGATGGCACGAGCGCGATCTCGTCCGCCAATACGGCAGACCCCTGGGCCAGGAATCGGGAAACCTGCTGCAGCTGCATGTCGTCGGCATGGGCAAGCTGGGCGGCGCCGAGCTGAATGTTTCCTCGGACATCGACCTGGTTTTCGCGTACCCGGAGGAAGGCGAAACCGGTGGCACGAGACGCATTTCCGTCCAGGAATTCTTCACCCGCCTGACGCGCAAGCTGATCGGGGCGATTTCGGAAACCACCGCCGACGGCTTCGTGTTCAGGGTGGACACGCGCCTGCGCCCCTACGGCGAAGGCGGGCCTCTGGTGGTGAACTTCGACATGCTCGAGGACTATTTCGTTACGCAGGGTCGCGAGTGGGAGCGCTATGCCTGGGTCAAGGCCCGGCTGCTGACCGGTGACCGCTCCGCCGAACTGGACGCCACCGTTACGCCCTTCGTCTACCGGCGCCACCTCGACTTCAGCGCGCTCGCCAGCCTGCGCGGGCTGCATGCGCAGATCCGCCAGGAAGTGCAGCGCCGCGAAATAGCCGACAACATCAAGCTCGGCCCGGGTGGCATCCGCGAGGTCGAATTCCTGGTGCAGGTGTTCCAGCTGATCCGCGGCGGCCGCGAAACGCCTCTGCGGATACGGCCCACTCTGCAGGCGCTGGCACTGCTCGGCGAGCGCCAGCTGCTTCCCGCCGACGCCGTGGCCGAACTGCGCACAGCGTACATCTACCTGCGCAACCTGGAACACCGCCTCCAGTATCTCGACGACCAGCAGACCCAGACCCTGCCGCAAGGCGCGGAGGACCGCCAGGCGGTCGCCGAAATGATGGGCCATGCGGATTACGATCTGATGCGCCGGGAGCTCGACGTCCACCGGGCCGCGGTCACCCGGCATTTCGAAGCGATATTCGCCGCC
>DASVNF010000088.1:0-8379 GCA_036384015.1 Burkholderiales bacterium
CCGGATTGATCCGCCCGGTGTTGTCGCTCGACTGGAATACCCACAGCCGCTTTACCACCGCAGGGTTCCTTTACACGTTGCGCCATCATGGTTCGCTTGCCCGGCGTGGCCACTCGGTATTGAGCGGCGAGGGAGGCGTGCTTCAAGTCGCCCGCGATGTGGCGCGTTTCGAAAAGCAGCAGCGCATCGTCGAAGAGTTCGCCTTGCCGCCGGACCTGCTAAGGACCCTGGATGTGGAACAGGCCTCGGGACTTGCGGGGGCGCCGGTGGCGGGGCCGGGCTGGTGGTTTCCCCATGCAGCCTGGGCCGATCCGGGAAGCATGTGCAGGGCAAATCTCGCTGCCTGCGGTCCGGACCTGAATGCGGCGTATGGCGTCACGGCGAGGAAGATTGAACAGTACGAAAATGAATGGCAGGTCCTGGATGCAAACGGCCAGGTGATTGCACGGGCCCCCGTGCTGGTGCTGGCAAACGCCCATGCGGTGACGTCGTTCGCGCCCGCGCAATGGCTGCCCCTGCGGCCGGTCCGCGGTCAGATCAGCCTCGTTCCGGAACGTGCCGGCCATCCGCTGCGCATCGCCGTGTGCCGCGAAGGCTACGTGACGCCGGCGCACGACGGCACGCATTACCTTGGCGCCAGCTTCAACGAAGGCATGCCCGACACCGAGGAGCGCGTCGAGGACCATCAGGCGAATCTCCAGCGCCTCGAAAAAATGCTGCCCGGTTTCGGCAGCGGACTGGACGCCGCTGCTCTAAGGGGGAGGGTGGCGTTCCGCACCATGGCGCTGGACCGTCTGCCGGTGCTGGGAGGCATGGATCAGACGGGGCTTTATGCCTGCCTCGGCCTGGGCTCGCGGGGAATGACCTGGTCGGCGCTCGCGGCCGAACTCGTCGCCAGCCAGATCACCGGCGACCCGCTGCCGCTCGAACGCGACCTTGTTGCGGCACTCGCGCCGCAACGCTTTCGACAGCCGTCAGCGAATCAGGATTGAGCGCAGAGGCCCGATCCGGTCATCCACTCGTCGAGGGCTTTCGCGAGGTCGGTGGCCAGAGTAGCAAATGCAGCGGCACCGCCCGCGGCGTCCGCCGTCGCGGCTTTCGCTTCCAGCCGGAAATCTTTCTGCATGCGCTGCCCCGCTGCGCCGGCGGCGAGCACCGCATGCACCTGCAGTACGGCGCGGCTCGCATCCGCGGCGTCGAATGCCTGGCTGAACTCGGCGAGATTTGACGTAAGGATGCATTTCGCCCCCGGCACGCTGCCCAGTTGCTGGCGCAGGCGCAAGGTCAGCATCGAGGCCGGCGTGCCCGCCCAGCGGCTCGTACTGTAGGGCGTCAACGCCCTCGGATCGACGTAGGCGAGCCGGTAAAGCATCTGGCTGCCGTCCAGCCACTCCGGCGCGCGCATTTCGACGATCTGCACGCTGTTCGTGACTTGCGGCGGCTCGCCGACCGGTCCGAAATCGTATGTCTGCTGTGCCGCCTCGCGCGTCGTGGCGCACCCAGCCGCAATCAGCACCGAAAACATCAGGACAATGGCCGATTTCACTTTCGTCCTCCACTGAATCCCGGCTCGCCCGGCCCGGGTGGAACCGGGTTGCGACCGAAGACCAGGCTTTGCGGTTCACGTTCGATCTGCAGCACCAGCCGCCGGAAATCCCGGGAATCGCGATCGAGCTGGTCGACCAGGTCGTTGATCCGGGGCAGGGTCTTTTCGCTCACCTCGGCGGAGAGTTCGGTCGAAATCCGGTCAAGCTTGTCGGAAAGCGTGCGGATGTTGGCCAGGACCTGGCGCGAATCCTCGGCGACCGGCACGATCGCGCTGGTGGCTTGTTCGAGGTTGCTGAGGGAACGCTTGAGACTCTGCTGGTTCTCTTCGCCGAGCAGCTCCTGCGCGCGCGCCGCGACTTCCGGAATCGCCTTGAGGGCGGGCTCCAGCTGGGCGGAGGCTTTCTCGAAATTCGCCAGGGTGCGCTCGAGGCGGGTCTGGTTGTCGTCGCCGACGATGCCGTTTAGCCGGTCCAACAGCGTGCTGGCCTGTTTCAGGAGCGTTTTGCTGGATTCGACCAGGTCGTCGAAGACGTTGCCGCGAACGATGATGGTGGGCAGGCCATCGGGCGGTCTCGCAATGGGTTCCGGCTCGTTGCCCTCGTCGTCCAGCAGAACATGCGCAATCCCGGTCACGCCCTGGTAGCCGAGCTGGGCAAACGTGCCCTTGGTGATTTTGATGCTGTGATCGACCGAAATCCGGATCAGCACGTTGCGCGGATTCTGCGGGTCGAGAAACACTTTCTCGACCTTGCCGATCTCGACGCCGCGAAAGCGTACTGCCGCCTGCGGATAGAGTCCGTTCACCGGCAGGTGGGAACTGACGAGGTACTCGTCGTAGTCCCGGTTGTCGCCGCGGAACCATATGAACGTGGCTGCCAGGGCCGCTCCGAGCAGCAGCGTAAACAATCCCGTCAGCAGGGCGAAGGAGCGGTTTTCCATCAGTGCCGTGAGTGTAACAGCGGCACGGCCTGCGCCTGCACCGCCTGGCCGAAGAAGCTTTGCACGAACGGATGCTCGTTGCGCATGACTTCATCCAGCGAGCCATCCGCAACAATCCGGCCTTCCGCCAGCACGGCCACGCGCGTGGCCAGGGTGGTGAGGGTGTCCACATCGTGCGTCACCATCAGCACCGTCAGGGCGTATTCCTGCGACAGGGACTGGATCAGGCTGACGAAACTGCGGCTGCGGTCCGGGTCGAGCCCGGCGGTGGGCTCGTCCAGGACCAGGAGTTCGGGATCCAGGGCCAGTGCCCGGGCCAGGGCCACGCGCTTGACCATCCCGCCCGAGAGTTCGGCCGGCATCTTGGTGACGTGCTCGGCTTCGATTTCCACCAGGCTCAGCTTGAGCATGACCAGGTCCCGGATCAGCGCCTCGTCCACGCTCCGGAGCTCCCTAAGGGGCAGGGCGACGTTGTCGAAAACATTCAGGGCGGAAAACAGGGCGCCGCTCTGGAACAGCATCCCCATGCGGCGGCGGGCATCGAGTCGCTCGGGCCGGCTGGCCCGGATCGGATCCACGCCGAACAGGCGCACCTGCCCCTTGGCAGGCGCATCCAGGCCCACCACCGCGCGCAGCAGGGTGGTCTTGCCGCTCCCGGACCCGCCCACCAGGCCGACGATGTCGCCCTTGTTCACGGTGAGCTGGAGATCGCGATGGATCGTCTGCTTTCCGCGCCGGGTCCAGAGATCGCGGGCCTCGATGATCGGCGTCACGGCCATCAGAAGCCGATGCTCCGGAACAGGATCGCAAAAATGGCGTCGAGCACAATGACCAGCGTAATCGCGGAGACCACAGCGTTGGTGATGGCACGCGAGACGCTTTCGGTGTTCGGCAAGGCTCGCAGTCCGAAATGGCAGGCAATCAGTGCGATGACCGCGCCAAAACAGAGCGCTTTGACCGACGCGATCCAGATGTTGTCAGCGGCAACGGCGGCGGGCAGTGCCTGGAAAAAGTACAGAAAACTGATGTTGAGCTGCACCTGGGCCGCGACCGCGCCGCCCGCAAGCGCGGCGGCGATTGCCCAGATCGAGACCAGAGGCGTGGCAATGGCAAGCCCGATGATTTTCGGCAGGACCAGGCGCATGGAGGGAGAGATGCCGATCGTCGCCATGGCATCGATCTCTTCGGTGACCCGCATCACGCCTATCTGGGCGGTCATCGCCGACCCGGAACGGCCTGCGATGAGAATGGCAACCAGTAACGGGCCCAGCTCCCGGACGATGGAAATGCCGAGCAAGTCAACAATATACAGATCCGCCCCATAGGTCTTCAGGGTGTTGGCGGACAGGTAGGACAAGACCACGCCGATGAGGAATCCCACCAGCGCCGTGACCGGCATCGCCTGCGCGCCCGCCTTGTAAACCGTCGCCGAAATCTCGCGCCAGGGCAGGTCATGGGGATGCAGGATGCCCCGGATCATGTCCAGAACCAGGGTGCCCAGCAGCCCCAGCATCCCCCTGGCGTGACCCGCCAGCTGAAACTCCTTCTGTCCCAGCGCGATCACGGGGCTGAGCAGGTTGGCCTGCCGGCGTGCCGGGCTATGTCGCGGTAGGGCTGCGATTCTCCGCAGAACGGCTTCATGTTCGGGCCGAACCAGGGCGCCGGCACGACGCTGGTTACCCCAGGCGCGCCAGATCAGCAGGGCCCCCGTGCTATCCAGGGTATCGATCGCACGCAGGTCCCAGACCAGGCTGGCATCCTTCGCCGCCGTCCCGAGGCCTTTCGTGATTTTCGCGAAGTTGTTCCGCAGGCTGGCGAGCGTCCAATCCCCGCCCAGCGCAACCACGCGTTCACCCCCTTCACGGGTTTGGAGTTGCAGGGAAGTGACCATCAGGAGTTCGCAAGGCGAAGCTTCATCGGCGATTGGCCAGCGGAATGGGCGGGGTTGTCACAAATCTGGATGGTTTCTATGGATCGCGCGTGAATCCATTGAAAAATCGAATTAAAAGATCCCGTTTTGAGAGCGAAACGGCCATGAAATTGGGGTTTTTTGACGGGCGTGCGGGAAAAGGATTTCTGGGCATGCAGGAAACGTATTTCGACATTTTTAAGTATCGATTCTAATTATATGAAAATAAAGGAAAGAATTTTCAATATTTCGTGCGTGGCAATTAACTGCGCCAACTCAGGAGGTTAACCTTCATTCTTCAGAAAAGTCACAACAATTTCATGTATTTATCATTTGAGTTCGCGCGGGTCCTGATCTACCCTACGCCGCGATATGGAGAATTCTGTCGCCTGAGGGCGACAACGGCAAATCCGGAAGAGCTGTTGCGTTTGGTGTAAAGCGGTCTGCAATTCCCTGATTTTTAAGCGCTTATAAGGGATATAACAAGAGCAGCCGAAAAAAAGCAAGAAAAAAACGCGTTGGAGCGATTTACCAAGACAAATGCTCCGGCGGCCATACACGGTTTTCGCATAAGGGAGGCAGGGGCGTGAAAAGTCCCGCCACAGGCAGCATGGGCCGTACTCGCGTACGCATCCTGGAGATGCGTGCGCGCTTGCCTGCGTCTTATTCCCTTTCAGATGTTCCGCTGCCCGATCTCCGGGCCGCCCCTTTTCTTCGAATCCCCCGGGCGTTTTGCCCCCCTGAAACCCAGGCCGTCACCGCATTCTGCGGTCAAGACGGCGTCCAGTCGTTGTCCAGGAGTTTTACATGAGTGCCACCAGCGCCAATCGCATCCTCGAAGCCATTCGCCGCATGCCCAGCCTTTGGGACATCTTTTTCGGCGGAAAACTCGCGAAGCTGTTCCGGGCGATAGCGCAGTGGCGAAAACAGCGGAAGCTCCGCAAGGCTGCGCGGCAGGCGCAGCGTCGGAAGTATCTATTCGAAACTCTCGAACCCCGGGTGCTGCTGTCGGCGGATACCTACGGTTTCGCCGCGGCGACGGCCAGTGACCACATCCTGGAGCTGCGTATCGTTGAGGTCGGCGGCGAAGCGACGGCCCAGCTTTGGGAAGGCGGCACCCAGCTCCAGTTCCAGCAGGAAGGCGGCGGAAGCGTCGGCAACATCACGCTGACGAACCCCGAAGGCGTCGTCCTCAACATCAGCGGCAACCAAGGCGACGACAGGCTCATCCTCGATTTCCGCGCGGTCTTTGCCGGCGACCCCGACGAGATCCCCCTCACGATCAACTTCGAGGGCGGCGACGGCGGAATCCTTGGCGACAACGACGGCCTGGAGATCGGCAAAACGGGAGATTCGGGAACGCTTTACACCCCGCTGGGGCTCACCATCAACAGCAGCGACGACGTGGTGTTCCGCGACGGCCTGACGATTCTGGGCGACCTCTCCATCAATTCCGACGTCTCGATAGAGATCGGCGGGCAGACTCTCAGCACCGGCAGCAACGACATGTTCCTGACGGTCGACTCCAAGACCACCGAAGGCTTCCTGAGCTCGGGCCTGGAAACCAATGCGAACGCCAGCATCACCATCAACGGCGGCACGCTCATCGGCGACAACATCACGCTCTCCGCCAAGTCCGAGATCGACATCGATCCGGATACGCTGGACCTGGGGCCCGTCCATGTCTCCGTCATTACCGCCAATTCCAGCGCCCAGATCAACCTGAGCGGAAGCACGTCGATCCAGGCGTCCGGCAACCTGACCGTGCACGCCTTCTCGGACGTCAACTCGGCGGCGGACATCGAGCCCAACACCAGCAATGGCGGCGGCGCCTCCGTCGACGCGGCCGTGTCCATCGTCAACATCAACAGCGATGCGAACGTCAACGTCGGCGGCAGCGCCAGCCTGACGGCGGGCGCGGCAGGCAAGATCGACATCAAGGCCGAGAACGTCGTCGTCTCGAGCGCAACCGCGAATGCGGCGCAGGCCGACAATGGCGCGGCCGTCGCGGTCACCCACATCGACGCCGATACCGGGATCACCTTCACCGGCACCTCGCATGCCGAGGCCGGTTCCATCGCCGTGACCGCAACGTCAACGCAGACGGCGACCACCACTGCGGTTTCCTCCGCGGGCGGCGCCACGTCAAGCGGTTCCAGCAGCAACAAGTCGGAGCAGGCGCTGGCCGAGAACAAGGCTTCAACTTCCGGCGGCGACGTGAATCTTGCCGGCGCGGTCGCCGTGGCCGTCGTGGAGAACACGACGAAAGCGGAGATCGGCTCGACCGGCCTCATCAATGCAACGGCCGGCACGCTCTCCATCGGAGCCAGCTCGAAAACCGAAGTCGTGACGGTCGCCGATGGCAGCAGCACGACCGGGGGCGGAACCGGTGTCGGTGTGGCCGTATCGATCAATGCCGTGACCGTCGATACCAGCGTGGACACCAATACGGGCAGCAAGCTGCAGGCGTCCGGCGGCATCACGATTGCGGCGGAAAACCTTGCCAGCAAATCCATCGCCCAAGCGAAGTCAGGCGCGAGCGGGTCCACCGGGACCGGCTTTGCCGGTTCCCTGGCGATCAACGTCGGTTCGTTCACGGCGAGCGCCACGAGCTCCGGGTCCCTCGATGTCAATGACAGCGATCTGACCCTGAGCGCCAAGAGCGCGGCTACCAATGAAGCCAAAGCCACCGCCGCACAGTCCAGCGCACCCGATTCCGGAGATTTCGGCATGGGCGCATCCGTCGCCCTGAACGTCGGGACATCCAATGCCCTGGCGACCATAGCCGACGGGGCCACGCTAACCGATGGCGCGGATGTGACACTGGATGCAGAGAACAGCCATGTGACGAATACCCTCGCCGAAGCCGGCGGCCAGTCGAAGGGCACGGGTGTCGGCGGCGCGGTGGCAATCACCGTTGCCAATGGCGCAGCCGAGGCGACCGTGGGTACAGGCGGGACGCTCGACATCGCGGGTGCGTTGAAGGCCGAGGCCGATCATCACGGCGCGAATACAACCAGGGCGGACGGCAAGGCGCTGGGCGGCGACACTGCCGTTGGCGCGGCCATCGCACTGAATTTTGTGACCGACCGCGCCCTGGCGACCACGGCGCGCGGCATTACGGCCGATGGGGCCGTGAGCTTCACGGCGCGCGGGGATGGTTCCTCCAAGGCAGAGGCAATCGCTTCGGCAGCCGGTACCGACACGACCAAGGAAAGTTCGAGCAGCTCGGACGCACAAGCCAAACAGCAGACCGATTTCGCCAACAAGCGCGGCGGCGGAGACAACAAGGTCAGCAAGTCGGCCTCGACGGACGATGGCAGCGGCGGTGGCGGTTCGGTGAGCGTGGGTGCAGCGCTGGCGCTCAACGTCGCTTCGAGCGACGCAGAAGCGAGCATCGGCAGCGGACTGACGATCGTGGCCGGGGAAGGTTCGAACACGGGCGCACTCACCCTGCATGCCGAAAACAACATGGATGCTTCGGCCATCGCGGACGGTTCGGCAGCCAATGGAACTGGCGCTGGATCCTCCAGCCCGACACCGATAACGATCGATCCGTCCGCCAGCAACGTGACCCCTGGGACTGATTCGATCAACCTGGGTTCCGGTCATGGCTTGTCCACCGGCGACAAGGTCACTTACAGAAAAGGTGCCGGCTCGAACACCGAAATCGGCGGGCTGGTCGACGAGGGCGACTACTGGGTCCGTGTTTCCGGCGACAGCGTCACGCTGTTCAATTCCCAGGCCAATGCCGAAGGCACAGGCGGTACGGGACGCATCAATATTACGTCCGTCGGCAGCGGCACCGGCCATTCCTTCACGCCGGAATCCGGCGGCACATCCACCCCGAGCGGCACAGCAGTTGGCGTAGCGGTGGCCCTGAACATTGCGTTCATGGAGAACACGGCGACGGTCGGTGCGGGTTCGACGGTGACGGCGGACGGGTTCAAGGCCGAAGCGCTGATGAAGGACGTGGGCGGTGA
>DASVNF010000089.1:0-11953 GCA_036384015.1 Burkholderiales bacterium
GTACATGGCGGGACGTGGTGTTGGTCCGGATCTGTTCACGGATTTTTTTTGACAGCGTATCGTCCAGAGTCATGCCGTCGCGCAGGCGCACGAACAGCACCACGCGAACGTCGTTGCCCCAGTCCTGGCCGATGACCAGGCTTTCCAGGACTTCGTGCAGTTGCTCGACCTGGCGATAGATTTCCGCGGTACCGATGCGCACGCCGCCGGGATTGAGCGTTGCGTCCGAACGGCCATAAATGATGCAAGTTCCGCGCGAGGTCAGTTCCATGTAGTCGCCATGGCACCAGATCCCCGGGAATCGTTCGAAATAGGCCGCGCGGTACTTGGCGCCGTCGGGATCGTTCCAGAACTGCACCGGCATCGCAGGGAAGGGCGCGGTGCAGACCAGTTCGCCTTTCTCCCCGGTCACAGGCTTGCCGTCGTCATCGAATACCTGAACGTTCAAGCCGAATCCGCGGCACTGGATTTCCCCGCGATATACGGGCAGGGTGGGGTTACCGAGCACGAAGCAGGAAACGATATCCGTTCCACCGGAGATCGAGGAGAGGAGAAGGTCTTTCTTGATCGCCCGGTAGACGTAGTCGAAGCCTTCAGGCGCCAGCGGCGAACCCGTCGACGCCATGGCTTTGAGTGACGTCAGCTTGTGGGTCGCGATCGGTTTCGCGTCCACCTTGTTCAGTGAATCGATGTACTTGGCGGAGGTGCCGAACACGGTCATGGATTCCGCGTCGGCAAGATCGAACAGGATGCGCGGACCCGGGTGGAACGGCGAA
The DNA here is from genome assembly GCA_036384015.1 of Burkholderiales bacterium. GTDB lineage: Bacteria > Pseudomonadota > Gammaproteobacteria > Burkholderiales > JACQAP01 > JACQAP01. The sequence continues at coordinate 777 of DASVNF010000089.1, forward strand.
CCGTCGTAGAGCAGCAGCGTCGCTTCCGATGCGAGGCCGCTTGCCAGCCAGTTCCACATCATCCAGCCGCAGGTCGTGAAATAGAACAGCCGGTCGTCGCGCTTCAGGTCGGTATGCAACCTGTGTTCCTTGAGGTGCTGCAGCAGCGTTCCGCCGGCGCCATGGACGATGCACTTCGGTACGCCAGTCGTCCCGGAGGAATAAAGAATATAGAGGGGATGGTTGAACGGCAGGCGCTTGAAGGCGATGGTCTTGCCGCGATAAGGCGCCACGAATGCTGCCAGGTGTATGCTTCGCGGAATGGTCGCGATGTCCGGCTGCTCGCGAGTGTAGGACACGATGACCGTGCGTTCCACCGAGGGAAGGCGGGCAACGATGTCCGCAATGCGGGGCAAGGTATCGATAGTCTTGCCGTTGTAGTGGTAGCCCTCGACCGCGAACAGCAGCTTCGGTTCGATCTGGGAGAAGCGGTCGACAACACCCTGTACGCCGAAGTCGGGTGAGCAGGACGACCAGATCGCGCCCAGGCTCGAAGCCGCCATCATGAAAATGATGGTCTCGGGCATGTTGGGCATGAAGGCGGCCACTCGGTCGCCTTCCTTTACGCCTGCCGCGGACATCGCCTGCGCGGTGCGCGACACCGCATCGTAGACCTCCGCATGGCTCATGCGGCGCTTCACCTTGTTTTCGCCCCAGAACACCATCGCGTCGGCGTCGTCGCGACGGCGCAGCAGGTTCTCGGCGAAATTCAGCTTCGCGTCCGGGAACCATTGCGCGCCCGGCATTTTGTCGCCGTCCACCAGGACGCGGGAGCCGCGGGATTCGGCAATAACCCCGCAGAAATCCCACATCGCCGTCCAGAACTGTTCCGGTTCGCGGACGGACCAGTCAAACAGCGAATCCGAATCTGTCAGGCCGGCCTTGTGGTGCTTGTTGACCAGCTTGATGAAGGCCGTGATGTTGGATCGCGCGATGCGGTCCTTGGACGGCTGCCAGAGGATCGGGGGAATGGTCTGGGTCATGTCTTATCTCAAAACATTAAATCTGGAACCACGGAGGACACGGAGAAAAGCAGGAGAAAATGGAACAAGGGTGGAAAAACGGAATCTGTGGCTGCCTGGGGCACGGTCGCGTCCAGTGATAACGTCGCTCGCCCTTTCCTTTATTGGTTTTCCTCCGTGCTCTCCGTGTCCTCCGTGGTTCAAGGTCTGGTCTTAACCTACTCGGGGCGCATTTGCGGGAAAAGGATCACGTCGCGAATAGATGGGCTGTCGGTGAACAGCATGATCAGCCGATCGATGCCGATGCCTTCGCCGGCCGTCGGTGGCAGGCCGTATTCCAGCGCCCGGATGTAGTCGGCGTCGTAGTACATGGCTTCCTCGTCGCCGGCTTCCTTGGCTTTCGCCTGTTGCAGGAAGCGGGCCGCCTGGTCTTCCGGATCGTTGAGCTCGGAAAAGCCGTTGGCCAGTTCTCGGCCGGTGATGAACAGCTCGAAGCGGTCGGTCACGGCGGGGTTGGCGTCGTTGCTGCGCGCAAGGGGTGACACGTCGGTGGGATGGGCCACGATGAACGTCGGCTGGATCAGCTTGTCTTCGGTGATTTGCTCGAACAGCTTGAGTTGCAGCAGGCCGAGGCCATCGGTGGGGAAGACTTCCACCTGGAATCCGCCGAGCACTTTGCGCAGGTAGTCCGGTTTCGACAGGTCGGCCAGCGAGTGGCTGGGATTGTATTTTGCGATGGCTTCGGCCATGGTCAGCCGGTCGAAGGGCTTGCCGAGGTCGATCTGCTGGCCCTGGTAAGTCAGCGTGGTACTGCCGTGGACCTGCCGGGCCAGCTCGCGCAGCAGCTCTTCGGTCAGGTCCATGAGGTAGCTGTAGTCCTGGTACGCCTCGTAAAACTCGAGCATGGTGAACTCGGGGTTATGCCGGGTCGAGATGCCTTCGTTGCGGAAGTTGCGGTTGATCTCGAACACCTTCTCCATGCCGCCCACGACCAGGCGCTTCAGGTACAGCTCCGGCGCGATGCGCAGGAACAGCTTCATGTCCAGCGCGTTGTGGTGCGTGACGAACGGCCGGGCCGCGGCGCCGCCGGGAATCGGCTGCATCATCGGCGTCTCGACTTCGAGGTAGCCGCGGCGGGTGAAGAACTCGCGCATCGCCTGGATCAGGCGGGAACGGGTGCGGAACACATGCAGGGATTGCGGGTTGGTGATCAGGTCGAGGTGGCGCTGCCGATAGGTCTGCTCCTGGTCGGCCAGGCCATGGAATTTTTCCGGCAGCGGGCGCAGGGACTTGGAAAGCAGGCGCAGGGATTGCACCTTGACCGTGAGTTCGCCGGTCTTGGTCTTGAACAGCGTGCCTTCCGCCCCGAGGATGTCGCCCAGATCCCAATGCTTGAAGGCGCCGTGCACGGCCTCGCCGGTGGCGTCGTTGCTGACATAGAGCTGGATCCGCCCCGACATGTCCTGCAGGGTGGCGAAACTGGCTTTGCCCATCACACGCTTGAGCATCATCCGTCCGCCGACCGACACTTTGATGTTGAGCGGCTCGAGTTCTTCATTGCCCTTGGCGTCGTACGCGGCGTGCAGGTCGGCCGCCAGGTGGCTGCGGCGATAGTCGTTCGGGAACGCGTTTCCTTGCGCGCGCAGTTCGCGCAGCTTGGTCCGCCGCTCCTCGAGGATCTGGTTGCTGTCCTGTGTAGCCGGTTGTTCTTTTTCGGTCATGTCTGGCTCTGCCGTTAATCGGATCGATAGTTGCTAAAGGCGATGGTCCGCGTAGACGCCGGTGCCCGGCACCTGCACGAATTCAAGGATGCCATTGGTGACTCGCTGGGGCGTCCCACCCCGGCTGTTCCGGAACAGGGTGTCGTTCAGGATTTCGGAAAGATTCAGGGAAATGCCAACGTAAGCCAGGCGATGCGGATCGACGGGCACGCCGTCATTCGGCTCATAGCCCCGTGTGCCGTAGCCGGCGGCGAGTTCCAGGTAACGCGTCCATGGCGAACGGCGCAATGCCGGGAATCCCGATGCCTTGGCGACCAGGAAGAACGTCTGGCCGGAATAGTCGGAGACCGGGTCGTATTCGCCAAGGCGCTTGGCATCGTCGGAGCGCTGGTAGCGAACCCGGAAGTCGAGAACGTCGTCGAGGCCGGGATAGCGTTCCTGTGCATATCCCAGGGCGATGCCGGCGACACTGACCAGCGCGTCCTCCGGACTGAAGCCGTATTGCGCGGTGAAGCCATCGAATGCCTCGATGGCCATGAAAGTGCCCAGCGAAAGCAGGCTCGCGGTGCGTATCGAATCGCCGTGTTCGTTTCCGGCCCAGTCCAGGGCCCAGGTCGCGACCCTCATGCCCACGTAGGCCGAAAAGCCATGCCCCAGCTTGTCCGCGCCGCCCGCGTAAGTGTCCTGGCCGAACCAGCCTTCGCTGACCGTGTGAAAGCTGCTGATGTCGCCCCACCAATTGGCGGCGCCATAGAGCGCTACGCCGGCGGGTGCTCCCCAGACCACCAGCCGGGTGCGGAACCGGCGCGTGTCCTCGGAAAGGGTTTCGCTCTCAGCAGACGGGTCGGGAAGAACGGAGGATTCCTGGCTCGCTTCGGTTCGTGAAGCAGCGTTGGCGCCGGCTTTGCCGTCCTGCGCCACGGCCTCGGGCAGGACGCACAGTACCGCCAGGGTCGCGCCGACCATGGTCTCGCGCCAGGACGGATGGCACGAACGACGATGACGGGCAGGGCTGCGGTTCATGAACGATATCCTAGACGCCTTGCTTCAGCGAAGCACTGATGAAATCGTCGAGGGCCCCGTCCAGCACGGCCTGGGTGTCGCCTTTCTCCACGTTGGTGCGCAGGTCCTTGATGCGCGACTGGTCGAGTACGTAGGAACGGATCTGGTGTCCCCAGGCAATGTCGGTCTTGGCATCCTCGGCAGCCTGCTTTTCCTCGTTGCGCTTGCGCAGTTCCAGTTCGTACAGCCGTGCTTTCAGCATCGCCATCGCATCGGCCCGATTCCGGTGCTGGGAGCGGTCGCTCTGGCATTGCACGACGATGCCGGTGGGCATGTGCGTGATGCGCACCGCGGAGTCGGTCTTGTTGATGTGCTGGCCGCCGGCACCGCTGGCGCGGAAGGTGTCGACCCGCAGGTCGGCGGGATTGATCGCGATTTCTATGGTGTCGTCCACTTCGGGGTAGACGGTGACGCTGGCGAACGACGTATGGCGGCGCGCATTGGAATCGAATGGCGACTTGCGGACCAGGCGGTGCACGCCGGTTTCCGTGCGCAGGGTGCCATAGGCGTACTCGCCCGTGACCTTGATCGCCGCACTCTTGATTCCTGCGATTTCGCCCGGCGACTCCTCCAGGACTTCGATGCCGAATCCCCTGCGCTCGCAGAACTTGAGGTACATGCGCTCCAGCATGGAGGCCCAGTCCTGCGCCTCGGTGCCGCCCGACCCCGACTGGATGTCGAGGAAACAGTTGTTGGGATCCATGGGATTGGAGAACATGCGCCGGAATTCCATCCCGGCGACGATTTTTTCCATTGCCCCGATGTCGTCGGCAATGGCGGCAATTGCCCCTTCATCGTTCTCGCTGCGCGCCATCCCGAACAGGTCGCGAGCATCGCGCAGTCCCTGGTCCAGTTTTTCCAGGGTGCCGACCACCGATTCCAGCTGCTTGTTTTCCCGTCCCAGTTCCTGGGCGCGCTTGGCGTCATTCCAGATCGCCGGATCCTCGGATAGCCGGACGACTTCGTTCAGGCGGTTACGTTTGCCTTCGAAGTCAAAGATACCTCCGCAGTTCCTGACCCCGGGAATCGAGGTCGTCGAGCTGGTTGGCGATCGCGTTGAGCTGTTCTGCATCCATGGTGGGAGTCCGTCCGGCAGTGCTGGCTTCTGAAGCGCCGCATTTTAACCGATGTGCCTGTGCCGGCCGCGGAAAACTGCGCGCGGAAGCAGATTTTCAGGCCGGTTGCCAGTGGTCCACCACCAGCTGGATGCTGCGCTTGCCGTTGTATTCGTTGATCTGCACCCGGTAGACCGAACTAATGCGCGGGGGCAGGGGCTGATCTTCCCCGAAGCGGATGGCATCCAGGGACTGGCGCCCGTGCCGCAACTTCAGCTTGAGGTGGCGCCCGCCGACAATGCGCTGCTCGGCCACTTCGAACTCGTCGAAGAAGGCGGGCGGGGAAAATCCCTGGCCCCAGACCTGGGCCTCCAGCGCCTCGGCGAGCGGAAAGTCGATGGCGTCCGCGGCAAGCGGGCCATCGGTTTCGATGATGCGCTCCAGGTCGGCGGGCGTCAGCAATTCGCACACGGTTTGTTCGAATGCCAGGCCGAACTTCTCCACGTCCGCGACCCGTATGCTGAGGCCGGCGGCGGCGGCGTGTCCGCCGAAACGCAGAATCAGACCGGGATGACGCTTGGAAACGAGGTCCAGCGCATCCCTCAGGTGCAGCCCGTGAATGGATCGCCCCGAACCTTTTGCCTCGCCGCCGGCACCGGGTGCAAAAGCGATAACCGGACGATGGAACCGCTCGCGCAGGCGCGCGGCGAGGATGCCGATCACACCCTGGTGCCAGCTTTCCTGGTACAGGCTGAGGCTGAACGACTCGGCGGGCTGGAAACCCTCCATCTGTGCCAGGGCGGACTCCTGCATGTCCGCTTCGATCTCCCGGCGCTCGCGATTCAGCGCGTCGAGTTGCGAGGCCAGTTCCGTGGCACGCCGGACGTCCGTGGACAACAGGCATTCGATGCCGATGCTCATGTCGGTGAGCCGGCCGGCGGCATTGAGGCGTGGACCGGCCATGAACCCGAGATCGTGGGTCGAAGCCCGGGCGGGATCGCGGCCGGCTGCGCGGATCAGCGCTGCGATCCCGGGGCGTGCGCGTCCGGCGCGAATCCGTTTGAGCCCCTGGTCCACCAGAATGCGGTTGTTGTCGTCAAGGCGAACCACGTCGGCGACGGTTCCCAGGGCAACCAGATCCAGCAGCCCCGCAAGATTTGGCTCCGCGCGGCTGGAAAACCAGCCGCGGCGGCGCAGTTCCGCGCGCAGGGCCATCATGACGTAAAACATGACGCCGACACCCGCAAGGTTCTTGCTGGCGAAGCCGCAGGTCGGCTGGTTCGGATTGACGATGCACATGGCTCGGGGCAGCGTCGCGCCCGGCAGGTGATGGTCGGTGATCAGGACTTCCATGCCGGCCCGGTGCGCTTCTTCCACGCCTTCGACCGACGCGATGCCGTTGTCGACCGTGATCAGGAAGTCCGGCTTGCCGGCTGCGGCCTGGCGCACGATTTCCGGGGTGAGCCCGTAGCCGAAATCGAAGCGGTTCGGCACCAGATAGTCGACGTTCGCACTAAAGGCCCGCAGCGCGGTGATGCCGACCGCGCAGGCAGTAGCGCCATCGGCATCATAGTCGGCGACGATCAGCAGGCGTTTTCGCGCCGCGATCGCATCGGCAAGCATTGCGGCCATGGCGGCGCAATGCTTCAGGCTTTCGAGCGGGAGCAGGCCGGCGAGGGAAGTATCGAGCTGTCGCACTTGCGTGACGCCGCGAGCCGCATAGATCCTAGCAAGCAGCGCCGGCATCCCGGTGGCCAGGAGCTGCTCGAGCGCGGCTTGCGGTACGTCGCGGGTAGCGATGCGCGGCACGGTCATCGATCCGCCATTCCCAGTTGGCGCTCCAGTGCCGCCACCGGTTTCCAGAACTTCAAGAGATCGCGTGACGCAACCGCCCACCCCCGCGCCTGCCCCGAATCGACTGTGACGATCTCCAGGCGCTGGATTTCACCCGAGCGAAGTTTCTGCAGGATGGGCCGGATCCATTCCTGCTCCATTTTTTCCATGTGCGCGCGCCAGTTCGCGGCGTCGCCGGCAGGCGATTCGGGAAGCACCACGATGGTGTCTCCGGTTTCAGGCAATGCCAGGCCGGCTGAGAGGCTGGCAACCGGGATGTCGGCCAGGCGGCCAAGGCCCTTCAGCAAGGGGTCATCGCCGATCACCACCCTCCAGGAGGGGCTCGCCGGGGCCGGCAGCGTGCCGCCTTCCCAGAACCAGATGCTGTTTATCGCGAGCAGGTCCGACCGTTCGCGGCTTTCATTGACTGCGTGGTCGTGGAGCAGCATTTGCATTTCGTTGAACAGGTGGTGATAGCGCATGCGGTCACCACCGGTCGGCAACAATCGGTTGATGTCGCGGCCTATGGCGGCATCTAGCGGCACGGTATGAAGCTCCGGTATGGCAGGCGTGCGCAGGTACCAGCGCTGTGGATGGGGGGCGGTGAACAGCAGGCCATCCGCGGAAAAATGCCGGTTCAGGGTTTCCATCATGGCTTGCGCTTCGGCCTGCGTGACTGCCAGCAGCGCAGGGGGCAGCAATACCAGCTGGTCCCGCTGCACGCGAAGGTGAACCGGGGTCGCCCGGAACCAGAATTCGCGGCCTGGATCCTCGCCTTCGCCCTGCAGGGCAATGGGGGCGCCGGGCCAGTCCAGTTGCCGTCCGACCCCGAACCGGCCGCATAACCAGGCTGTCATGGCCGCGCAATCGACGCTGCTCGCGTGTCCGCGGGCAAGCAGCCGTTCAAGCGCGGGATACCTCGATGCGGACAGTCCGGCACTGCCGTCCGGAGCGGGCGGCATCAGGGAGGGAATGAACAGGGTGAGGTTGGGCACGCGCGACCAAGCGGGGAAAGCAGGTCGAGTGTAGCACGCAGCACCCTCATCCCCGGAGATCGCCGCACGGGCTTAGTCAGCCGCGGCGGAATATGGCAGACTTCGGCTCGCCATTCGAAAACGATGCGTTTGATGCCCCCCGTTAATCCATGCTGACACCCTACGAACTGTTCGTCGGGTTGCGCTACACGCGCGCCAAGCGGCGCAATCACTTCATATCCTTCATCTCGGTCACCTCCATGCTGGGCATCGCCCTGGGCGTGGCGGCGCTGATCGTGGTGCTGTCCGTGATGAACGGCTTCCAGAAGGAGCTGCGGGCCCGGATTCTCGGCGTCGCTTCCCACGTGCAGATTGTCGGCATGGGGGCCTCGTTGCCCGACTGGCAGCGGGTTGTCGAGCAGGCGGTGAAAAATCCGGAAGTCATGGCCGCGGCGCCTTATGTGATGGCGCAGGGGCTGATCTCCCGCCGCCAGACCGTGCAGGGAACGATCGTTCGCGGCGTGCTGCCGGAAGACGAGGACAAGGTCGCGGAAATCGGCCAGCACATGAAAACCGGAAAACTGACTGCGCTGCGCGCCGGGACGTTCGGCATCGTGCTGGGCAGCGAGCTGGCGATGAGCATCGGCGCGCGCACCGGCGACAAGATCGTGCTGATTGCGCCGCAGGGCCAGGTAACGCCGGCCGGCATCATGCCCCGGCTGAAGCAGTTCGAGGTGGTCGGAATTTTCGAGGTCGGGATGTTCGAATATGACTCCGGCCTCGCGCTGATCCATCTGGCGGATGCCCAGAAACTTTACCGCATGGACGACAAGGTCTCGGGCGTCAGGCTGAAGTTGCACGATCTGTTCCGCGCGCCCGGGACGGCGCGGGAACTCACCGAAACACTTGACGCGGATGTATACGTGACGGACTGGACCCGCAGCCATGCGAACTTCTTCCGCGCGGTGCAAATCGAGAAGCGCGTCATGTTCATCATTCTCCTCCTGATCGTCGCGGTGGCGGCGTTCAACATCGTTTCCACGCTGGTCATGGCGGTTACCGACAAGCGCGCCGACATCGCCATCCTGCGCACCCTGGGCGCCGCGCCCGCCGAAATCATGAAAATCTTCATCATCCAGGGCGCGCTGATCGGCGTCATCGGAACGCTCGTCGGGGTCGTCGGCGGCACGCTCCTGGCGTTGAATATCGACGTCGTGGTTCCGGCCATCGAGCAGGCTTTCGGCATCCAGTTCCTCGCCAAGGACGTCTACTACATCAGCGACCTGCCTTCCGACCTGCATTTTTCCGACGTGATGGTCATCGCCGCCACGTCGTTTGTTCTCAGCCTGCTGGCGACGCTGTATCCGAGTTTCCGCGCATCCCGCGTGAATCCGGCGGAGGCATTGCGTTATGAGTGACATCGTCCTTGCCTGCCGGGGGCTGCAGAAGATCTTCCGCCAGGGGGAATACGCAGTGCCCGTGCTCGGCGGCGTCGACCTGGAAATAGCCCGTGGCCAGACGGTGGCCATCGTCGGCGCTTCGGGCTCCGGCAAGAGCACGCTGCTGCATTTGCTTGGCGGGCTGGATGCGCCCAGCGAAGGCGAAATCAGCGTGCTCGGCCGTCGCCTGGACGAATTGAACGAAACGGAAAAAGGCCGCCTGCGCAACAAGGCGCTGGGATTCGTGTATCAGTTCCACCATCTGTTGCCGGAATTCAGCGCTCTCGAAAACGTCGCGATGCCGCTGCTCGTGCGCCGCGCGCCGGTCGAGGAAGCAACGCATCGCGCGATGCGAATCCTGGAGCGCGTCGGTCTGGCCGCGCGGGTGACCCATACCCCCGGAGAACTCTCCGGCGGCGAACGCCAGAGGGCGGCGCTGGCCCGCGCCCTGGTGACGGAACCGGCGTGCGTGCTGGCTGATGAGCCGACGGGCAATCTCGATCGCCGCACGGCGGAAGGCGTGCTCGACCTGATGCTGGAACTGAATCGCGAGCTGGCCACCAGTTTCGTCGTGGTTACCCACGACATGGCGATAGCGGGAAAAATGCAAAAGACGCTGCACCTGGAGGACGGGAAGTTAAAGTAAGAAACGAGAGAAAAGAGGAAAGAGGAAAGTACACCCGCGTGCGTCTACGAGTGGCGTACTGCGGAGCAGGCAAAAGGCATTGGGCCTCCTCCCTTTCCTCTTTCCTCTTTTCTCTTGTCTCTCGCCTCTAGCCTGTTGCCGGGATCGGGTCCAGTGACCGCCACAGGTACCACGTGGCGACCGTGCGCCAGGGCTGCCATTCGCTGGCGATCTGCCGGATCTTCAGCTTGGAAAGCGGCTTGCCGCTGTTGTAGTGCAGGCTCATGGCGCGCTGCAGCCCGATGTCGTCGGCCGGCAGGATGTTCGGGCGCATCATGAAGAAAATCAGGAACATCTCGGCGGTCCAGCGTCCGATGCCCTTCACCTTCGTCAGTTCCGCAATCAGCTGCTCGTCGTCGCGTTCCCCCCATTCCTGGTGGGCGAGGGACCCGTCGAGGAAATGCTCGGCGAGGTCGATCAGGTAGTTCGATTTCTTGCTGGATAAACCGCAGGCGCGAAGTTTCGACGGATCCATGCGCACGATGGCGGCGGGTCCCAGCGCGCCGACCGATTCCAGCAGCTTCTGCCACACGCTCTCCGCGGTCTGCACCGAAATCTGCTCCCCGATGATGGAGCGCGCCAGAATGGTGAACGCGTCACCGCGGCTTTCGAGAAGGGGGCCTTCGTTGTTGCGGATCAGGATCCTGAGGACCGGGTCGCGGCTTGCAAGCTCGCCGGTGGCTTCGCTCCAGTAGGATGGCGTCATGATTCAACGGATATTTTGCGTTGCAGAGCAGGACGTCAGGCGGGTATTCGAAGGTGGCGGTTGAGTATACACGCCAACACCCGCCCGCGACAGGAAGGCGGTCGCCGGCTAGCGGCGGGTTGCAGCCCGTGCGCGGTTGCGTTTGTTCCAGCCGACGATGACGTACGTACGCCATCCGGCGATGACCAGCAGGTAGCCCGCCACGGCGAGGATCAGGGCGAGCAGGAACAGTCCGATCAGGAACGGTTTGCCGAGCGATGCCATCCAGTGGATCAGCGCCGGGACCCACTCGATCAGGGGCAGGTCGAACAGGTCGATTTCCATCCGCGGCAGGCGGGCGGGGCCGCCACCCGTGACGAACATGCCCAGCTTGTAGGCGATGTAATAAAGCGGGACGATGGTGAAAGGATTGGTGTACCAGGTCAGGATCACCGCGACCGGCAGGTTGACGCGGAACAGGACGCTGAACAACGCGGCGGAAAGCATTTGCAGCGGCCCGGGGATCAGGCCGCAAAACAGTCCGACCGCCACCCCGCCAGCCACCGACTTCCGGTTCAAATGCCACAGGTTCGGATGATGGAGCGCGGAGCCCAGAAAGCGCAGATATCGGTTTGCGCGGATGCTGTCGTGACTGGGAAGGTACTTGCGGAAATACTTGCGAGGCATAAGCGTGGCTGATTGTACCGGAACCGGTGGCGGCT
>DASVNF010000090.1:0-32127 GCA_036384015.1 Burkholderiales bacterium
GGGTGAGGAACGGATCGAGCGCGGCTGGATGCAGATAAAAATCGACGGTAATGACGTAGCGGGACATAAATTCGCTGATTGGCGGTTGGTGGTTGGTTTCTCGTGGATTCAATATCCTGCCAGCAGGGGGGGCGGGGGTAAAGGGAAAAGGTGAAAGCGAAAAGGTGGAAGGTAAAAGTCGGAGATCCGAAGCCTGAAGCAGTCACCGCTCGTGTTTTCCCCTTTTACCTCGACCTTTCCGCTACGCAGGGCAGCGGCGTCAGCCGGCCGCAGCCGGCTTCTGCGTCTTGATGCCCGCGGTCAGGAGGAAACGCAGCGCTTCCTCGCGGGACATGTCGACAGGGTGCAGCAGTTTGCGCGGCAGCAGCACGGTATAGCCGCCGACCTGGTAGCTCATCGGCAGGTAGACCGCGACTTCTCCCTCCTGGCCCACGCCAGCCGGCAGGTCGCTGAAGTCGCTGCGGGTAATGAATCCGAGCAGGCGCATCTCGCTGCCGGGCAACTGCACCGACACCACCTGCAGCAGCTCGGTATTGCTGTCGTTGGAGAACAGGCCAAAGAAATCCTTCAATGCCTTGTACACGCCCTTGACCAGCGGAACGTGCATCAGCAGTTCCTCGCCGCCCTTGACGATCTGCCGGAACAACCACGCTCGCATCAGCAGGCCCGTCACGAACACCAGGACAACACCGGCAACCAGGCCCATCCCGGCGCGGTAGGAATCATCGGGGAGCAGGAACAGCAGCGGCCGGCCGAGCAAACGTTCGATGGCGGACAGCAACCAGATCACCAGGTAGACCGTCGCCAGGATCGGCAGCACGGTAAAAATGCCGGTCAGAAAAATCTTGCCGATCGATTTCATGTTCGCTCCCCTGGGCACGGTAAAACCGCGAAGTTACCAGACGAAAGCGGTCGTGTCGTGCGGCACTGGGAGCCCCGCACGGCTACGGGGCTGCCGGCAGGGGAACACAGGGAAAAGCGTGATTGAAAGCGGCAAAAATCAGCAGATGGGCGCGCTGGATGCGCCGGTGCGGATGCTCCCGGAGATATTCGACCAGCGCGGGCACGCCCTGGCGGGCGCTGAAACCTTCGGGAGGACAGTAGAACATGTCGGACCGCTCGCGCCACGCCGACCACGAATGGCCCCAGATGAATCCGTCGACGAACGCCATGCAGGAGATCCCCGCATCGCGCTGCGCCGGATCCAGGTCCGCGGCATTGCCCGCTTCGATGAGCCGCAGCGCCGGCTCGCAGCGGGCGAGGAGTTCGTCGCCGCTCTCGCGCCCGATGGGCGCGAGGGGGGAGGCGGAGGTGGCGAATGGGAGCAGAAGAAGGAGGATGAGGAGTCGTACCATGAGGACCATGGTAGCTCGTGAATATCGTGAATGCCGTGAATGTCGCAAGGACTCCCAATCCTGGGGTCTTGCCGTAGTTACGGCATTCACGACATTCACGATATTCACGGCATTCACGTTGCGCGATAGCGCTCCATGAATCTTCTATCTATCCAGTCTTTCCATTGCCACACCCAGCCGCCTTCGAGCGCGCGCTGGTCGCGCGAAGCGACCGCGTGACGGTCTCCGGTGCTGATCAGCGCCAAGGCATGGGGCTGCGGTTTCCAGGCGCGCAGCGCCTGGCCGAGCAGTTTTCGGCGCAGGTTCGCCGCCAGCCGGGGACCGGCGCGCACGGCATAAACACCCGACTTCGGCCGCGGATGCTCGCTCAGGGTGGCGACGTCCCCGCATGCAAATACGCCAGGATGGGAAATCGACTGCAGGCACTCGTTTACCAGGATGAACCCGCGATCATCGGTCGCGAGGCCCGCCGATCGCGGCCAGAGCGGGGCGGATGCGCCGGTCGCCCATGCGATCCACCCGGCTTCGATCGTGCTTCCATCGCGCAGCCGAATCGCCCCCGGTTCGACGCGCTGCACCGGTATGCCCAGATGCAGGAATATTCCCCGCTCCGCCAGCACACGCCTGAAAATGCGCCGCACGCGTTCGTTATGGCCCGGCAGGATGTCCGGCTGGTCGCCTATCAGCAGGAATCGCACCTTGGCGGAGGGTGCAACCGATTTCAGGCGATGCTGCATCGACAGGAGAACTTCGGTTCCGGCCGCGCCCGCGCCAACGACTGCGATGCGGTCCGGTCCGCTGCCGGAAGCCAGCGCGCGGCATACCTCTTCCCACTTCAGGACGAATTGTCCCACCGGCCTCACGGCGACCGCATGCTCGAGGGCGCCGTCGGTTTCGAAGGCGGGGGAACGGCTGCCGATGTTCACCGAGACCAGGTCAAACTCGAGATGCTCGCCGTTCCCGCAGAACATCAGGCCGGCTTCGGCATTGATGCCATTGCAGGCGGAGCGCAGAAACCGGCAGCGTGCAAAACGCGCCAGCGCCGCCAGGTCGATATGGCAGTCCGCGCGCGCGTAGTGCCCCGCAATCCAGCCCGGCAGCATGCCCGAGTAGGGCGCATCGGCGTGCGGGCTGACGAGGACGAGTTCCACGCCGGCGACGGGATGCCTGGCGAACCGGCGCAGGATTTCGACGTGGCTGTGGCCGCCACCGATCAGGACCAGGCGTTTCATTTTCCGGGCCGGGGCTGCCGCACGCGAAAGGCGGTGCCGCCGGTCGGCACGGGCACCGGTTCGGCTACCAGGGGGAGAAACCCATCTGCCGCTTGCCGAGGTCCGTAAGGTCCGCCAGGGTCGCCCTTCCTGCGTAGGCGACCTCGTAATTTTCCGCCGCGAAATCCGGCGAGCTCTCGCCTTTCAGGAATGCCTGTTTCTGTTTTTCCAGATACGCCGCGTTCTTTGCGCACCAGGGTGCTGCGCCGATGTACATCACGTTGCTGAACCCGGTGCCGCGATGCTGGTCTTCGACCGCATGGACCAGGTCGGGATGCCACCAGACCGTGTCGCCGGGTTCGACGCGGGGAATGCTGACCAGGCCGGGCAGCAGGGCGCCGTGCCATTGCGCGTTCGCCGACAGGGCGCGCGCCGGCTCGGCGCCGCAGAGTTCGGACTCCGGCACATCGTCCTGCAAGGCCCGCAGCAACATGTACGCGATGCCGATCGTGATCGGAATGAGCTTGAGGGTGCCGTCGTCCGGTCCCTGCGGGGTCAGCGCGGTCCAGCCCTGGTAAGTGCGGAACATGCTGCAAACCGCCGGGGACGGGATTTCCCTGACCTGCGTGCGCCAGGCGCCGTCGAACGGATCGTAGTCGCGCCAGTTGCCCGAAAACACGTTGCGGTACACCTTGCGGTATGCCGGGTCCAGCCATCGCTCGACGGAACCGGCGTCCATGTGCGGCGAAAGCCCCAGCGTCGAATCCCCGGGTTCGCGACGGCGGATGCGGTCCGCGTAAGTGCATTCGCGGCCTGGATCGAAATGCGGTTCGCCGCCGTCGCGGCTCTTCCACAATCCGTTCAGGAAGGCACGGGTTTTCGCCATGCCTTCCGCCTGCCGGGCCAGCACCTGCGGCCGCGACCAGTAGATGCCGAAGATCTGCGGGCGGCCGGACTTGAGCACGCTGAAGTACCGGTCGAGCGCGGGGTCGACCCTGGTTTCATAGTAGCCGTTGCTGGTGATGTAGTCGCCGAGCTCGGAATTCCACTCCTCGATTTGCGTCCGGGGGAAAACCCGGCGAATGACTGCGACGCCGCGGCGCCGGATTGCCTGCGTGAGCGCGGGATCCACGCGTCCTTCGGCGATGTCGCGATACTCGATCTGCGGCACGACCGTTTCGCCCCGTGCCGTGCGCTCGCGGATATCATCCACTTCCCTGCGCACGTGCGCCTCGACCTCCGAGAATGCGCGGGCGTAGTCCGGAAGCTCTCCGCGCATTTGCGCCTTGGCGGCGGCGACGGATTCGGCGAGTTTCGCGGTGTCGATGGACATGGCGGTCAGCCTGCGGACTGGACTGGCAATCTTAACCCCTCCAAGGGGTGGACAGGATGAACGGGACATGCAGGAGAAAAGCGCGCATTCACCGGATTCGAGGTCATCCCGTTCATCATGTTAATCCTGTCTGACGGTTGTTTTACGACCTGGCGGCAGGAACCGGTGCCATGAGGCCTTCGCGCACGAGGCGTTGGTAGTCTTCCGGCCGGTCGACGTCCCAGCGTTCGGGAAGTTCGTGCCAGCGCCATCCGAGGTTGTGCAGGCGTTGGCGCGTCTCCTCCATGACCGTATCCGTTCCCCAGGTCATGGCTTCAAACAACGCCGGCATGGCATGCGACAGGCCCACCAGCATGTAGCCGCCGTCCTCGGCCGGACAGAACACGGCGTCGCGTCCTTCCCGCAAGGCGCGCGCACCGGTCCGCATGTCGGCGGCCGTCAGCGAGGGACAATCGCTGCCCACCAGCAGGACGTGGCGTGAACGTTCCAGCCCGTCCTCGAGCGCATCCAGCATTTTCGCGCCGAGGTCGCCGCCGCACTGCCGATGCAACGTCACGCCGTAACGCTCCTGGCAGGCCGCGAAAAAGCGGTCGCCGGTATCCGGAGTGCACCACAACTCGACTTGCCCGAGACCGGAGTCGCGTGCGACGGCGAGGGTGTGCTCGACGAGGCTGCGGTGCAGGGCCGCTGCACCGTGCTCCCCGAGCAGGCCGATCAGGCGCGTCTTGACGGCGCCGGCAACCGGCGCCTTGGCGAAAACCAGGACACTCGTTTCATTCCTTGCGGGCATGGTAAATCTCCGCCAGCCGGGCGGGCTCGACCCCGAGAAAATACGCGAGCCGCAGCCGCCACATGAGGACTATGGTGCGCCAGATTCCCTGTTTTTCCCAGCGGCGCGACGAGGCGGTCACCTGAGCCGACAGACATAACGGCGCGGAATGCCGTTTCAGCGCCCGCGAGAAGGCGATGTCCTCCATCAGGGCGATCGGCGGGAAGCCGCCGGCGGCTTCGAACAACGCACGTTCGACGAACAGCCCCTGGTCGCCGGTGCAGATTCCGGTGAGGCGCGAGCGCCAGTTCATCAAGGCCTCGACCATCCGCAGCACCGGCGGTTTTCCCGAGAGCCGCACGTCGAAACGGCCCCAGCGCCGGTCGGAATTCCGCAGTCCGCGCGCGATGAGCAGGCCGGCCTCTGCCGGGAGCGTGCAATCCGCGTGCAGGAAAAGCAGGACATCGCCGCCGGCGATCGCGGCGCCCGCATTCATCTGCAGGGCGCGCCCACGCGGAGAGGAAATCACCCGGTCGACCAGCGGCGCCGCCAGGCGGACCGTCCCATCCTGGCTGCCGCCGTCGGCCAGGATCAGTTCGACGCCGCGTTCGCGCAGCGCTTGCAGCGGTTCGAGGAAGGCGACAATGTCCGCTGCTTCATCCAACGTCGGCACCACGATTGACAGAGCGGCGGTTTCTTTCCCGGACAGCGCCCCTCGTTCCGCGACACTCATCGTTTGACGTCGTTCAACGCCCAGTCGTAGTCCAGGAAATCGAGCCTGGCCTTCTTGTCGCGAATCCGCTGCTGCTGTGTCGCGTCGTCCGCCAACCTGTCGGCATACCCTGCCAGCCAGGCCTCGACGGAACCCGCCCGGGTCGCGAAGTCCTTGCCGTACCAGTCGAAGATCTTCGAGACCTCCAGCTTTCCCGACCCGGCGTTGTAGCGGTTGCGGGAACGGTCCGACAGAAATCGCGAGACGCCGTCATCGAGTTGCGCATCCAGCCTGTCGCCGCTGTAGGCCTCGTTCCGCAAGGCCGGACAACCCACCGAGGCGCAGTTCGCCGCCATGTGGATGCGCGCGTCATCGAATGCGCCGGGGGCGCGTATCAGTCCGTGCTCGACGTCGTCGAGGCTGCGCTGCCTGCCGAGCAGATTGACGAATTTTTTCTTCCACGGGCTGCTGATGAGGGAGCCGAGATCCTTGATCGACTTTACGTCCGGATATCCGGTCAGGATCAGCTCGATGGTGAACGCGTTGTAGGCGTTCAGCAGGAAGGCGAGCTTCTGTTGCCTGCTCCAGGCATCGTATTCGGTTTGCGGGACCGCCGAGAGACCATCCAGATAGCTCTTCAGCGCCGCGCGGTCGGCCTGGAAACCCTTGTAATCGACCTGCGATGCATGCCCGCCCGGCAGCCATGTCACATGCTTCCTCGTCAGCGCCTCCCACTGCGCATGCGACTGGTCGAAGGCCGCCGAGGCGAAGCCCGGGGCCAGAAGAAGTAAAGTCAGAAGGAGTATTTTCATTGCTGCTCCGATTCCGGTCTGGTAGCGAAGGTAAAAGCCGAAAGGTAAGGGGTGAAAGTGGAAAGGCTGATGTCTGCGCTGTGCTCTTCCTTTCGAGCTTTTACCTTTCACCTGCAGTTCATCCCCTTCGCCACGCGTGATATCTCTCCAGCCACCTCAGCACGCCCTGCGGCGCATGCGCCTTCTTCCAGTTTCCGGCTGCATACTTGTTGGCTTCCGCCATCGTCGGGTAGATGTGGATGGTGCCGAGGACCTTGTTGAGCCCGATGCCGTGACGCATGGCGGCGACGTATTCGGCGATCAGGTCGCCCGCATGCTCACCGGCGATGGTGACGCCGAGGATCTTGTCCTTGCCCGGGACCGTCAGCACCTTGATCATGCCGTGGGCTTCCGAATCGGCGATGGCTCGGTCCAGGTCGTCGATGCCATAAGTCGTGATTTCGTATGCGATCTTCCTGTCTTTCGCTTCGCTCTCGTTCAGCCCGACGCGCGCCACTTCCGGTTCGGTGAACGTGGCCCAGGGAATGACGGAATAGTCGGCGCGGAATTTCTTCAATCCGCCGAACAGCGCGTTCACCGCCGCATACCAGGCCTGGTGGGAGGCCGTGTGGGTGAACTGGTAAGGCCCCGCAACGTCGCCGCAGGCGTAGACGTTCGGATAGAGGGTCTGCAGGTATTCGTTGGTTTCCACCGTACGGCTTTGGGTGACTGGAATGCCCAGGGTTTCGAGTCCATAGCCACCGGTATTGGCGATGCGCCCGACCGCGACCAGCACCTTGTCGAAGGCAATCCGGACTTCCTGGCCTGCATGGTCGCAGACCAGGATGTTTTCTCCGTTCTCGACGACAAAGCGCGAGGCCTTGTGCCCCAGGCGCACGTCCACGCCTTCGGCGCTGAAGCGCGCGAGCAGCATGTCCGAGAATTCGGGATCCTCGCGCATCAGCAGCCGCGGGGCCATTTCGACCTGGGTAACCCTGGCGCCGCAGCGCGAGAAGGCTTGGGACAGTTCACAGCCGATGGGCCCGCCGCCGAGGACCAGCAGGCGTTCCGGCAGCTCGCGCAGGCTCCAGACCGTTTCCGAGTCGAGATAGCCCGTTCGTTCGATCCCGGGGATCGGCGGGATGAACGGCCGCGCGCCGGCGGCAATGACGATCGAGCGCGTCGTCAGGGTCTTGCCGTTCACCTCGATTTCCCACGGGGAGAGGATTTTCGCCGTTCCCGAGATGCATTCCACCCCGAGCTTCGAATAGCGTTCCACGGAGTCATGCGGCTCGATTGCCGCGATGACGTTCTGCACGCGCTCCATGGCATCGCCGAAATTGAAATCGACACGGGCCTCGCGAACCCCGAACTCGGCAGACCGCCTTGCATGGGAAAGGAATTTCGCGGTGCGCAGCAGCGCCTTCGACGGCACGCAGCCGGTATTGAGGCAGTCGCCGCCCATGCGATCCTTTTCGATGAGCGTCACCCTGGCTTTTACCGCGGCCGCAATGTATGCGGATACCAGGCCCGCCGAGCCCGCGCCGATGACGATCACGTTGCGGTCGAAACGGCCGGGGCGCTTGAACCTTGCGTAGACCTTGCGCGCCTTCACGGTGTCGACGATTTTCCTGGCAACCAGCGGGAAAATGCCAAGCAGCGTGAATGAAGCCAGCAGGGTCGGCGACAGGATGCCGCGCAGCGAGTCTATTTTTGCGATCTGGGTCCCGGCATTCACATAGACCACGGTGCCCGCGAGCATGCCGATCTGGCTGACCCAATAGAATGTCCACGTCCTTATCGGCGTCAGGCCCATCGCCAGGTTGATGACGAAGAACGGTACCGCCGGCACCAGGCGCAAGGTGAACAGGTAGAACGCGCCGTCTTTCGCGATGCCCTCGTTGAGTATTTTCAGCTTGTCGCCGAACCGGGCCTGGATCGAATCCCGCAACACGAAGCGCGATGCCAGAAAAGCGAGCGTGGCGCCGATGGTCGATGCGAAGGAAACGATGACCGTGCCCCAGAACACGCCGAAGACGGCGCCGGCGACCAGGGTCATGACCGTGGCCCAGGGCAGGGACAGGGCGGTCACGGTGACATAGACGATGAAGAAGGCGAGCAGGGTGAGGACCGCGTTCTCGCGATAGTAGCCGTCGAGCTCGGCCTGCCTCGACTTGATATAGGGGAGGCTGAAGTACTGGCCGAGGTCGAACAGGAAGTATGCCGCGGCGAGCAGGACGACGATCGCGACGACAAGGAGCAGCCTCGATTTACTCACCGCATGACCCCTTCGGTAGGTGCATTCGGTCGCCGCGGCAGGCGCAGGGACTGGGAAAGTGCCACGAATTGTACACGCCGCGATCCCGGATCCGCCGCGGCAACCCGGACTTGCGGATACCTTTGTCTTCAGGCACTGCTATCCTCCCGGCTATGGGGCTGGATTCAAGTTCCCCGGCCGTTTCTGCAGCCAGGAGGCGCCGGATTGCGCCATGCGGGAGGTGGATTGACGCAGTTGTCGCGGTTGCGGCTCCTGATGGTCGCCGGCCTTACGGCGGCGCTGGCCGGGGTAGGCGGCGGCAGTGATGCCGCCAGCGATTTTTCCGTGAAAACGGAAAAGCGCGGCGACGAGGTGCATGTGGATGCCCGGGCGAGCCTGCTCGCGCCCCTCGCCGTTGTCTGGCAGACCCTTACCGACTACGACCGGCTGCCCGACTTCATCTCGGGAATCAGCAAGAGCCGGCTGCTCGAATACCGGAGCAATGCGGCGATCGTCGAGCAGGTCGGGCAGGCGGGTTTCCTGTTTTTCACGGTGCCTATCGATGTGGTGGTGGAGTCCATGGAGCTCCCGCCGCATCGCATCGACGTGCGGCTGATCAAGGGAAACCTGAAGAAACTGGACGGCCGTTACGAGATCGAGGAGGGCGCGACGGCGGCCGATCCGATCGTGCTGCGCTGGCACGGCACCATCGAACCCGAGAAAGCGCTGCCGCCGCTGATAGGGGAGCTGATTTTGCGCAACAATGTGACCCGGCAGTTTCGCGACATGGTCAATGAGATTGAACGCCGCGGCAGGCAGGCGGGCGTGCGGGCCGAACCGCCGAAATGAGGCGCGCCGGCAGGGGCGCGGCCCTATAATCGCACCGGGTCAATCGGAGCATCCCGAAAAATGAACAGACTGGAACGCGTGTTCGAACGCTGCCTGTGGAACAGCCGCTTCATCGTCGTCGTTGCGGTCGTGGCGAGCATGGCCGCCGCGATTGCCGTGTTCTGGATCACCACGGTGGACGTCTGGTACGCGGTGACCCATATCCTGCACTACGCCGACCCCACCCTGACGGCGGAGGCGCGCAGGGGCCTGCATGACGATACCGTGACCCATGTGGTCGAAGTGGTGGATGGCTATCTGCTGGCGACGGTCATGCTGATATTCGCGCTGGGCATGTACGAGCTGTTTGTCAGCGACCTCGACGCTGCCCGCGGATCCCGCACCTCCAGCAAGATCCTGCTGATCGAAACCCTGGACGACCTGAAAAACCGCCTTGCCAAGGTCATCCTCATGATCCTGATCGTGTCGTTGTTCGAGCACGCGGTGAAAATGAGGATGGAGACGCCTTTGGACCTGCTTGCCTTCGGCGGCGCGATCGCCCTGGTCGGCCTGTCCCTGTATCTGACCCACGCTTCCGAGGGCGGCCACGAAGAAAAGGCCCCGGCGAAGGACGCCAGGTCCGCTGAGCGGCACAAGTGACGGATTCTTCCGTCACGGATTGAACGCCTTGCCGCGCCCGCGGTCACCAGTAAGTGGTGCATGGCGACTGCTGAATCTTGGTAACATCATTTTCGATCCGAACGTCTCCCTGAAGCCGGCATCCGCCGGCGACGCACCAGTCATCGAGGGACCATCCATGAGTCGTGCCTTCGTCAAGGAGGACAGCGAGGACCTGCTGGGAGAGGAACTGCCGGAGCGCCCGGTCAGTTCGGAGCCCAATTACGTCACGCCATCCGGGCTGGAGCAGCTGCGCGGGAAGGTCGAGGCCCTGCAGGCGGAACATGCGCGGCTCAAGCAGGCGGCGGAGGCTTTCGACCGGCCGCGGCTGATCCAGGTGGAGCGCGACCTGCGCTATTACCAGGCGCGGCTCGACGGCGCGATACTCGTCGATGTCACGGCCCAACCCCTCGATGAAGTGCGCTTCGGCGCCAGCGTCAAGGCGGAAGACGGGGACGGGGCGACCCACACCTTCGCCATCGTCGGCGAGGACGAGGCGGATGTCGCCGAAGGCCGGGTGAGCTGGCAATCGCCGCTGGCGAAAGCCTTGATGGGAGCCCGAACCGGCGATACCGTCACCTGGAACCGGCCCGCCGGTGCGACCACGCTCGAGGTGCTGGAAATCCGCTACCCGGACCGGAACCGCTGAACACCGGAGTATCCTGTCCGCCATAACTTCCGGTAACGAACCGGCCAATAAAAAAACGGGGGGGAGCAGATGCACGATTTCATCATCGACAACGCCACGATCTATGACGGATCGGGCGGCCCGGCCAGGCGGGGAAGCGTGGCAGTCAGCGACGGCCGCATCGCCGCCGTCGGCGCAATCGAAAGCCGGGCCGGAGAGCGCATCGACGCCGGCGGCCTGGCGCTGATGCCCGGCATCATCGATACCCATACCCACTACGATGCGCAAATCACCTGGGATCCGTTCGCCAATCCGTCGCCGGCCCTCGGCGTGACCACGGTCGTGATGGGCAATTGCGGATTCACGATCGCGCCCTGCCGGCCTGCGGACCGCGACCTGGTGATGCGCAACCTCACCCATGTGGAAGGCATGTCCATCGAGGCTTTGCGCACCGGCATCGACTGGGGTTTCGAGTCGTTTCCGCAGTATCTCGACATGATCGAGAAGAACGGCGTCGGCCCCAACGTCGCCTGCTTTGTCGGCCATTCCGGCGTGCGCACCTTTGTGATGCGCAATGAGGCACCGAAGCGCGCGGCCTCGGCCGATGAAGTGAAGCAGATGCGCGCGATCGTTGCGGAAGCCATGGAAGCCGGCGCCTGCGGGTTCTCGACGACGCGATCGGGCCAGCATAACGGCGAAGCCGGCATCCCCATGCCATCCCGCCTCGCCGACGAATACGAAATGAAAACCCTGTCCGCGGTCCTGCGCGACTGCGGCAAGGGCCTGCTGATGATGACCAAGGGCGCCGACACGCCGGTGCCCTGGATCGAGGAGTTGTGCGCGGCGGCGGACCGGCCTTACCTGATCGCGGCGCTGCTGCATTCCAACCTGACGCCGGAGGCGACCTTCGAGGACCTTGCGCTCATCGGGGCGGCGCAGCAACGCGGACGCAGGCTGTACGGTGCGGTTTCTCCCTGCCCGCTGAATTTCGAGTTCACGCTGCATGAGCCTTATGTATTCGAGGGCCTGCGCACCTGGCAGCCACTGATGCGCATGGACGAAAAAGCGTTTGCCGCTGCGATTTCAGACCCCGCGCTGCGCGCCGCCCTGAAATCCGAACTGACCGAACGCAGCCGCCGCATGTTCACGGGCGAATGGGAGAAAGCCTTCGTGGCGCAGGTCGCCGATCCGGTTCACGCTCCCTACGAAGGCAGATCCATCGGCGCACTGGCCAGGTCCGAAGGCAAGCATCCGGTGGATTTCATCCTCGACCTGGCGCTGGCGGAGAACCTGGACACCATGTTCACGGCGACATTGCTGAATTCTGACGAGGATGCGGTCGGGCGCATGATGCAGGACAAGAACGCGATCGTGTCGCTGTCCGACGCAGGTGCGCATCTCACATTCCTGTGCGATGCCGGTTTCGGCCTGCACGTGCTCGGCCACTGGGTCCGTGACCGCAGGCTGATGCCGGTGGAACAGGCGGTGCGCAAGCTGACTTCAGAACCCGCCGAACTGTTCGGCATCAAGCAGCGCGGCAGCATAGCGACCGGCATGCATGCCGACCTGCTGCTGTTCGATCCCGAAACCGTGGGCCGCGGCCCGTCGAGGCGTGTGTTCGACCTGCCCGCGGGCGCGTCACGCCTCACCACGCCGGCGACCGGCGTGCACGGCGTCTGGGTGAACGGCAAAATGGTGGCCGACGGTGGCGGCATTCTCGGGGGTGCGCCGAAGGCCGGCAGGGTTTTGCGCGACTTCGCCTCGTGACGCCCCTTCTCTCCAGCTCTCTCCCGCCAAGGAGAGAGCTGGGTGGGATTTTCATTTTTTTAGAAGAATAATCATGCCGACTGACAGTCAGACATCGCCTGCCGCAGGAGCGCTGGACGGCATCCGCGTTGTCGATCTTTCCCGTTTCATCGCAGGACCCTATTGCGCCATGCTGCTGGGCGACATGGGAGCGGATGTCATCAAGGTGGAACCGCCGGGCCGCGGCGAGAACAGCCGCGGTTTCGCTCCGTTCATCGAGGGCGAGAGCCTCTATACGATGGTCTTCAATCGCAACAAGCGCAGCCTGACGCTCGACCTGCGATCGGACCAGGGCAAGAAGGTGCTGCGGGACCTGCTGCGCAAGGCGGATGTTCTGGTCGAAAATTTCGTGCCCGGCACCCTGGAAAAAATGGGCCTGGACGGGGACACGCTGAGAGCGCTGAATCCACGCCTGATCGTGACGCGCATTTCCGGCTTTGGCCAGAGCGGGCCGCTGTCGCGCAAGCCCTGCTTCGATGTCATCGCCCAGTCCATGAGCGGCCTGATGGACATCACCGGAGAACCGGGCGGGCGGCCGACAATGGCCGGCACATACGTCGTGGATTATTCGACCGGCCTGTACGCGACCATCGGAACGCTTGGCGCCTTGCAGGCCCGGCATCGCACCGGCGCAGGGCAGATCGTCGACGTCGCACTCCTGGATTCCGCCTTGTCGATGCTGATGACCGCCATTCCGGAACAAATGCTGCTCGGCCGCACCATGACGCGCCGGGGAAATCGCGACCGCTATGCCGCGCCCTGCAACACTTTCCCCACCGGCGACGGCGCATGGGTGCACCTGGCAGTCGCGGGCGAGCCCATGTTCCAGGCACTGCTCGATACCATGGGCAGGCCGGATCTCGCCGCGGATGTGCGATTCCAGGGAAACTCCGCGAGAATGCAGAACGCGGAAGAACTGGAGAAGCTCATCGCCGCCTGGACCGCAACCCTCCCGGCAGCCGAATTGCTCGCCATTCTCCAGTCGATCGGCGTCCCCTCCGCGAAAGTGGCCTCCGTTGCCGAGATCGTCGATCACGCTCATCTCGCGCATCGCGGACAGATCCTGAACATGGATCATCCGAAGGCGGGGAGAGTCCCCATGCAGGGTTTCTCGGTCCGGTTCGGCGAGTCGCCCATGCAACTGAGGCATCCCCCGCCGATGCTGGGAGAACATTCGGCGGCGGTTCTGGAAGAATGGCTCGAGATGACTCCGGACCAGCTTGCTCAGCTGCGGGCGAGCGGCGCCGTCTGACCGGGAAAGCCATGCATCGAATCCACGCGTGAAGCCATGACAATCAGGAACCTCCTCATCGCCAACCGCGGCGAAATCGCCATCCGCATTGCCCGCACCGCCGCCGACGCCGGCATCCGGGCGCATGCCGTCCACTCCGAGGACGACGCGGCGTCCGACCATGTCCGCAAGGCGGATGCGGCGCATCGCCTGACCGGCACGGGGCCGGCGGCCTACCTCGATGCGGCGCAGATCGTTCGCGTCGCGCGCGAGGCCGGTTGCGATGCCGTCCATCCGGGCTACGGATTTCTCAGCGAGAACGCCGCGTTCGCGCAGCACTGCGAAGCGGCGGGGCTGCGCTTTGTCGGGCCGACGCCGGAAGTGCTCGCGTTGTTCGGTGACAAGGGCAAGGCGCGGGCGCTGGCGGTGAAGAGCGGCGTTCCGGTGCTGCCGGGAACCGATGGTCCCACGTCCATCGAGGAAGCGAGGCGCTTCCTGCAGACCCACGGCGCCGTCATGGTGAAGGCCATCGCCGGCGGCGGCGGGCGGGGCATGCGCCCGGTGCACGATGCCGCCGCGCTGGAAAGCGCTTTCGAGCGCTGCCGGTCCGAAGCCAAGGCGGCCTTCGGCAATGGCGACGTCTATGTGGAAAAGCTCCTGGCGCGCGCGCGGCACATCGAAGTGCAGGCGATCGGGGATGGCGGCGGAGCAGTCACGCATCTTTGGGAGAGGGAGTGCAGCCTGCAGCGCAGCCGGCAAAAGCTGGTCGAAGTGGCGCCGGCACCGGCGTTGCCGGAAACGTTGCGCAAGCAGCTGATCGACGCGGCGCTGCGGATGGCGCGCGCTGTCAGGCTTCGCAGCCTCGCCACGTTCGAGTTCCTGGTCGCGGACGACGGTTTCGTCTTCATCGAATGCAACCCACGGCTGCAGGTGGAGCACACGGTGACCGAGGAGGTGACGGGCGTGGACCTGGTCCTGGCCCAGCTCGACATCGCCCGGGGCCGCACGCTGAACGACCTGGGACTGGCGGGCGAACCCGCTTTGCCCAGCGGCATGGCAGTCCAGTTGCGCGTGAATGCCGAAACGCTTTCGACGGATGGCAGCGTGCGTCCGGCCAGCGGCACCATCGAGGCTTTCGACCTGCCGGGTGGGCCCGGCGTGCGTGTCGACACGGGAAGCCATGGCGGGTCCCGCATCAATCCGAGGTTCGACTCGCTGCTTGCCAAGGTGATCGTTTACGTGCCGGTGCCCGACATGGAGCGCCTGCTCGCGAAGGCCCGGCGGGCGCTCGCGGATTTCCGCATCGGGGGCGTGGCGAGCAATCGCGACTTTCTGATGGGACTGCTGTCGTTCGCGCCCGTGGCGAAGGGAATCTGGCATACGACGCTGATCGAGGACAACCTCGCCGCCTTGTGCGCGCCCGGGCAGTCCGCGAGCGGCGATCCGCTGGCGATCCTCAACCACGGCAAGCGGGAGGTCGGGCCGGTTGTCGCTCGGCAGGAAACGGTTCCGGACGGCATGCATGCGATTGCCGCGTCCATCCCGGGCACGGTCGTCAGCGTCGACGTCGGCATCGGCGACACGGTGCGGCGCGGCCAGCCGGTGGCCGTCCTGGAAGCCATGAAGATGGAGCACGTGTTGCCGTCGTCCGTCGCCGGCGTGGTGCGCGAAGTCCGCGCCGCGGTGGACGAAACCCTCAACGAAGGCGCGATCCTTCTGGTGGTGGAGGCCGCCGAAGGGCCGGACAACGTCGCCGTCGCGGCGGAAGCGGTCGATCTCGACCGGGTGCGGCCGGACCTCGCGGAGTTGCAGCAGCGGCGTGCGCTGACCCTGGATGCTGCCCGTCCCGACGCCGTGGAAAAGAGGCGCAAGCTCGGGCTGCGCACCGCGCGCCAGAACATCGCCGAGCTGTGCGACCCGGACAGCTTCCATGAGTACGGCGCCTTCACGGTCGCGGCCCAGCGCACTCGCCGCACGATGGAAGACCTGATCGCGCGCACCCCCGCCGACGGCCTGGTCATGGGCATCGGACGGGTCAATGGCGGGCTGTTCCCAGATACCGATGCCCGCTGCATCGCGATGTCCTACGACTACACCGTTCTTGCAGGCACGCAGGGGGCGAAGAACCATAAGAAAAAGGACCGCATGTTCGAACTGGCCGCCGAGTGGAAACTGCCCATTGTCATATTCGCCGAGGGCGGGGGCGGGCGGCCGGGCGACACCGACGAGATCGTCGCCGGCTGGCTGGACCTCAAAGCATTCACGCTGCTGGCCAAGCTGAGCGGGCTGGTGCCGCTGGTCGGCGTGGTGTCCGGGCGCTGCTTTGCCGGCAATGCCGTCGTCGCCGGCTGCTGCGACGTGATCATTGCCACCGAGAAGACCTCGCTCGGCATGGGCGGACCGGCCATGATCGAAGGCGGTGGCCTCGGCGTGTTTCACCCCGATGAGGTCGGGCCGGTGGCTGTGCAGCGTCGCAACGGCGTCATCGACATCGTCGTCGGAGACGAGGCCGAGGCAGTCGCGGCGGCGAAGAAATACCTTTCTTATTTCCAGGGGCCGGTGGCGAAATGGGAGTGCGCCGACCAGCGCGAATTGCGCCACACGGTGCCCGAGAACCGCCTGCGCGTATACGAGGT
Source organism: Burkholderiales bacterium (assembly GCA_036384015.1). GTDB lineage: Bacteria > Pseudomonadota > Gammaproteobacteria > Burkholderiales > JACQAP01 > JACQAP01. The sequence continues at coordinate 16,236 of DASVNF010000090.1, forward strand.
GCGCCGGATCATCGACCTGGTGGCCGACAAGGACTCCGTGCTGGAACTGCGGCGCGACTTCGGTACCAACATGGTGACTGCGTTCATTCGCATCGAAGGGCGCCCGCTGGGTCTGATCGCGAACAACCCCATGGTGCTGGGCGGTGCGATCGATGCCGACGCGGCGGACAAAGCCGCGCGCTTCCTGCAGTTATGCGATGCCTTCGACATTCCGGTGCTGTCGCTCTGCGATACGCCGGGGAACATGGTCGGTCCCGACGCCGAGCGCACCGCCCTGGTACGGCATTGCTGCCGACTGTATGTCACGGGCGCCAACATCACCGTGCCGATTTTCTCGGTCGTCCTGCGCAAGGCCTATGGACTCGGTTCGCAGGGCATGGTGGGCGGCAGCTTCCATCTGCCGATGTTCTCGGTGGCGTGGCCGACCGGCGAGTTCGGTCCGATGAACCTCGAAGGCTCGGTGAAGCTCGGTTTCCGCAAGGAGCTCGAGGCGGTCTCCGACCCGGAGGCGCGCAAGGCGCTGTTCGACAAGATGGTGGCCGAGGCTTACGAACGCGGCAAGGCCCTCAGCACCGCGACGCTGTTTGAGATCGACGACGTCATCGATCCCGCCGAGACGCGTTCCTGGGTCATGGCTGGCCTGCGCTCCCTGCCGCCTGCGAAGCCCCGGACGGGGAAGAAGCGGCCTTTCGTTGATACCTGGTGATTGAGGCAAACCCACCAACCGCAAAGGCGCAACGACGCGACGGGGACGCAAAGGAAAGCGAAGCAAGAAATGAATTTCGAGTGGGAGGAAGGGGGTGAACGGACGCAGCGCGCAGGCAACCGTCTTCTACCAGCCACGCCTCAATTTTCTCTTTCCCTGCTTTCCTTTGCGTCGCCTTTCTTCGCGTCTTTGCGGTGCAGGGTTGGAGATCTATGGTTTTTCGGCGAGCAGGGCTTCGATCTGCTTGACCACTTCCGCGCTCTCCGGCTGTGTCCTGGCGGAGAAGCTGATGGCGCGCTTGCCGTCGCGTGAGAGCAGGTACTTGTGGAAATTCCACTCGGGTGCTTCTCCGGTCATGTTGGTGAGCTGCGCGAACACCGGATTGGCCTTCCCCGGCACCACGCTGGTTTTTTCCACCATCGGGAATTTTACGCCGTAAGTCAGTTCGCAGAAGTCCTTGATCTCCTTCGCCGTGCCCGGCTCCTGGGCGCCGAAGTCGTTGGCCGGAAAGCCGACGACCACCAGGCCTTTGTCCTTGTACTTGCTGTAAAGCGCTTCCAGGCCTTTGTACTGGGGCGTATTGCCGCAGTAACTCGCGGTATTCACGGCCAGGACCACCTTGCCGGCGAATTCACACAGGTCGACGGGCTTGCCGTCGAGGTTGTTCATCTTGTGGTTCAGTACGTCTGGACAAGCCATGGCCACCTCGCTCATAAGCAGCAGGGAAACAATCAGGGCAGGCAAGAGTTTCATGGTATCGATTCCCGCATCTTGAGGATTTTGCAGATAATGGCGGCACCGTTGCCGAAGCCGCCCGCGATATTACCCTTCACGCATTCCCGCCTTCCACTCATTCCCGCTGAATATTCATGGGTCCGCTATCCGGTGTCAAAGTTCTCGAACTCGGCACATTGATCGCCGGGCCTTTCTGTTCGCGCATTCTCGCCGAATTCGGCGCCCAGGTGATCAAGGTCGAATCTCCCGACGGCGGCGATCCGCTGCGGCAGTGGCGCAAGCTGCATCAGGATACTTCGCTTTGGTGGTACGTGCAGGCCCGCAACAAGAAGTCGGTCACGGTCAACATGCGGGAAACGCAGGGGCAGGAGATCGTCCGTCGCCTTGCCGCCGAAGCCGACATCGTGGTCGAGAATTTCCGTCCCGGCACGCTGGAAAAATGGGGCCTGGGGTGGGAAGCGCTCTCGCAGCGCAATCCGGGGATGGTGATGGTGCGCCTCTCCGGTTACGGCCAGGACGGACCCTACAGCGATCGCGCCGGTTTCGGCGCGATCGGCGAGGCGATGGGGGGCTTGCGCTACGTGACCGGCCATCCCGACCGGCCGCCGGTGCGCGTGGGTATCAGCCTGGGCGATGCCATCGCTTCGCTCTACGGGGTCATCGGCGCGCTCATGGCGTTGCGGCACCGCGAAGTCAACGGCGGCAAGGGCCAGGTGGTGGACGTCGCGCTTTACGAATCGGTCTTCAGCCTGATGGAAAGCCTGCTGCCGGAATACGACGTCGCCGGTTTTGTGCGCGAGCGCAGCGGCGCTTCGCTGCCCGGCATCGTGCCGTCGAACACCTACACTACGCGGGACGGCAAGTATGTCGTCATCGGCGCCAACGGCGATTCGATCTTCAAACGCATGATGCTCGCCATTGGGCGCGACGACCTGGCCGGGGATCCGGAACTGGCCCGCAATGACGGACGCGTAGGCCGCACCGCGGAACTGGACCAGGAGATCGGCGCCTGGTGCGCCGCGCACGACCTCGACCATGTGCTCAAGGTGCTCGCGGATGCCCAGGTGCCCTCGGGCAAGATCTACGACATTGCAGATATCGTCAATGATCTTCAGTACCGCGCACGCGGAATGATCGAACAGGCGGAGCTCCCCGACGGCACGCCGATGAAAGTTCCCGGCGTCGTGCCCAAGATGGGCGCAACTCCCGGCGGCACGCGCTGGCTGGGCCCGCGGCTGGGCGAGCATACGGATGAAGTGCTGGCGGAACTCGGTTACGATGCCGAAGAGCTGCGGGACATGAAGGCCCGGGGTGTCATCTAGACGCCGGCCATATCAGCGGAGAGGGGGAGGCATGCAGGTCAAGGACATACTCAAGATCAAGGGCAGCCAGATCTACAGCATCGCACCCGAGGCGCTGCTGCCCCAGGCCGTCAACCTGATGGTCGAGCATGACATCGGCTCGCTTCTGGTCATGGAAAAGGGCCGCATGACAGGCATCCTGACCTTCCGCGAAGTCCTGTCTTCGGTGCATCGCCACCGCGGCGACATCCATGAAGTGAAAGTCGCCGAGGTCATGGTTCGCGACCCGCTCTGCGGCGACATGGAAGACACGGTCGACCACATGCGGAGCGTGATGACGGACAAACACGTCCGCTATCTGCCGATCATGGACAAGAGCGTGCTGGTCGGCGTGTTGTCCTTCCACGATGTGGCGAAGGCGGCGCTGCGGGCCGCCAGTTTCGAGAACAAGCTCCTCAAGCGGTACATCAAGAACTGGCCGGAGCAGGGCGAAGCAAAGTCCTGAACCGGGGATCCGACTTTCGACCCAGGGTCCCGCTCCCGCTCCCGCATTTCCGCCGCCCCGGGCTTCGCATCAAGGCGTCGCCAATACCGCCCGGGGGGCCTTTAGCATCCACATATAACGCCCATCACGCTTGGCGTTGACGACCTGGAACGGGCAGTGGCGTTCTATCGAGACGGCGTCGGATTTCCCACCAAGGGCATTGTTGGCACCGACGTCGAGAACGGCGCCGTGGTCTTCTTCAATTTGCAGTCCGGATTGAAGCTGGCGCTCTGGCCTCCAACGAGCCCCGCTGCCGAAAGCACATTACCCTTGCAGGCCTCGGGCTCCACCGAGTTCACGCCACAACGTCGCTTCACAGGCTGAAGTCGATGCTGTCATGCGCCAGGGGCGGCGCAGGCCGGCGCCAGGCTCGTCAAGCGCGCGCAAGCCACGCCCTGCGGCGGCTATGCGGGTGACTTCCTCGACGGTCACCTGTGGGAAGTGGCGTTCAATGCGGGTTTGGCGTCACTCGAATGATATGGCATCAATGTAACGATCCCTCGTCCTTGAGAATCGTACTCTCCCATTCGACCAGCTCCACGCTGTCCGGGCTACGCCGCCAGCGGGCATCACAATGCGGACAAACGGCTTCGCCGCGAATGTCGTAAAGGCCATGGGCACCTGTCACTGGATGCACGACATGGCTCGGATTCCTCACAAACGGATCTTCTGCGGCCTGCCTGCAAAGCGCGCACAGGGTGGACTCTTCTCTTGCCATAGCGGATATGGCCGGCGCGAGACGCAGTAGGTTCCCGGCCTGGGGCGCGGACGTCTGGCTCGAATCCGGCCTGCTCGCCCGATACTGCGCCGCCTCGCCGCCTCCGCCCCTGATCGGGTCCTCAGGGACCGGCCAAGCCGCCCGCCCCGCGGCACCCGTTCCAACTGGCGGTGAACTCTCGGCCGGGGCGGCAGTCGAACGGCAGGATATCGGACGAGGGAGGCAATGGATGGACCACGTTGTTCTGCAGGCAGACGGCAGCCGGCTCACGCAATCCGGAGCCGTTGCGAATTTCGACCTGAAGACAGTGGGTCCCGCCAATCGTGCCTACCTCGCAGTCGACAAAGCCGGGCGAATTTATCTCTGCTTTCGCGGCCTGCCCTATGGCGTCGATGATTTCGTGCCCAACTCCCTGGTTGGGGACCAGGCGGCCTGGCCGAGCAGCACAGCCGGAGAGTTCGTATGCAGGCAAATGCTTCAGCGCCATGGGAGGAATGAAGGCGACTGGCCGGAACTGGCCCGCCGATTTCTCCTGAGCCATGCGCCCGTTCGTCAGTTCCCCGCCCGCGCGCATCGTATACGCATCAGCCCGTTGCGTCGTTTGACGGCTTGGTTGCGGCTGGACACGATTGGCCGGCAGGCGCAGCCACAGCATCCGGTTAACGACCGCGCCGGAACTTTCGATGCGGCTTAAATTCTAACTCCCAGATAGCGCGCGACCGCTCCCCTCGGTCGCGGACTGTCAGCCCCCGGTTCCTACCCTCCCTGGAACCGGGGGCGTTTTATCTAGATGCATATGGGCGGTCGACTTCCCAGGCAAGCCCGCTCTCAGTGCCAGTGCGCCAGAACCTGCCCTGCACCTGAACATCTTTCCGGCGGCCGCCGGCCATAGTCCGTGAAGCCTGAGGAATAATCCGATCGAGGGATAGATGTGTCGCCGGTAAACGACTAAGGTGGGAGCCAGGTAGTCAGCACCTGTCTGTGACCCAGTTCAGGAGTTGGGTACCGACCCCTTGCCCTTGGTTCCAGTTCTGATCCTGGACCCAAGGGCTTTTTCTTCCAGTGCCGCAATCATTAATCAGCGACGCCCACCAGCGGCATACCCGGTCATCATTCGGCTGCAACCGCCTCGATCTCGAGCTTCCATTCGGGCTTGAGGAGGGTCGCGCAGACCACGGTAAGGCCTACCTCATGGTCGCCGAGATGTTTCTTGCGGATCCTCTTGTTCTCTTCCATGTACTCCGGCCTTGCAAGGTACGTTCTCAGGAACACGAGGTTGCGGATTTCCATGCCCGCCGAAGCGAGGATCGCGGTGAGATGCCGCCAGATCAATTCGCTTTGGTCTTCGAATGACTCGGGCATGATCTTTCCGTCCGGCTCGTAGCCGTTCAGGCCGCTGACATGGAGCGTCCGGGCCGCGCCCGCGACCTCAATGGCATGCGCGTATCCCGGGTATTGCGGGTACAACCCGCCAGGATTGTGTTTTTTGATGTTCATGTTCCCTCTTCTGAATGTCGCCGCGACGTCGCCGGCCGATGCGGCAGTCAAGGTGATGGCGCGTGTGCGTGCCTGGGGCGCGCCGCTGTACACTGCAAAACCCTGATGATCCCAAGGCACGCAGGCCAGCCATGATAAAGCAGACGCTGCGGCACGCGGTATGAACGCAGCTCCTTCCCGCAATTTGGCATCCAGCGTCCGGCGCGGCGAAATCTGGGGCTGGATGATGTTCGACTTCGCCAACTCCGGCTACACGACGGTGGTGATCACCGCGGTGTTCAACGCTTACTTTGTTGCGGTCGTCGCCGGCGCGGAAGTCTGGGCGACCTTTGCCTGGACGGCGGCCCTTTCCGTCTCCTATGCCTTGATCGTCGTCACGGCACCCTTGATCGGCGCCTATGCGGATGCGCATGCGGCAAAGAAGCGCCTCCTTGCGATGACGACGATAGGCTGCGTGGCATCGACCGCCGCGCTGGCCCTGGTCGGTCCGGGCGACCTGGCTCTCGGCATCCTGCTGCTCGTCGTATCCAATTTCTTCTTCGGTACCGGCGAGAATCTGGCCGCGGCGTTCCTGCCGGAACTCGCGCGGGGGCGCGCTCTCGGCAAGGTGTCGGGCTGGGGCTGGTCGCTCGGATATGTCGGCGGCCTGCTGAGCCTGGGCCTTTCGCTCGGATACGTCATGCATTCGCAGGGGCAGGGGGCAACGGCGGCCCACTTCGTGCCGGTTGCGATGCTGATCACCGCGGTGCTGTTCGCGATTGCATCGTTGCCCACGTTCCTGCTGCTCAGGGAACGGGCTGTTCCGCAGAGGCTGCCTTCCGGCGCGTATGGGCACGCGCTGGCCCGCATCTGGGAAACGATCAGGCAGGCTGCCCGTTACCGCGACCTGTTCCGGTTCCTGATCTGCATCCTGTTCTACCAGGCGGGCGTGCAGGCGGTGATCACGCTGGCAGCCATCTATTCCGAGCAGGCGATGAAGTTCTCCACGCAGCAGACCATCATGCTCATCCTGGTGGTCAACCTCACGGCCAGCATCGGCGCGCTCGCTTTCGGCCAGTTGCAGGACAAACTGGGCCATGTGCGCACGTTGGCATTGACGCTGGTCGGATGGTGCCTGACGGTGATACTGGCCTGGATGGCGACAACGCCGGCCCTGTTCTGGGTCGCGGCCAATCTGGCTGGCATCTGCCTGGGTGCCAGCCAGTCGGCGGGCCGCGCGCTGGTCGGCTACCTGAGTCCCGCCGACCGCCGCGCCGAATTCTTCGGGCTCTGGGGCCTGGCGGTCAAACTGTCTTCGATACTGGGACCGCTGACCTACGGCCTGGTCTCCTGGCTCTCGGAGGGCGACCACCGGCTCGCCATTCTGATTACCGGCAGCTATTTCCTGGTTGGCCTGGCATTGCTCGCCGGGGTAAACGCGCGCCGCGGGCGGCGGGCGACCCGCCCGAGAGGCAAGGGACGAGGAGCGGGGGTCGCGGGGAGAGCAGCCTGAGTCTGTGGCCGAGGCGCTCGACCAGCCCGGTTTTTCGGCGGTCTTTGGCTTTCCCTCACCCCTCGTCCCTCATCCCTCGCCCCTAAGTCTCCTCTGCGAGGAGAACAGGGGGGGCGCGCTATAATCCCGCCCGTCAGGCGTTCGGCAGGTTCCGGGGGAGGGGGAAATGCTGGGGTGGATGAAGGGGACGCAATCGGATCATCCGCTTGCGGACGACAAGGCTGCACGTGAATTGATTGCCGAACTGCCGGCGAACGATTCCATCAAGACGCTCGAGGAGCTGGCGTTCTGGCTCGATTCGCTGAAGACCGCCGACGACCTCAAGGTCGGCCGCCTCGTGGAAATCGTGGACGTGATCGACTCGGCGGCGAAGAACCATCAGCGCAAGCTTTCCCAGGAATACCTGACCGGCCGGGACCGGCTGCAGAAATTCCAGGAGAACCGCATCTGGACCACCGTCTTCCGGTTCTGGAAGCAACTGGCCCTGGGCTATGAACTCTGCCTGAAGCGCTATCAGTCGGGGGCACCCGGCTGGGGCGCGGTGAAGTCGCAGGTGCCGGTGATCGTGGCGCGCGGGCTGCGCGCCGGCGCACTGCAATTGAAATGGCACCTGCTGCGCTATGGCCCGGTCGAGCCCGGCCTGTGGGGCGACCTCTGCAAACTCTATGCTTACACCGAGGAAAAAGGCTTCTCCAACAGCAAGGTCGAGGTCTATCCCGGCAAATTCGGCGAATCCACGCCGCAGCGCGAATTCCTCAAGTCGATGATGCTGTCGATCTCCGCCACCGACAGCCTGCTGCCGGCCAAGCTGGAGATTGCCGAGCGGGTCGTGGCGCAGTTTTCGGAATTTTTCCTGCTGCAGCGACAGCCGGCCAAGGGGGCGCACTATTTCGTCGACCTGGGCGCGAGCAAATCGCCGGCGCGCATGATGCAGCGGCTGGAAATGAAACCGGGCCTGCGCTTTTTCGGGCCGGGCACGGCGGCCGCCGAACTCGAGAAGCTCATCGCCACGGTGCACGCCGACGGCGTGGTGCCGTCCTACATCAATCTCGGCGGCAGCTACGAGCCGGAGCAGGTGATCGAAGTGCTCAAGCACCTGGCGCGCTACTGGTCGCCCGTGCCGCCAGCGCGTGGCGAGGAGCGGCGCAGCTCGGTGAACAAGATCAGCGTGGTCCACGACTTCGACGAGATCGTTACCACCATTTCCGGGGACAGCGAGGACCTCAGCTTCGACACCATCGCCGAAACCTGGGCGGTCGAGAACGAGAGCGAAGGCGGTTACGGCGCCATACTCCCGCATGCCAGGAGCGAATGGCTCAAGGTCGGCACACTGCTGGGGGTGAAGATCGAAGACGGGGCGGCATGGGGCGTCGGCATCGTGCGCAGGCTCGCCTCGATCGACGACAAGCAGCGCTACGTCGGCATCCAGGTGCTGGCCAAGGGCGCGACAGTGGTCGAACTCGCGCCGGTAAACACCGGCGGCGGCCGCCAGAACGCGGTGCTCCTGCCTTCGAACCTGACCGAGACGACCGGCACCGGTGAAATGAACCTGCTGCTGCGCATGGGCAGCTACGCTCCGCAAAAAAGTTTCGAGATGCGTGCCTATGAGCGCACCTACCTGCTGGTGCCGCGCAAGCTGATGGAGGGCGGGCACGATTTCGACATGGCCCGTTACCGGATCATGCAGCGCGCCGCCTGACCGCGCCTTCCCGACGCCATGGCCATGCAGACCGGTGCGGAATTGCTCGCGGAGTTCGGATCCCGCCTCGACGCCATTCATTCGCAGTCCGAACTCAAGCTCGGGGCCCAGATCGAGATCGTCGATCTTGCCGACCGGGGGGCGCGCGAATTGGTGGCCGAGCTGGAATCCCAGTATTTCACGAGCGGCGGCGTTGGCGAGTCGGAAGACCAGGCGCGCATCTGGGGGGCGATATCGCTGTATTGCGCGCAGCTGGAGGCCGCCTACACGCATCTTGCCCGCCAGTTCCAGACCTACAGCCTGGGCTGGGCGGAAGTGAGCGAGAAAATTCCCGTGGTGGTCGCCCGCGCCATGCGTGCCACGACGATGCGCCTGAAGTGGCAGCTCATGCGCTACCTGCCGGTGGAACGGGACATCTGGCAGACGTTGTCGCAGATGTGGGCGTTCGTCGAGGACAAGGGCCTCACCGGCGCGCGCCTGGTGGTCTATGAGGACAAGTCGACCCTGCCGCGCGAATTCCTGAAGCCCATGATGCTCGCAATTTCGGCGGCCGACAGCCTTCCCGCGCTGGAAGTCGAGATCGCCTGCCGCATCATCGACAATCTTTCGGACCGCTTCGAATTGCAGCGCCATCCCGCCAAGGCCTGCAATTTCCTCATCGACATCGATCGCTGGACCCCGCCGGTGCGTTATACGCAGGCTTCCGTGGTGCGCGCGGGTTCGCGTTTCTTCGGCGCAGGGCGGGTCATCAACCAGCTCGACCAGCTCACCGCGCGGCTGGCCGAGGGCGATATCGGGCCGCGCGAGATGAATCTGGAGGGCATCAGCGACATGGGCGCGGTGGTCCATGTGCTCGAGCACCTTGGCCGCCACTGGTGGGAGCGCCGGCCGGAGCGCCGCGCGGAACGCCGTCGCTCGGTTTCCCAGATCGGGGTGGTCCACGGCGCCCAGGAGATCATGACACGGTTCTCCCCCGACGAGATTGCCGACCAGTTGCGCGCGCCAGCGGAAACCTGGGCCGTCGAAAACGAGAGCGACGGCGGATACGGAGCGGTGCTGCCGATGGGCACCGGGGAGTGGCTGCAGGTAGGCAAGGTCCTGGCGCTGCGGCCCACCGACAGCCGCGTCTGGGCGGTCGGGATCGTGCGCCGGCTGGCGGCGCAGGATAACGGCCAGCGCCATGTCGGCATCGAGTTGCTCGCGCGCGGCGCCCGGCTGGTCAGCCTGAGCCAGCGGACGAATCGCCGCCAGGTGTGGAAGGCCCTGCTGCTGCCGTCGAGTTCCGGCGGCGGCATGAGCCAGGGCGAAGTGAGCCTGTTGCTGCCGGCGGCGAGCTTTTCGCCGGATGCGAACCTGGAACTGGAGGTATACAGCACGAAATATGTGCTGGAGCCGCGTATCCTGCTGGAGAACGGCAGCGAATTCGAGATGGCGCGCTACCGGATCGTCGCGCGTGCCGACTGACGGTACGGCGGCGCCGGAACGGGTTTGCCCGCCGCAATTTTTTGCGTATACTTCGCTTCGCTGCGGCTCGGCGAGTCCCGAACCGCTCCTGATTTTCGGATTGCGCGAAAACCAGAAAAAGAAGATTTAAGAACAACAATACAAAGCCTCAATATGAAAGCCGGCAGCGATGCCGGCTTTTTCTTTGGGCTGGCGGGCGGCTGCCGTCAGAGCAGCGTGCGCTGGAACCAGGCTCCGATGTCGGCGATCTCGTCCGGATGCACGGAATGCGGCATCGGATACTGGTGCCATTCCGGCTTGAAGCCCAGCTTCGTCAGCGCGTCCCGCGCGGCCAGTCCGCGTTGCAGCGGTACGATGTCGTCCGCAGTGCCGTGACCGAGGAAAATCGGCACGTCCTGATTGGCCGCGCTTCGTTCGTTCTCGAGCGTGGTCGCCAGCGGCAGGTAGCACGATAACGCCAGCAGCCCCGCCAGGCGCTTGGGGTATCTCAGGCCGGTTTGCAGAGTCATCACCCCGCCCTGGGAAAACCCGGCCAGCACGATGCGGTTGGCGGGAATGCCGCGGCCAATCTCCTTATCGATCAGCTGGTCGACCAGATCCCCGGATTCGCGGATGCCGCGTTCGTCCTCCTGGCGCGCGAGGTCCTGACCGAGGATGTCGTACCACGCCCGCATCACGAATCCGCCGTTGATTGTGACCGCACGCATCGGCGCATGCGGAAAAATGAAGCGGATGCCCAGTTGCGGCAGCTTCAGCTCGCGCACGATGGGAACGAAGTCGCTGCCGTCCGCTCCCAGGCCATGCATCCAGATTACCGCGTGGCTCGGCTGCGGCCGGGTTTCCAGTTCTATTGCTTTCAGCTGTTCAACCATGAGGCAGTTAACCCTTCACCGCAAAGACGCAATGGCTCAAGAAAAACACGCAAAGGAGGGTAGATGCAAGAATCCGGATCGAGATATTAACGGGTCGAAGGCCACGGTTGCGAGACATTGCCGACTTGTTGGGGATTCATAACTTCGGCAACTGTCATCTGTATTCCGCATTTCTTGCTTTCCTTTGCGACCCCTTTGCGTCTTCGCGCCTTTGCGGTTCAGCACCAGGCCCTAGGTCTTTGGCCGGAGAGCGGACTTGGGGCGGAAAGCCTTGACGATCGATTCATCGGTCTCGATGTAGGGCCCGCCGATCAGGTCGATGCAATAGGGCACCGCCGCGAAGATGCCATGCACCTTCTGCTTGCCGTCGGCATCCTTGAGCCCTTCGAGCGTTTCCCGGATCGATTTCGGCTGGCCCGGCAGGTTGATGATCAGCGTCCTGCCGCGGATCACTGCAACCTGGCGGGACAGGATCGCGGTGGGCACGAAGTTCAGGCTGATCTGCCGCATCTGCTCGCCGAAACCAGGCATTTCCTTGTCGCCAACCGCCAGCGTGGCTTCCGGCGTGACGTCGCGGACGGCGGGTCCGGTTCCGCCGGTGGTGAGCACGAGATGGCAGCCTTCATCGTCGCAGAGCCGGGTGAGGGTGCGTTCGATCTCGGGCTGCTCATCGGGAATCAGACGGTCGATGATGCGGCAGGGATTGGTTATGACCTTGCCCAGCCAGTCGTTCAGCGCCGGAATGCCTTCATCCTTGTAGACGCCTTTCGAGGCGCGGTCGCTGACCGACACCAGCCCGATTACCACTTGTTCCTGTTCGCTATCGCTCATGTCTCTTGATGAACCCGGTTTGCCACAGAAGACACAGAGAACACGGAGAAAGGCAGGCCCGCGGATGAATAACCATATCGACGCGCCATGGTAACTGTGGTGTCCCTCTTACTTTTATCACGTTACGGGTTGTTGCCGGGTTTCCCCTGTGACGTCTGTGCCCGCTGTGGCTAGCCTGCCTTGGGATCGAGTATTTCGCGCAGCGCCTGGTACAGTTCGCGGAAGTTTTTCGGCGGTTTCTTGGCCTCGAATTCGCGCTGGGTATTACGGATGAGGGTCCGCAACCGCTGGATGTCCGCGCCCGGATGGGCATCCGCCAGTTCGCCCAGCGCCCGGTCGTCTTCCAGCAGCCGGGTGCGCCAGCGTTCGATCTGGTGCATTTTCGCGATTTCGGTGGCTGACTGGCCTTTCCAGCCATCGAGGCGTTCGCGGATGGGCGCAGGATCGACGTCGCGCATCAACCGGCCGAGGTACTGCATCTGCCGGCGCAGGGCCCCGAACTTCGATATGCGCTTGGCGTCCAGCACCGCGTCGAGCAGGATCTGGGGCAGGTTGAGCTGCTCCAGCCGCTCCATGCTCAGGGCCACCAGTTCCTCGCCGATGTCCTGCAGGGAATGGCTTTCGCGCTTGCGCTGGGTCTTGCTGATCTGGACTTCGTCTTCCATCGGGAGTCTTGGCCGTTGCAACTGGTATCATAGCGAATATTCCGCGGCGTGCCCTTGCAAACAGGCGCGCCGCTTCATATTCGGGATCCCAAAATCGTGTCCGGCAGCGAATTCACCTACCCGTTATCCACCCTCAAACAGATGGCCCGCGACGTTCTTGCCTATGCAGGCGAGCGGGGCGCAACGGCCGCGGAGGTCGAAGCCAGCGAAGGCTTCGGCCAGAACGTGACGGTGCGCCGCGGCGAAGTCGAGACCATCGAATACAATCGCGACAAGGGCATCGGCGTCTCGGTCTACATCGGCAAGCAGCGCGGCCATGCCAGCACGTCGGATTTCTCCCCGCAGGCGCTGAAGGACACGGTGGACGCCGCGCTGTCCATCGCCCGCCTGACCGCCAGCGACGAATATTCCGGCCTGGCGGATGCCGACCTGCTGGCAACGGCGTTCCCCGACCTTGACCTCTACCATTCCTGGCCCATCACGGTGGAGCAGGCCATCGAACTCGCCCAGGCCTGCGAAGAGGCGGCATTCGCCGCGGATCCGCTGGTGAGCAATTCCGAGGGCGCATCGGTGTCGGTGCAGCAATCGCATTTCGCATACGGCAACTCCGCAGGTTTTCTTGCGGGTTATCCCAGTTCGCGCCACAGCGTTGCCTGCGCGGTGATCGCAGGCAAGGACGAGCTGATGCAGCGTGACGACTGGTATGCGACCGCGCGGTCGGCGGACGATCTCGAATCCGCCGCGGACGTGGGAGCAAAGGCCGGCCACCGCGCGGCGCGCCGGGTCGGCTCCCGGAAACTGGCGACCACGCGGGTGCCGGTCCTGTTCGAAGCGCCGATAGCGTCGGGGTTGCTCGGGCACTTCGTTTCCGCCGTGAGCGGCGGCAACCTGTACCGCAAGTCCTCGTTCCTGCTCGACAGCCTGGGCAAGCCCGTGTTCTCGCCCAACGTCCGGATTCGCGACCTGCCTTACCTGAAGCGCGGGCTGGCAAGCGCCGGTTTCGACGACGAAGGCGTGGCAACGCGCGAGCGTGACATCGTCACGGCCGGCGTACTGCAAGGTTATTTCCTTGGCAGCTATTCGGCGCGGAAGCTGGGCATGCGCTCCACCGGGAACGCCGGCGGCAACCATAACCTCATCATGGATTCGACCGGGGAGGATTTCGCGGCGCTGCTGAAGAAAATGGGCAGCGGCCTGCTGGTGACGGAACTGCTGGGACAGGGAATCAACATGGTGACCGGCGATTATTCCCGCGGCGCCGCCGGATTCTGGATCGAGAACGGCGAGATCGCCTACCCGGTCAACGAAATCACCGTGGCGGGGAATCTCAAGGACATGTTCATGAACATCGCCGCCGTCGGCAACGACAGGGTTGCGCGCGGATCGAGGCAGTGCGGGTCGATCCTCGTCGAGGGACTCACCGTTGCCGGCGAGTGAAGCGAGTGCCGTGTGCTGAGTGCTGCGTGCTGAGCAGGGAAGCAAGAGAGCGGTACTGAGTGAAAGTCAAAGGCGAAGGACCTGGGGGATGAAGCTTTTTTCTCAGCGCGGCGCGTGGACACGTTACCGACTTGTCGGCCGGACTCGGCTCTCCGGCGGGCGTAGCTTGGGGCGGAGTCGAGTCATTAGCGAGCGTGGGCAATGTCGCTTGCCGAGTCAGACTCGCGTTCCCGCAAACGGGCGACAAGTCGCTAACGGGTCACGCTCGTGCGGGTAACGCGCCCTGACGCCGCCTCCCGCCCCTGCGGCAACCCCCATTCGCCGTGTCTGCGGCGTGCACGCAGCATCCAGCACCTCGCGGCAGCGCTGCTGGCGCTAACGCTAACGCTCTCCGCCTGCGGCGGCTCCACGCCGAAACTGCCGAAGCTCGCGACCACGGACGTGGTGCTCGCCTTCGGCGACAGCCTCACGTATGGAACGGGAGCCGGCCCGTCGGAGAGCTATCCGGTCGTGCTGTCGGAACTGATCGGCAGGCCGGTCGTGGCGGCGGGATTTCCGGGCGAGGTGACGGCGGGCGGCCTGGAGCGGCTGCCGGACGTCCTCGATGAAGTGAAGCCGCGCATCATGCTGCTTTGCATGGGCGGCAACGACATGCTGCGCGGCACCGGCTATGCCGGAGCGGAAGCCAACCTGCGTGCGATGATCAGGCTGGCACAGGAGCGCGGCATATCCGTGGTGCTGATCGCGGTGCCGCAGCCCGCGCTGTTCAGCGGCAATGCGCCGTTCTATGAAATCATTGCCCGCGACAACGGCCTGCCCCTGGAAGCTTCGGTATTGAAGAGCCTGATGTACGACAATGACTACAAATCCGATCCGATCCACCCGAATGCGAAGGGTTACCGGAAAATGGCCGAAGCCGTCGCCGCGCTGTTGCGCAAGGCCGGGGCCGTATGAGAATGGAGGAACACCATGAGATCCGGCGTCACTGTTGCGCTGATTGTGCTTGCGCTGGCGGGCTGCGCCAGGGGGAAACCGGAGCCGGAAATGGCGCGTGTGGACATATCGATTTCCGAGTTGAAACTCGGGCCGTCCACCGTGCTCGAGCAGACCTGGGACCTGACGCTGCGCATCCAGAATCCCAACAACTACGACATTCCCGCCGACGGCATGAAATACCGGATCGACGTCAACGGCAAGCCCTTCGCGCGCGGCGTCAACAACCAGTCGGTCATGGTGCCCCGCCTCGGCGAGGCGATGCTCCAGGTCACGGCCATCAGCGACCTGTCCAGCGTCATCCAGCAGGTGGGCGACATGCAGCGCCTCGACCAGGTGAGCATCGACTACTACATGAGCGGCATGCTGTATTCCGGAGAATGGCGCTACCCGTTCGAGTACAGCGGAGCGATCACGCCCATGCCCTAGGACGGGCCTGGAGAGAAGAGAGAAAAGGTAAAAGGTAAAAGGTAAAAGGTAAAAGGTAAAAGGTAAAAGGTAAAAGGTAAAAGGTAAAAGGTAAAAACCCTGGATCCCATTCGCTCTTGACCTCCCTTTTCTCTCTTCTCTTTTCTCTGATTTCCGCCGATAAGGGAGACTCCGATTAGTCCTGCGCTGATCCTCCAGGGGGTGAGGTGTTCGTTCCCCTCCCGCGTTCCCGGCGCGGATTCGTATGTCGCGATATCCGACGTCGACTTGCGGGTCGGTGAGGGCGAGTTCGTCGCCGTCGTGGGGCCCACCGGCTGCGGCAAGTCCACCCTGCTGAACGTCGCGGCCGGCTTGCTTAGGCCGTCGGCAGGCTCGGTCGTCGCATTCGGAAGTGCGCTGGAAGCAGTCAACGCGCAGGCCGGCTACATGTTCCAGGGCGATGCGCTGATGCCTTGGCGGACCGCGCTCGGCAACGTGGCCGCGGGCCTGGAGTTCCGTGGCGTCGCCGG
>DASVNF010000091.1:0-4900 GCA_036384015.1 Burkholderiales bacterium
GACGATGTTGGTGTCGATGACGATGGGGGCCGCGGGCGCCCCGGCGGTCGCGCTCAACGCTCGATGGTCAGCGCCACGCCCATGCCGCCGCCGATGCACAGCGAGGCCAGGCCTTTCTTCGCGTCGCGCTTGATCATTTCATGCAGCAGGGTCACAAGGATGCGGCAACCGGATGCGCCGATGGGGTGGCCGATGGCGATGGCCCCGCCATTCACGTTGACCTTCGAAGTATCCCAGCCCATGTCGCGGTTGACCGCGATCGCCTGCGCCGCGAAGGCCTCGTTGATCTCCAGAAGGTCGAGGTCCTTGACCGACCAGCCGGCCTTCTTCAGGCACAGCTTCGAGGCGGGTATCGGGCCGATGCCCATGATGCTCGGGTCCACGCCCGCCGAAGCGTACGCCTTGATGCGCGCCAGCGGCTTCAATCCGAGTTCGTTCGCGCGGCCCGCCGTCATCATCATCACCGCCGCCGCGCCGTCGTTGAGTCCGGAAGCATTGCCCGCGGTTACGGTGCCGCCCTTGTCGAATGCGGGTTTCAACCCGGCGAGCGATTCCGCTGTCGTACCATGGCGGACGTATTCATCGCTGTCGAAAACCACGTCGCCCTTCCTGGTCTGGATCGTGACCGGCACGATCTCATCCTTGAAGCGCGCCGTTTTTTGCGCGGCCTCGGCCTTCTGTTGCGAGGCCGCGGCGAATTCGTCCTGCTCCTGGCGGCTCACATTGAACTTCTTCGCGACGTTTTCCGCCGTGGTGCCCATGTGGTACTGGTTGTAGACGTCCCACAGGCCGTCGACGATCATCGTGTCGACCAGCTTGCCATCCATCATTCGCAGGCCGTCGCGCGCGCCGTTCAGTACATGCGGCGCCAGGCTCATGCTTTCCTGCCCTCCCGCGATGACGATATCGGCATCGCCCGCCTTGATCGCCTGCGCGGCGAGATGGGTCGCCTTGAGTCCTGAGCCGCACACCTTGTTGATGGTCATCGCGGGAACCATGTCGGGCAGGCCGCCGCGAATCGAAGCCTGGCGCGCGGGGTTCTGGCCGACGCCGGCCGTGAGCACCTGGCCCATGATGACTTCGCTCACCAGATCCGGCTTGACGCCGGTTTTCTGCAGCAGCGCGGCAATGATTTTGGCGCCGAGATCGGCTGCGGGAATTCTCGCGATCGTGCCGCCGAATTTGCCGACTGCGGTGCGCAGCGCGGCGACGATAACTACGTCATCCATCCGAGAATCTCCTCAAGCGGAAACATCCTGAACAGCAGCCGCCGGCGAATGTCTTCAGGCACTCTTGGTGACGGGGGCGGAAAGGAGGCGGCAGTGTACGCCCGGGTTTTGCGGCTTGTCGAGAAAAATGTTGCGCTGCGGTCAGGGCCTTCAGATCATCCTCCCAGACTTTTCGAAGTTACTCATTCTCCTCGAAAAAGCGGTGAATCTGGCGGCGCTGCTTTTTCGTTGGGCGGCCACGCGGAAAGGGATTGGACTGGTTTTCCGCCTTGATTGTCGCGGCTGTCTGGTCGCGGGCTGTACGGCTCTCCGGCGATTCCTTGTAGAGATTCACCGCCTCCGACGCCGGCCCGCGCCGCTCGCTCATCGCGAGTACGGTGATCTCCCAGGCATAGGGCCCGTTGCGGATGACCAGCACGTCGCCGGGCTTGAGCATCTTTGCGGGCTTCACCCTTTCGCCGTTGACGTGCACCTTGCCACCGTCGACTGCCTCGGCCGACAGGCTGCGCGTTTTGTAAAACCGGGCCGCCCATAACCACTTGTCGATCCGTACTCGCGTTGCTTCGTTATCCGACATTTAGATCCGAACCGCAAAGCGCGAAGGCGCAAAGGGAACGCAAAGAAAACCGGACAAAATGGAAAAAATACCCACGGGTCAAGTCAGCGGTCGATGCAACTTCACCACGTTACAGTTCATATCTCTTCTCTGCTTTCCTTTGCGCGCCGTTCCTTGCGCCTTTGCGGTTCAGGATTAATGTTTGATGGGCGGTGCGCGGGTAATGTGCTCCGACGCGAACACCTGCTCCGCATCCACCGCGTCGAATGAATAATGGCGACCGCAGAATTCGCAATCCACCTCCACCGTGCTGCGTTCCTCTATGATGGAGCGGACTTCGTCATGGCCGAGCATGCGCAGCATCGAGGTCACGCGCTCGCGCGAGCAGGAGCAGCGGAAGGCGACCGGGCGCGAATCGAACACGCGCACGTCCTCTTCGTGATATAGCCGGCGGATTATTTCGGTGGCAGGCAGCGACAGCAATTCCTCGCGCCGTATGGTGCCGCCGAGCTGGATGGCTCGATTCCATGCGTCGGCATCCATTGTCGGCGCCGCAGGCAGCTTCTGCAGCAGCAGTCCGCCGGCCTGCTTCGAGTCGGATGCCAGCCACAGCCGCGTCTCGAGCTGCTCCGATTGCGCCATGTAGTGCTCGAGCACCTCCGCGACGCTGTCCCCTTCCATGGCGACGATGCCCTGGTAGGTCTGTTGGCCGCTTTCAGGCACGATGGAAATGACGAAACGCCCGCTTCCCAGCAAGGCTTTGACGTTGCCGTCGGGCAGTTCGCCTTCCCATTTCGCGGTAGCGCGCAACGTGTGCTGGCTGGTGGCTTCCACGACCAGCAACTGCACCGGTCCGCTGCCCTGCATCTGCATGATGAGCGAACCCTCGAACTTGAGCGTGGCCGAGAGCAGCGCCGCTGCCGCCATCATCTCCCCGAGCAGCTTTTCCAGTGGCGCGGGATACTCGCGCCGTTCCAGCACGGCTCGCCAGGTCGCATCGAGATGCACGATTTCGCCGCGAACGGGCGTGCTTTCCAGCAAGAACCTGCGCAGGGAATCGCTCAATTCGCCGCCTCCGGGACCTGCCGGTAGAGGCGGTAGCGTTCCTGCTTGTCGCCGGGACGGCGGCCCTGCCAGACCATTTTCCATGGCGGTCCCAGCTCGCCCGGGTTTTTCCAGTTGTCCTGCGTGATGAGCAGGTCGCAATCGGGACGCGCCCCGTTCTTCTCGAGGCGCTCGGTCGTGACATTACCGAAGTAATAGAGCATCGCCCGCTGCGGTTCGCCCAGCGACTGGCTGTAGATGCAGCCGTATTTTGGCGGCAGCGCCGCAACCAGCTGCGCGACCATGGTCCGGTACGTTTTGCCGGTATCGATGTAGTTCACCAGCAGCAGGCCGATCAAGGCCCATATGGTGGTGACGCCCGCAGCCCAGATCGCGACGGGGCGTTCGGGGAAGCGCTTGATGTTGAACAGCAGCACGAACCAGGCGGTGGTGATAAGCATCGCGGCGGCGATGGCCAGCGGATGCGCGGCTGAAAAATAGTCGGGCTGGAGCTTCATCATGTGCCGCCACAAGCGGTTCGGCACGCCGAAGTCGATGGCCGTCCAGTAGAACCATCCCACCATCGCGAAAAACGTGAACAGAATGATCGCGAACCAGTAGTAGGCGTTCATGGCGCCGCGGGGCAGCTTCTGGATGCTCACGGTGGCGAGCAGGGACAACGGCAGCAACAACGGGAGGCCGTAAATCTCACGGCCTTCGCCAAGCGCGCTGATGAAAACCAGGAAAACCACGAAGGCGACGAGCGGCAGGATGATCCCGGGTTTCTTCAGGCCGGCGCGTCCTTCGGACCACAGCGACCACAGTGCGAACGGCAGTGCCGGCCAGGTGAACCATGGCAGGTTCCGCAGGTGATAAAGGTTTTCGTCCTCCGGCCCGACGGAGAACATGCCTTTCAGGCGCAGCAGGTTTTCCGTCCAGAACCATTCCGCGAACAATTCCGGCGAACGCGAATGCAGGGCCATCGGCCAGGCAATCGCCCAGGGCAGCATCACCACGAGCGCGATCACGAGCGTGAGCGTATACCGGCGGGTACGCCAGTGAGACGAAGCCATCGGCAGGATCAGCACGACCAGCAAGGCCATCAACGATTCGACCAG
Source organism: Burkholderiales bacterium (assembly GCA_036384015.1). Classification (GTDB taxonomy): domain Bacteria; phylum Pseudomonadota; class Gammaproteobacteria; order Burkholderiales; family JACQAP01; genus JACQAP01. Next base: position 3,948 of record DASVNF010000091.1, read on the forward strand.
CCCGGTGGAATAGATCATCACCCCGAGACCTGTTCCCAGCCAGAACCCCGCGAGTGCCGCGCGTCTTGCCGACAGGGCAAGGGCGTAGAATGCCGCCGCCATGCCGAGCATCAACCCCACGTCGGCGACAAGCTGGTGCGCCCGCAGCAGCAATCCGCCGCAACCCAGCAGCATGAGCGGGGAGATCCAGGCCTTGTCGCGGCCGTAGAGTTCTTTCGCCGCGAGACCGATGAACAGGAACGTCAGCGCCATGTACGCGCCGCTGACCAGCCTTGCCGCATCGTGCAGCGGCATGAAAGGCGACAACAGCACGCCGAAGAACGCCGCGCTCAGGTAGACCAGCGGCGGCTTTACCAGGTAAGGCTCGCCCGCGAGCATGGGCACGACCCAGTCATGGCTTTCCAGCAGGTGGTAGACAACCCCGAAGGCCTGGGCTTCGTCCGGCTTCCAGGGATCATGTCCCGTGAGCCCGGGAAGGATCCACACCAGGCAGATGAGAATGGTGAGTCTGACCGGATGGGCGGTGATCGCCGAGGCCAGCTTCTCGTGGCGCAGTAGGTGAGCAGGGCGCAGCATGGATGGTGGCGGTTGGACTCGCGCGGATGCCCTTCGTTTCCCCCACGGGGAGGCACCCTTACTTGTTGAACATATTCTATGCCCGGAGCCGCGGCCGCAGCTTCAAATCGGGCGCCCAAAATGCAAAAGGCAGCTTGCGCTGCCTTTTGTGGGAACGGCTGATCGCGTCAGGCGGCTGGCTTCGCTGCCGTCTTCGCGCCCTTGGTGTACTTCTGGCGGAATTTTTCGACCCGGCCGGCGGTGTCCATGATCTTCTGCTTGCCGGTGTAGAACGGGTGGCAGGACGAGCAGACTTCCACATGCAACGGCTTGCCCAGCGTGGAGCGGGTGGTGAACTTGACCCCGCAGCTGCAGGTGACTTCGACGTTCTGATACTC
>DASVNF010000092.1:0-44956 GCA_036384015.1 Burkholderiales bacterium
ATCAGCAAGCTGGAGCACAAGATGAAGCCCGAGCAGATCGCCCAGGCCAAGGACATGGCGAAGAACTGGAAACCGCAGAACTGAACCGCGCGGCAGCCATGCATGCACAAAAGCCGGGCACGCCCGGCTTTTGTTTTTTGGTCACTTCGCGTCGTTTGCGGACGACAGCAAAAACCCAGCGTAATGATTCCCCTATCCGTAGCCCCCGGGTTGTTGTCGTCCGGGGACAACAAGAGCGGGCATTTGAGGAACGAAACAGCCCCTGGTATGTCTCTTGCAAATGATATCCACCAAGCAACAAAACGATGCCGGTCGCCACGCCGGGGAAGAACTCATGCACACGACCAGCCAGCCGGCATTCGTACTTGACGAGCCGTCGTTCTCAGAGGTGGTGGCGAAGGCCGCCGGCAATTTCATATTGCCGCTCCTGATCGTCTGCGCCTCTTTCCTCCTGGTCAGCTACGCGCCGGATCTGCCCGATTTCTTCGTGGTGCTGAAGATCTATGCGCCCTATTTCATGCTCGGTGCCGGGCTGATGATCGCGCTTGCATTCAAGCGCGGCCGCGCGTTGTTCGCCGTGCTGTCCCTGCTCATTGCCTACATCTGCTTCCGGGTGTTCTTCGCGGAAAGCCAGCCGGCGGAGTTCGTCTCGAATACGGTCTATGCCGTGTTATGCATCCTGGTCCCGCTGAATCTCGCGATCCTGACCTGGGTGCGGGAGCGTGGCGCGCTCAACAGCTATGGCTGGCGCAGGCTGGCCGCGCTGCTCATCGCGGTCGGGCTTACGGCCGCCGTCATTTTCGGCGAGTACAAGGGGGTCACGGAATTTCTGCACCGCCCGCTGCTGGCGGATGTCGTGATATCCGGATCGCCGATTCCGCAGTCGGGCATCGTGGCAATGCTGGTTGCGTTGGTCGCCGCGATATCCGGCGCCGTTGCCAGAGGGGGCGTGATCGAGGCGGCGCTGGCCGTCTCCATCGTGGCCTTCGCCGCGGCCTGCAACGTGGTTGCGACGTCGGACATGTTCATGTGGTTCACGGCCGCGGGCTTGATCGTGACCGTGGCAGTGCTCCAGGATTCCCACCGGATGGCGTTCAGCGACGAGCTCACCGGGCTGCCCGGCCGCAGGGCGCTGAACGAGAGCCTGATGGCCTTGAATCACAACTACACGATCGCCATGCTGGACGTCGACCACTTCAAGGCATTCAACGACAAGTGGGGCCATGATATTGGCGACCAGGTCCTCAAGCTGGTCGCCTCGCGCATCCAGCGGGTTGGCGGCGGCGGCAGGGCATACCGCTACGGCGGCGAGGAATTCACCATTGTGTTCCCCGGCAAGCGGTTGCTGGAAGTGATGTCGAGGCTCGACGCGCTGCGCAAGAGCATCAATGAGTACAAGCTGCGCATCCGTTCCGCCACCCGGCCGCGCCAGCCCGGCGAACCCGGCGCAAGACCGGCTGCCGACGGCATGCGCGACGACGAGTGGATTTCGGTCACCGTGAGCGCGGGCGTGGCGGAAAAGAACGACCGCCTGGCGACACCCGAGGAAGTCATACAGTCCGCCGACCAGGCGTTGTATCGCGCCAAGGAATCCGGACGCAACCGCGTCAGCCGTTAGCGTTGACTCCGCGGCCCAAAAGATCGCTTTTACTGCGCGCGGGGCGCAGTGCTATTTGCGGAGGTAGGCGTCCTTGCCTTCGATCCAGTCCTGGCGCGGCGGCGTGAAAATGTCGTAGGCCACCAGAGTTTCCAGGGCTTCGGCCGTGTGCACGACGTTGGCCGGGATGAAAATCATCTGGTTTGGGCCCACATCCACTGTCCTGCCATCCAGCTTGAAGCGCCAGAGGCCGCTCGTCACGAATGTCATCTGCTGGTTGTCGTGCGCATGTGGCGGGACGACATAACCTTGTTCCACCAGCGTCATGCCGATCATGATGTCGCCATCCCAGGCGAGCTTGCGGATGAACTTGTCGTTGAGGCGTTCTTCGGGAATTTCGTCCCACTTGATGTGTTTCATGGCCGTTCTCTGGGGAAAATTCAGGACGGGGGCAGCATATCATTTTCCCTTCCCCCTCCCGCTCCGGGTTTCGCGACTGCCGCCATCCGCGGCGGATCGCCGCTGTCATGGCATGAAAAAACGGGGAGCGCGAGCTCCCCGTCCTGCCGCGGTACTGCGTCGTGCGCTTATGCGGATTTGGTACCGACGAAACCGTAGGCGACGTTGTTGCGTTCCACGCCTTCGGCCTCGTAATGCTGCTTCATCAGCGCCAGCTTGTCCTGGCTGAGCTCCTCGTACTCGGCCTGGATCTGGTACTTGTACAGCTTGGCCGAGTTCGTGCCGAAGATCTGGGTCTTCACCTTGCCGTCGGCGGCGCCCAACTTGGTCTTCCAGCCCATTTTCTTCATGATGTCGTCCGGCACTTCCAGGCGCCGGAAGGCTTCGATCTGCCACTGCGGGCTGCCATACCACACCGAGTCCGTGCCCCAGACGACATGGTCCGCGCCCATCTCGTTCACCATCTGTCCGATCATTGCGGCAGCCAGGCGCGGGCTGGCAACGGCGACGGTCGCGAACGTCGTGCCGAGCTCGGCATAAACGTTCTTGCAGCCGTGCTTGCTGGACAGTTCACAGACGTCCGTAGTCCAGTCGATGCGTCCGGTCTTCTCGAACTTGTCGAGCGAATGCTGCGGATCCTCGAGGAAGTTGCGCATCGCGCCGTGATAGATGATGAAGTTGAGCTGCGGCCAGTCCTTCGCGGCCTTCAGCACGTCCTCGGGAGTCGCGTGTTTCCACACGCCGGGCCATGACGTCTCGTAGTCGAGCGGCAGCAGGCCCTTGTGGATGGCGATGTTCCTGATCCCCGACTTCATTGCTTTCTCGTACCAGGGATACACCAGTTTCTCGTCATCCAGGCGCCAGGCAGTGCCCTTCGTCGACGGCGACAAGGGATCGCCGATCGTGTAGCACTTCCAGGTATCCGGCTTCAGCTCGGCGATGGCGCGATCCACCTCGTCCATCCATCCGGGCTGGTTGGGCGTGATGACCGCATGGCTCATCAGGCGGCGGGATCCGGCGACCTTGTTGATCGCATCCCTGGCCTGCTTGATCTGGTCGTTGGAGAGCAGCCACCAGTCCGGATCGTCGAAGGGCGCGCCGGTCAGGACCGCGACCTTGGTGTCGCTGTCGAGGAAGATTTCCTTCAGGTAATTCTGGAACTTGTAGCGCTGCAGGACCAGCGGAATGTCCTTCAGCATTTCCGGATTCCAGTGTTCGGACGCGTACTTGCCGAGACCAAGCAGGCCTTCCTTGTCGAAATCGTCCCGCACGAAGTGGGTCTGGTCGTCAAAGATGAATTGCTTTTTCAGCGCCTTGGCGCGGGCGTCGGACACCTCGGGTTCGGCGGCTTCGGCTTCGGATACGTTCCATACCGGTCCGAATACTTCGTTCATGGCCAGGAAGGCTACGGCCATGCCGGAAGACGTCTTCAGGAAGGTGCGCCGGTCCATGTTCAGCCGGTGGGCGTACTGGTCGGCCATTTCCTTGATGCGGCCCTCGACCTGTTTCTGTTGCGCGGTCTGGGGCATCGGATTGTATTCGCCGTTTGAAACGATCTGCGTCGGGACCGGCGATACGAAATCCGCTTTTTCGGCGGGTGCGGTGCGTTTACGTTCTTCTTCGGTTAACCACATGAGTACTCCCCCTGCTGTTGGTTTATCTGAACGTTCAGCTTGGCGGCCGGCGGCGTCTTTCCACTTATTTCCACCGTCCTGCCACCTCTTACGTTTTAGTCGCAAATTAGACAGAGTCAAGGCGAGTCGTCGCTGCGCCACGGCACGGGAGTGGCCGTTACAATGCGGTCCTTTGCGCGGCAACCATGAAATTCGTTCCCGATCCCAGGACTTTTGCTGAAGAAGGCGACAACCGGCTGGTTGCGCTGGCCGAACGGGCTGCGAATCGGGTTTCCGCGTTGCAGCAAGGCGACGCGACGAAAACGCTGCTCGCCGCCGTGGAACGGGCGCTCGCGTCCGGCGCCGACGGCGAAATCCGGCGGGCGCTCATCGAGGCGACCTCAGCCCCGTGCCTGGCAGCCCTGTATCGCGCGATCGGTGCGGCGCTGGAACCTCCGCAGGATGCGCCGCTGGCCGTGCGGCTGTTCGCCGTGCCGCTCGTGATTGTCACGGGCGGCAAGGCTTCGGGAAGAATTCCCGGCGTGGTGCCCGACACCGCCGTATTGCGCAAGCTGTTCGACGTACATGGGGCGCTGGGACGGGCGAAGAACTTCGGCCTCGGCACCGCCCTGGTCACCGCGGAGTCCATTTCAGGGTTCAGCCCGGGCCTGCTGTACCGCCTGAGCCGGGCCGGGTCGCAGCCGGAAGCGGCACAGCTGGACTTCGCCCCGGTGGACATACCGCTCACTTCCGCGGAAGAGCAGGCGCACTTGCGCTTCCTGGCCGGCGCGGTGGTGACGCCGCGAAATGCGCCTGATTTCACCGAAACCGCCGGCAATATCGGCGCCTGGGGCATGCCTTTTACGCGCGAACTGGCTGGGCAGCTCGGGCAGCCCGGCCTGTCGCTGCTGCCGATCCCGCGCCCGCCCATGAATTTTCATCGTGCGCTGCAGGCCGGACGCTTCGCGTGGCGCGAGATTGGATTTCAGCTGTTCCTGAGCGGAGCCCTGCGCACGTTTCGATCGCGCATCGGCGACCCGGAGGTGACGGTCGCCTCGATCGCGGATGGCAGCGTGCGTGTCAGGCTGGAGTCGCGGCTGGACGAAACGCCTAAAGCGGAATTTAGCTGGCCGCTGGAGCCCGAGGACGATCTGGCCGCCGTGAGCGGGAGCATCTTCGGCTTGCTGGAGGAGTGCCGGCTGGACAACGTACGGATTGCCGAAACCGTACTGCCTGTTTCAGCTTCGCACCCGCACTGAAACCGGATTATTGGACGCAAAGCCGCGCAGAACGGCAGCCATTTTCTACTTCATTTTGGTGTCGAGAAACACCTGCACTTCGAGGAAAAGCTGCATGCGGTTCTTTTCCATGATCACGGTGTGCGTGCCTTCCTCGATTTCGACGAGGCTTTTGACGGGCGTGTTCTTCAGCAGCGGGAACAGGGCCTTGGCCATGTAGGCCGGCGTGTCCTGGTCCCATTCGGCCAGAATCAGCAGGGTCGGCACGCGGATGTTCGCCGGATCGTAATAGGGCTTGTCCGCGGCCCAGTAGTCGCGCACGTCCTGGATGACGCCGTTGGGAGCGCGCAACAGGCCGGTCTCCTTTGAATTCGGATCGGTGGCCCAGGTCGCGTCCGCCCAGGCTTCGAACCAGCCCGAAGGAATCAGGTCTGCCTGCTGGTCTTCCGGCACGCCGGTCAGCCAGCGCTTCCTGGCGGCATCCCGGTGCACCGTGCGATAGGCGCCGAGCGGGCCGTCGCCGCCGATCAGCATTGGCGTATTGCGCAGCCAGAGCGGCGCGTAGAGCACCAGCTTCTCGACCTTGTCGTTGTTGGCCGCCGTATAGGCGCCCATGATGGAAGTGCCCCATGACCAGCCCAGCAGACTGAGTTTCGCTACTCCGCGCCGCTTCAGGATGTAGTCGACGGCGGCCCCGACGTCGCGTATGGCAACATCGGTCGTCACGATCGGAGGATTGTCCGCTGCCGGTTTTTCCATTTCCGGCGGGCGGGTCGAGCGCCCGTAGCCGCGCAAGTCGACCAGCCACACGTCCCAGCCGTGCGTAGCCATGTAGTCCATCCAGGACATGCCGTCGAGCTGGAGATCGAACGCGGTTTCCGCCGGATATGTCGCGCCATGGACGTACAAGAGCACGCGGCCGGACGACGCGACCCAGTCCTTCTGGTGCTTGTTGCGCAGGAAGAGTTCGACGCCGGGCGTATCGGATGGAATGCTCAGGTCTTCGGACGCGAGACTCGAAATCATCTCCTTGATGACGGCTTCCTGCGCCGATGCGCCCGGAATGCAGAACGCAAGCAGCAGGAGCGCTGCCGCCAAATGGCGCTGAATTGCGGTTTTCACCCTGTCCCCCCAAGTTTTCAATGTCGCCACTTTAGCAAATTGCTGGCGACGCCCCCGATTACAATCGGGGCATGGCCCAAACCGCAACGCCTTTCGCCGGCCTGACGCCGGATCTGATGCTCAATGCGCTCGATTCGGTCGGCTATCGAACCGACGGACGCCTGCTCGCGCTGAACAGCTACGAGAACCGCGTTTACCAGATCGGCATCGAGGATGACAAACCTGTGGTCGCGAAGTTCTACCGGCCGGCGCGCTGGACCGACGAGCAGATTCTCGAGGAGCACGCGTTCACGCTGGAACTTGCCGCGCGGGAAATACCGGCGGTGCCGCCCCTCGCCATCCAGGGCCGCAGCCTGCATGAATTCGGCGGCTTTCGATTCGCGGTCTATCCCCGTCGCGGCGGGCGGGCTCCGGAACTCGACGATCCGGAAACGCTGGAATGGATGGGACGTTTCATCGGCCGCATCCATGCGGTGGGGGCGCTTGCGCCGTTCGTGCGACGGTCGACGCTGGATATTGCGACGCTGGGTGAAGAGCCGCGCGAGTATCTGCTGGAGCAGGAACTGGTACCCGCCGATCTGGAGGACGCATACCGCAGCGTGCTCGACCAGGTTCTCGACGGCGTGCATGAAACTTTCGATCGCTGCGGGTCCGCGAAGAACATCAGGCTGCACGGCGATTGCCATCCGGGCAACGTACTGTGGACGGACGACGGGCCGCATTTCGTCGACTTTGACGATGCGCGCAATGGCCCCGCGGTGCAGGACCTGTGGATGCTGCTTTCCGGGGATCGTGCGGCAATGACACGGCAGTTGTCCGACGTGGTGGCCGGATACGAGGATTTCCACGAATTCGACCGCAGGGAACTGGGACTGATCGAGGCCTTGCGCAGCCTGCGGCTGGTTCACTATTCGGCGTGGCTCGCCCGGCGCTGGGCGGACCCGGCGTTTCCTGCCGCTTTCCCCTGGTTCCACTCTACAAAATACTGGCAGGACCAGATTTTGCTACTTCGGGAGCAGGTGGCGGCAATGCAGGAACCGCCCCTGGGGCCGATCTAGAGGGTCCGGAAAGTCAGCCAGGCCGCCGTAACTTACGGATTCGAGGGGCTGTCTAGCGGTATGCCAAAGGTCGGATCCATTCCGGCGGCATCCGGCATTTCGCTTGACGCTCCAGGACGGAGTCTTTACAGTCGCCGCGTCGCAGCAACTGACCGTTTCAAGTATGGAAATGGCGGCGGCAAAGCCTGCCAACGAGGTGAAATGATCTACCAGCTGCATGAATTCCAGAAAACGGTGATGGCGCCCGCGGTCGCGATGGCCGACATGGCGAAGCATCTGTTCACCAACCCCTTCAGCCCTCTCGCCTATATGCCGGTGTCGCGCACCATTGCCGCGAACAGCGAGTTGTTCGTGCGCCTGATGCGCCGCTATCCGAAACCGGGATGGGAGATCGACGAGGCCGTCGTGAACGGCGAGCGCGTGGCGGTGACGCCGGAAGTGGTGGTCGACAAGGCATTCTGCCAGTTGCTGCATTTCCGCAAGGAGGGGCACGCCGAACAGCCGAAGCTGCTGATCGTCGCGCCATTGTCAGGGCACTATGCGACCCTGCTGCGCGATACCGTGCGCACCGCTCTCTCGGATCACGACGTCTGGATCACGGATTGGGCCGATGCGAAAACGGTGCCGCTTTCCAGGGGGCCGTTCCACCTGGACGATTACGTCGACTACATCCGCGAATTCATCCGCCTGCTGTCGCCGGACCTGAACGTGATGTCGGTCTGCCAGCCGACCGTGCCGGTGCTGGCGGCGGTTTCCCTCATGGCCGCGGATGACGAGCCGGCAGTGCCGAAGGCGATGATCATGATGGGCGGGCCGATCGATACGCGGCGCAACCCGACCGTGGTGAACGATTTCGCGTCGGGCCGGCCGCATTCCTGGTTTTCCGACAAAGTCATCATGCGCGTGCCCGCGAACTATCCCGGTTTCATGCGCAAGGTCTATCCCGGTTTCCTGCAGCACGCCAGTTTCCTGGCCATGAATCCGGACCGTCATGCCGAATCGCACCAGCAGTTCTACAATCACCTCATCCGCGGGGACGGCGAGAGCGCGGAGGCGCACCGCAGGTTCTACGACGAATACAACGCGGTGCTCGACATGCCGGCGGAGTATTACCTCGACACCATCAAGGTGGTGTTCCAGGAATTCCAGCTGCCCAAGGGCAAATGGGTGGTCAGAGGCAAGCCGGTGCGTCCGGAAGCCATCCGCAGGACGGCGTTGTTCACCATCGAAGGCGAGCTGGACGACATATCCGGCAACGGCCAGACCGAGGCGGCCCAGACGCTCTGCCGCAACATTCCTTCGGACAAGCGCCGCCACCTGCTGGCGAAGAACGTCGGCCACTACGGCATTTTCAGCGGACGCAAATTCCGAGAAATGATCTATCCGCAGATCCGCAGCTTCATCCATCTCGTCTCGCAGCGCGAAGCCGACCTCAAGCTGGTCCGGGTCAAGTAATTTTCCTCCGCGTCGCGCCCCGATTGGTCGGCCGCGGCGCTTTTGCAATAGAATCGCGGTCATTCCCGCTGCGCTGGAGTCCGGCGCGCCCTGCGCCGTGTTGCGGCGCGCAACCGGAACGGATGACCTGACGATGAGAATCTGGCTCTCTGCGTTGCTGCTTTTCCTTTGCGCCGCGCTGCTGCCCGCGGCGCACGCCCAGAATTATCCCTCGCGCCCCATCACTTTGATCGTGCCCTGGGGCGCCGGCGGCGGCACCGATGCCGTGGCGCGCATGCTCGGCGCCCTGATGGAAAAAGACCTCGGCCAGCCCGTCAACGTGGTAAATCGCACGGGCGGCAGCGGCGTGGTGGGCCACCAGGCGTTCGCCACGGCGGCGCCGGACGGCTACACCATCGGCCTGATGACGGCCGAGATCACGATGATGCACCACCAGGGCCTCACGAAGCTCGATGGAACGAGCTTCACGCCGCTGGGTCTGGTGAACGTCGATCCTGCGGCGATCCAGGTCAAGGCAGATTCCCCGTACAAGACGCTGCCCGACTTGCTCGACGCAATCAAAAAGAATCCGGGCAAGCTCAAGGCGTCGGGTACGGCGCGGGGTGGCTCCTGGCATGTGTACCTGTATGGCATGCTGGATGCGCTCGAGATCGAGCCCACCAGCGTGCCATGGGTGCCGAGCATCAGCAATGCGGATGGCTTGCAGGAGCTCGCAGCGGGCGGTGTGGCCATCGTATGCGGTTCGCATCCCGAAGGGCGCGCGCTGATCGAAGCGGGCAAGGTGCGCAGCCTGGCCATCCTCGACGACCAGCCATCGGAGCTTTTCCCGAACGTGCCGACGCTCAAGAGCACGGTCGGCAGCAGCTGGACGGCCGGGGTCTGGCGCGGCATGGGCGCGCCCAGGAATCTGCCGAAGCCCGTCGAGGAGAAGCTGGTCGCGGCGGTGAAGAAGGCGTTCGACAGCAAGGAGTTCAAGGACTTCATGCGTTCGCGCGGCTTCGGCGCGAAATACCTGCCCCCGAAGGAGCATGCGGCCTTCATGGCCAAGATCGACGCCGAATCCGGGGCGCTGATGAAGAAGGTGGGGCTGGCCAAGTAGCCGTGACTGCGTGACTGCCGTAACTGTCGTGACTGCAGGAAAATCACCACAGCCCCACGTCGTCACGCCGTCACGACATTCACGATCGTCACGGCATCCATGAAAATCCACGATTCCCTCAACGGCGCCCTGCTGCTGGTTTTCGCCATTGCCCTGTACTGGCACACGCTCGGCTTTCCCGAGATTCCGGGCGATCCCGTGGGCCCATCGTTGTTCCCGCGGCTCATCGCGATCGGCATGGGCCTGTGCGGAATCGTCCTGATCGTGCGTAGCCTGCTGTCGCGAGGCTCGCGACGCTGGTTCGAGACTCCCGGATGGATCCGCGTGCCCGGACTGGTCGGTGCCTTCCTCCTTGTAGTCCTGGGCCTGCTCGTTTCGTACCTGTTCCTCGACCGGCTCGGTTTCCTGGTTGTTGCCCCGTCGCTGCTCGTGGCGCTGATGCTGGTTTTGCGCGTTCGCGCGCGGCTAGCGATCCCGGTTGCCATCGGTGCGTCGCTCCTGATCCACACGATCTTCTACAAGGGCCTGGGCGTTCCTCTGCCGTGGGGACTGCTCGAGGCCTGGGCCTGGTAGGCCGCACATGGAAAGCATCGCGCAGGCATTCGCGCTGATATTCGATCCCTACGTGCTGATGGTGATCGGCGCGTCCGCCATCTACGGCTTGTTCGTCGGTGCGATTCCCGGCCTGACGGCAACCATGGCGACTGCGTTGCTGGTGCCGATCACCTTCTTCATGCCGGCAGTTCCGGCCGTGGCGGCTATCGTCACGGCCACTGCCATGGCGATCTTCTCCGGGGACATCCCGGGCGCGCTGCTGCGCATCCCCGGCACGCCGGCATCCGCCGCCTATTGCGACGAGGCGTATGCAATGACGCGCAAGGGCCAGGCCGAGCTTGTGCTCGGTGCCGGGCTCGTGTTCTCCGTGATCGGGGGCATCTTCGGCACCATCGTCCTGGTGACGGCCGCGCCGATGCTGGCGGATTTCGCCCTCCAGTTCAGCACCTTCGAATATTTCTGGCTGGTGCTGCTGGGCCTCACCTGCGCGGTCTTCATCGCCTCGGACAACGTCGTGAAGGGGTTGGCATCGCTTTTCATCGGCCTGCTCGTATCCAGCGTCGGCATGGAAAACCCGGCCGCGCATCCGCGCTTCACCTTCGATACGCCCGATTTGATGGGCGGCGTCACGCTGATTCCGATGATGGTCGGCCTGTTCGCCGTGTCGGAGGTGCTGCGCTATGTGACATCGGTGGAGAAGCCCCTCAATCTTGCGCAGGACCGTTTCGGCAGCATCTTCAAGGGCCAGTGGGCGCTGGTGAAGAAGTATCCCGTGCAGGCGCTGCGCGGCAGCGGGCTGGGCACGCTGATCGGCGCATTGCCTGGTGCCGGCGCCGACATCGCCGCATGGATGTCCTACGCCGTGTCCAAGAAATTCTCCAGGGAGCCGGAGAAGTTCGGCACGGGCCATCCCGAAGGCGTGGTGGAAAGCGGCGCGGCCAACAACAGCGCTCTGTCGGGAGCCTGGATTCCTGCGCTGGTGTTCGGCATCCCGGGCGATTCCATTACCGCCATCGCCATCGGGGTGCTGTACATGAAGAACATGTTCCCGGGGCCGCAGATCTTCCTCGAGAACCCGCAGAACATCTACGCGGTGTTCATCGTATTCTTCCTCGCCAACCTGCTGATGCTTCCGCTGGGCGTCCTGGCGATCAAGAGCTACAAGCAGGTGCTGCGGGTCTCGCGCGCGGTGCTGATGCCGGCCATCCTGGTCTTCTGCATGGTCGGCGCCTTCGCGATCAACAACACCCAGTTCGACATCGGCATCATGCTGGCCTTCGGGCTGCTGGCGTTCTTCATGGAAAAGAACGGCTTTCCGGTCGCGCCGGTGATCCTGGGCGCGGTGCTCGGCGGCATGCTGGAGAGGCATTTCACCAATTCCATCATCAAGGCCGACGGGGACTGGACGACGTTCTTCTCGCGGCCGATTGCCGGCACGCTCGGGGTGGTGACGGTGCTGGTGTGGCTGCTGCCTGCCGGCATCGCGCTGTGGAAAAGATCAAGGCGGGTCCCGCAATAGTGGAGTTTTTCATGGAATCGATCGCACGGACGTTCGGCAGTTTTCTGCACGGCAGGAAAGCACTGGTCACGGGAGGCACAAGCGGCATCGGCGCCGCGATCGGGCGGACGCTCGGCGCGGCCGGGGCTGAAGTCACGATAACGGGCGTCAGCGAAACCGAAGTCGCGACCGCGCGGGCCACGCCCGAGCTCGGCGGAATGCGGGCGGAAGTCCTCAACGTCCGCGACGGTGGTGCGGTTAACCAGCTCGTTTCCGGATTCGAAAGCCTCGATCTGCTGGTCAACTGCGCGGGAACCATCCGCCGCGGCGCGGAGCACGAGCCGGAGGTGTTCGAGCAGGTGCTGGACATCAACCTCACCGGCACGATGCGCTGTTGCGCGGCGGCGCGGCCGCTGCTGGGAAAGTCCGGCGGCGTGATCATCAACATCGCGTCCATGCTGTCATTCTTCGGCGGCGCCCTGGTACCGGGCTACTCGGCCAGCAAGGGCGGCGTGGTGCAGCTGACCAAGTCCCTCGCCATCGCGTATGCCCCTGATACAATAAGAGTGAATGCCGTAGCGCCCGGCTGGATCGCGACGCCGCTCACGCAATCGTTGCAGGAAGATGCGGCCCGCAGCCAGGCCATCCTGGATCGAACTCCGCTCAAGCGCTGGGGCCGTCCGGAAGACGTGGCCGGCGCCGTGCTATTCCTGTGCTCCCCGGCGGCGGCGTTCATCACCGGCACGATCCTGCCGGTGGATGGCGGATACCTCACGGCCTGAATGGATATTGTGGAACTTCGATGAACGCCCCTCTGAAAGTCAATCCCCTGTCCGCCATGGACATGCAGCACGAGATCGTCACCCTCGCCGTGCCGCAGGACGAGCGGGTCTGGGTACCCCAGGCGCCCGGCGTCTGGTTCCGCCCGCTCATGCTCAATACCGTCTCCGGCGGCTGGTTCAACCTGCTGCGCGTGCGCAAGAGCGGCGTCCTCTCGCGCCATCGCCACCCGATGGCCGTGTACGGCTATGTCCTCAAGGGACGCTGGCGCTACCTGGAGCATGACTGGATCGCGGCTGAGGGCGGCTTCGTCTACGAGCCGCCGGGCGAGGTGCATACCCTCGTCGTCGACGAACCCATCGAGGAAATGATTACGATGTTCAACGTCAATGGCGCGATGATCTACGTCGATGAAAAGGGCGCCACCATCGGCTATGAGGACGTATTCACCAAGATCGAAATGTGCCGCGCCCACTACGAGAAGGTCGGGCTGGGGGCGGATTTCGTGAAGCAGTTCATCCGATAACTGACATACGGAGCGAGACGACATGGCTAAGGCGATTCGATTCCATAAAACGGGTGGCCCCGAAGTATTGCAACTGGACGATGTCGAGGTCGGCGATCCCGGCGAAGGCCAGGTCCGCATCCGCCACACCGCGATAGGCCTGAACTTCATCGATACCTATCATCGTTCCGGGCTCTATCCGCTGCCGCTGCCCAGCGGCGTGGGCAGCGAAGGCGCGGGCGTCGTGGAAGCGGTCGGCAAGGGCGTGACCCTGGTCAAGGCCGGCGATCGCGTCGCCTACGCGGGCGGCCCCCCGGGCGCATATTCCGAGAAGCGCCTTTACCCTGCGGACAGGCTTGTGAAGGTGCCCAAGGGCATCTCCGACGAACAGGCCGCGGCCATGATGCTCAAGGGCCTCACCGTCCAGTACCTCATCCGCCGCGTCTACAACGTGACAAAGGGCGAGACGGTGCTGTTCCATGCCGCCGCCGGTGGCGTGGGGCTGATTGCCTGCCAGTGGCTCAAGGCATTGGGCGCCACGGTGATCGGCACGGTCGGTTCCGACGCGAAGGCGAGCGTCGCCCGGGAGCACGGCTGCGACCATGCCATCGTCTATACCCGCGAGAATTTTGCCGAGCGCGTCAAGGAAATCACCAAGGGGCGCAAGGTGCCGGTGGTATTCGATTCGGTCGGCAAGGACACTTTCACGGGCTCGCTCGATTGCCTGCAGCCGCGCGGACTGCTGGCGGTCTTCGGCAACGGCTCCGGTCCCGTCACCGGCGTCGACCTCAATACGCTGGCACGGGGCTCGTTCTACGTCACCCGGCCGACGCTGATGACCTATACGGCGCTGCGCGAAGACCTGGAGCGCGGGGCCAAGGAGCTGTTCGACGTGGTCAAGTCCGGCAAGGTCAGGATCGAGATCAACCAGACCTACAAGCTGGCGGACGCGGCGCAGGCACACCGCGATCTCGAGGCCCGCAAAACCACGGGCTCCACCGTTCTCTTGCCATAAGAAAAATAATGCGGCCACGGAGGCCCGGGTGTTCCTCTGTGTTCTTTTGACCTCCGTGGCCAAGAGCGCTTTCATTCGAGAGGGGAAGAGAAGTGATCGATGATCTGAAGAACAAAGTTGTCCTGATCACCGGCGCCAGTACGGGCATCGGCGCGGCGGCCGCCATCGCATTTGCACAGCACGGCGCGAAAGTCGCGGTGCATTACAACCAGAGCAAGGCCGAGGCCGAGAAGGTGGCGGGGCAGATCGAGAAAGCCGGCGGCAAGGCGATCCTGGTCGGCGGCGACGTCACGGACTCGGGAGTGTGCAGGCAGCTGGTCGAGAAAACCGTCTCCGGACTGGGCCGCATCGACATCCTGGTCAACAACGCCGGCGGCCTGGTCGAGCGCGCGCCGGTCGAAACCATCACCGACGAATTGTTCGACAAGGTCGTTTACCTCAACGTCCGTTCGGCCATGATGTGCACCGGAGCCGCCGCCCAGCACATGCGCAAGCAGGGAACCGGCGGCGCGATCATCAATGTCACCTCGGTCGCGGCACGCCACGGCGGCGGCCCGGGGGCCTCGCTCTATGCCGGCTCCAAGGGCTTCGTCAGCACCATGACCCACGGCCTGGCGAAGGAACTGGTGAAGGACAGGATCCGCGTCAATGCAGTCGCGCCAGGCGTGATCACCACGCCTTTCCACGAGCGCTACTCCACGCCGCAGATGCTCGAAGGCTTCAAGGCGACCATCCCGATGAACCGCCTCGGCACCGCCGACGAATGCGCGGGCGCCTTCCTGTTCCTCGCGTCGGAGCAGATGAGCGGTTACATGACCGGGCAGATCCTGGAAGTCAACGGCGGGCAATACATGCCTTGACGGCGTCGAGGCATGTCGTGACGGCGTGATGATCGTGACGCGTGACGGGTAAAACCCGCAGGCAGGAACAAAAAGCAAGAACTCCCGGAGGAGAGCAAATGTTCAACTTGTCAGGCAAGGTCGCCCTGGTCAGCGGCGCATCGCGCGGTCTGGGCTGGGCGATGGCGCAGTCGCTGGCGGCCGCCGGCGCGCATGTGATCCTGAATGCACGCGATGAAACGGCGCTGAAGGAACGGGTCAAGGAACTCTCCGCGAAAGGGTTGAAAGGCGAGGCAGCGGCGTTTGACGTGACGGACCACGCCGCGGGCGGCGCATGCATTCAGGGCGCGGTCAGGAAACTTGGCCGCTTCGACATCCTGATCGCCAACGCCGGCATCCAGCATCGCAAGCCCATCACCGAGTTCGAGACCGCCGACTTCGAGCGTGTCGTCGCCACCAACCTCACCGCGGTGTGGGCGCTGGCGAAAGAGGCCGCGAAGGTCATGATTCCGGCAAAGCGCGGCCGCATCATCATGACCGGATCGGTCAGCGCCATCCTCGCGCGGCCCACCATTTCCGCTTACATCGCCAGCAAGGGTGCGGTGCATGCCCTGACCCGCGAACTGGCGGTCGAACTTGCCCAGCACAACATCACGGTCAACGCGATCGCCCCCGGCTATTTCGCCACGGAAATGAACACGGCGCTGATCCAGAACAAGGAATTCAACGACTGGGTCTGCAAGCGCACGCCGGCGGGACGCTGGGGCGAATTGAAGGAAATCGGGCCGGTCGCCGTGTTCCTCGCATCCGACGAAGCCTCGTATGTGAACGGGCACGTGCTGGTGGCGGATGGGGCGTTCAGCGCAGCGATGTAAAGGCCGTGCATATCGTCAAGGCCGTGAATGTCGCAGAACCGATGAATCCTGTTTTGAGCTCTCACGATATTCACGTATTTCACGAGATTCACGAACTCCGAACAGAAAACGGCTGGAGGCGGCTGAGGAACCAGGGAGGCGCATGAGCAAGAAATTCAAAATCGGAATTTCCAGGGACGCCATCACCGAGAAAGGCACCATCTTCGGTGAGGAGGCATTCAAGGTGCTGGAAGACCCGGCGGTGGAATGGGAATTCCTGCCGGAGAAACTGGCGGAACTGCCGCCGGAGTACGGCGCCACCTACGATGCGATCTGCCTGATGACCGCAAAAATCACGCGCAGGACACTGTCTTCTTCCGACCGCAAGCTCAAGCTGGTCGCCCGCTTCGGTGTCGGTTACGACTCGGTGGACGTGCCTGCCTGTACCGACAATGGCGTGATGCTTACCATCACCCCGGACGGCGTGCGCCGTCCGGTGGCGGCGAGTGTCATCGGCTTCATCCTGGCGCTCGCGCACCGCATGTTCCTGAAGGACCGGCTGACGCGGGAAGGGCGCTGGGCGGAGAAGGGAAACTACCTGGGTAGCGGGCTGATGGGGCGTACGCTCGGCGTCATCGGCGTCGGCAATATCGGCAAGGAGATATTCCGCCTCGCGCAGCCGTTCGGAATGAAGCTGCTCGGCTGCGACCCGAATGTGCCGCAGTCGGCCGTGTCGTCCCTCGGCGTGAGCATGGTGGACAAGGACACGCTGCTGAGGCAGTCCGACTACGTTTCGGTCAATACGCTGCTCGACGAGCAAACCCGCGGACTGATTGGCGCGCGGGAGTTCGGCCTGATGCAACCCTCTGCGTATTTCATCAATACGGCGCGCGGACCGGTGGTGGTCGAATCCGCTCTGATCGATGCGCTGAAGAACGACCGCATTGCCGGCGCTGCGATCGACGTTTTCGAGCAGGAGCCGGTGTCGCCCGACAATCCGTTGCTGAAAATGGACAACGTGATCGTGGCGCCGCATGCGATCTGCCACACGGACGAATGCATGAGCCTGCTGGGACAAAGCGCCTTCAAGGCGGCCGTGGACCTGGCGCATGGCCGCAAACCGCATCTGATCGTCAACACCGAGGTGCTGAAGCGGCCGGAGTGGACGGGGAAGTTTCATGCGTAGCATGAACCTTCAGGTAAGAGAGAAAAGGTGGAAGGTAAAAGGTAGAGCCTAGGGCAGGCCACTCGGCCCTCGAACCTTGGGGGAATTATTGCCACGGGAGAAGCGACGAATGCGTACCAATCCTGTCAAACAAAAACTACTCAAAGGCCAACCCGTCTTCGGCAGCTTCGGCTGGGAGTTCCTGGTGCCCGGCCTGCCGCAGATCGTGAAGTCCTGCGGCGCCGAGTTCCTGTTGATCGACATGGAGCATGCGGGCACGGGCTACGAAACGCTCAAGGACCAGGCGGCGCTCTGCCGCGGCCTCGACCTGGTGCCCATGGCCAGGGTTCCCTCGAACCAGTATCACCATATCTCGCGGGCGCTGGACCTTGGCGTCATGGGCATCATGGTGCCGATGGTCGGTTCCGCGGAGGAAGCCCGGCACATCGTGTCCTGCACCCGTTATCCACCGGCGGGAAGGCGCGGCGCCGCGTTCGGGTTTGCCTCCGACGATTACGAGGGCGGAAGCGTCGCGGAGAAGATCAAGCTCGCCAACGAGCGTACGCTGGTCATGTGCCTGATCGAAACCGCCGAAGGCATCGAGAACGTGGACAAGATCGCGGCGGTGCCCGGCGTGGACGTACTCTGGCTCGGCCATTTCGACCTGACGAACTTCCTGGGCATTCCGGCGCAGTTCGACCATCCCAAGTACGTCAAGGCCATCCAGAAACTGACCGCGGCGGCGAAGAAGCATGGCAAAGTGCTTGCGTGCGCCACCGGGGACGAGAAGTGGAGCCGCGACTACTGGAACAAGGGTTTCCGCCTGTTTGCCGTGGGCATCGACTCCATGCTGCTGCAAGGCGCCTTGCGCCAGGGCATGGCGACCCTCAACGAATTGAAGGGGTCGGCGGGCGCGAAGAAAAGGAAGTAGTCTTGGCAGTCGACCGGCCCGCTTCCCAAGAAGGGCCGGCGAATCCACGGAGGAGCACAGCATGGCTCAAGGCAAGTTCCGGGTCGGCATCACGCGCGACAACCTCAAGCCCGATGGCAAGCCGATTTTCGATGAATCGGCGTTCCGGATACTTGCCGATGCCGGCATCGAGTACGAGTTCCTGGCCGAGAACGAGCCCGAGCTGACGCCGGAGACGGCGTCGCAATACGATGCGCTGGCGGTGATGCTGGCCAAAGTCACGCGCAAGACCGTTTCCGCGCCCAACAGCCGGCTCAAGCTCATCGCCCGCTTCGGCGTCGGTTACGACACGGTGGACGTACCCGCCTGCACCGAAAACGGCGTCATCCTCGCCATTACCCCCGACGGCGTGCGCCGGCCGGTGGCCATGTCGGCGCTGACCTTCGTGCTGATGCTGGCGCAGAAGGTGCCGACCAAGGATCGTCTTACCCGCGAGGGCCGCTGGAACGAGCGCCTGAACCATTTCGGCACCGGCCTTTCCGGACGCGTGCTCGGGTCCATCGGCGTGGGCAATATCGGGTCCGAGCTGTTCCGCCTCGCCATGCCGTTCGGCATGAAGCATCTGGCGTGCGATCCCTACGTCACGCAGGAGTCGGTGGCGCCGCTCGGCGTGAAGCTGGTGGACATGGACACGCTGTTCTGTGAGTCCGATTTCCTGTGCGTCAACTGTCCGCTCAGCGACGAAACCCGCAAGCTGGTCGGCGCGCGCCAGTTTTCGCTCATGAAGCAGAGCGCGTACTTCATCAATACGGCGCGCGGTCCCATCGTCGACGAAAAGGCGCTCTACGACGCGCTTCGTGGCAACCGCATAGCGGGCGCCGGTATCGACGTGTTCGAACAGGAACCGGTGGCGCCGGACAATCCCCTGCTCAAGCTGGACAACATCATCGTGACCCCGCATCACATCTGCCTGACCGATGAATGCATCAACACCGTGGCCGCCAGCGTATTCAGCGCCTGTCGCGACCTGGCGAAAGCGCGGGTGCCGAAGAATGTCGTGAACCAGGAAGTTCTGGGCAGGGTTTCCTACTTTCATCAGTGATGTCATTGCGCGACGGCATGTCGCTCTGACGCATCCGCTTTCGTCCAAGGGAGAGACAACATGGCTACATGTCATTCGCAAGCCGCATCGCGCAGGATCGCCGTCCTGGTGCTCGCACTGCTCATCGCCGTGCCGCTCGGTGCAAGCGGGCAGGCCATCCCCAGCGCCCAGGTCCTCAACCGTGTCGTCCAGGAAGCCCATGCGAAGTTCAAGGATGTGCGGGATGGCGCGAACGCCGACTACATTCCGGAGCTGGCCAAAGTGCCTTCGGAGCTCTTCGGGGTGGTCATCGTCACGGCGCGGGGCGGCGTCCATGCCGCCGGGGACGTGGACTATGCCTTTACCATCCAGTCGGTTTCGAAACCTTTTACCGCCGCCCTGGTGATGCAGCAGCAAGGCAGCGCCGCGGTCGTCGCCGAGAAAATCGGCGTCGAGCCGACCGGCCTGCCTTTCAATTCCATCATGGCCACGCAGATTCTCAAGCCGGTGTCGGCCAATCCCCTGGTCAACTCCGGCGCCATAGCCGCGGTGAGCCTGGTCAAGGCGGAGAATCCGCAGGAGCGCTTCCAGACAATCCTCGATTTCTACCAGCGCCTGGCGGGAGACAAGCTGACGGTCATCGAAGACGTCTATCGTTCGGAGGCGGCCACCAACCAGCGCAATCGCGCCCACGGCTACATTCTCTCGGTGAACGATCGCATCTATTCCGATCCCCTCGAGGCGGTGGACGTCTACACCCGGCAATGCTCGATCGGCGTCAGCGCAAGGCAGCTCGCCATGATGGGTGCCACGCTCGCCAACGCGGGCGCCAATCCCGTCAGCGGCGAGCGGGTGCTGGACGCCCGGTACGTTCCCAAGGTGCTGGCAGTGATGATGATGGCGGGCTTTTACAACGAGTCGGGCATGTGGGCTTACACCGCCGGCCTTCCGGCCAAGACCGGCGTCGGCGGCGGCATCGTCGCGGTGGTACCGGGGAAGATGGCCATCGTGGGCTTTTCGCCCCGCGTGAACGAGGCCGGCAACAGCGTGCGCGCGATGAAAGCCATCGAGTACATCAGCGACCAGCTCGGGCTGGGCGTTTTCGGAAGCGGACGATAGGAGGGCGGCCATGAAGTCCTGTCGATTGCCGGCGTTCGCGACGCTGATCGCGCTTCTGATGCTGCCCGCGGTGGTGGCGGCGCAAACCATCACGCTGCATGGCGCCGTGCAGTTCAACGATGACCACGCCTTCAACAAGACCCTGCTCAAGTTCGAGGAGCTCACGAAGAAGTACTACGGAAAGCCGGTCAACTTCGTCCTCCATCGCAACAGCGAGCTCGGGCTGGAAAAGGACTATGTCGTCTACATGAACCAGGGCAAGGGGGTGGACTACGCCGTTGTCTCGCCGGGGCACATTTCGACGTTCTCGCGCACGGCACCGTTCATCGACGCCCCCTTTCTTTTCCGCGACCTCGACCATTGGCGCAAGGTGCTCGATGCGGATGTATTCGCGCCCGTCGCCGAAGAAGTGGCCAGGAAAGCAGACGTGATGTTTCTTGGCTATGCAGGCGGGGGCATACGCAATATCTTCGCCAATAAACCGCTGCGCAACCTGGCGGACCTGCGCGGGCTCAAGGTCCGGGTGATCGGCGCGCCGATCTGGACCCGCACGTTCGCGGCCGCGGGCATGTCCCCCACGGTGATCGCCTACAGCGAAATCTACAACGCCATCCAGAATGGCGTGATCTCCGCGGGCGAGAACGAAGCCGCCGGTGTGGAGCAGATGCGCTTCTACGAGGTCGGGCCACATCTCGCCATGACTCAGCACGCAATCACGGTCCGGCCGTTGGGCTTCTCGGGCAAGACCTTCCGTACACTACCTCCCGACCTGCAGGCGGCGATCCTGCGCGCCGGCAAGGAAGCGGGCGCCTACGGCCGGCAGCTGGAATCGAAGGAGGACGCGGCCAAGCTCGATGCACTGGAGAAGGCGGGCAAGCTGAAGCGCATCCCCTTTGCCGATCGCGAAGCGCTGGCCAGAAAAGTCGAGCCGGTGCTGGATGCCTACGCCAAGGATGTGGGGGCGGACGCGATCCTCGCAAAGATCAAGGCCCTCCGGTGAAGCACCTGCTGGCACGGATTTACCGCCTTCTCACCTGGCTGCTGATCGCCACTGTCGCGATCCTGGTCGTTCCGGTGACCATGCAGATCCTTTCCCGCTATACGGAACTTGTTCCCGCGTACATCTGGACCGAAGAGCTGGCCCGCTTCATGTTCATCTGGATGGTGATGCTGGGCGCCATGATCGGCGTGCGCGA
Organism: Burkholderiales bacterium; assembly: GCA_036384015.1. Lineage (GTDB taxonomy): Bacteria > Pseudomonadota > Gammaproteobacteria > Burkholderiales > JACQAP01 > JACQAP01. The sequence goes on from DASVNF010000092.1 coordinate 21,159, forward strand.
GGCGACCCACTTCGAAGTGGACGTCTGGCCAGTGCTCGGGCCGCGTGGCAACGCCCTCCTGCGTATCGTTTCCCAGGTCTTCGTGCTGGTATTCGCGCTGGTCTTCGTGTGGTGGGGCATCGAGTTCACCCGCTTCGGCTGGGATCAACTCTCGGAGATCGCCGAGCTGCCGATGTGGACGATCTTCATCGCCTGGCCCGTTGCCGGAGCGGCATGGGTGCTGTTCCTCGGCGAGCACTTTGTCGAGAACGTCCGCGTACTGAGAACCGGCGGTGCGCGATGAGCGGCGCCGAGCTTACGGTCGGCTGGGCCGCCGTAATCCTGTTCGGCGGCTTTTTCCTCCTGCTCGTGCTGCGCGTGCCGGTGGCATTCGCGCTGGGCCTCTCCTGCCTGCCGATCCTGGTGATCGAGCCGCGCCTGTCGCCCATCACGCTGTTCAACGAGACGTTCAAGGCGTACAACTCCTTCATCCTTCTGGCGGTGCCCTTTTTCCTGCTGACCGCCAACCTGATGAACATCGGCGGCATCACCGATCGGCTGGTCCGCCTGTCGCGCACGATGGTGGGCCACTTCCCCGGCTCGCTCGCCCAGATCAACGTCGTGGTCTCGGTGTTTTTCGCCGGCATCTCGGGCTCGTCGACGGCGGATGCCGCCAGCCAGAGCAAGATCTTCATCGACGCCCAGGTGAAGGAGGGCTACGGGCTGTCGTTCTCCATCGCAATCACCGCGGTGTCGGCGGTGCTGGCCGTCATCATCCCGCCCTCGATTCTGATGGTGGTGTGGGGCGGGGTCATTTCGACCTCGATCGGCGCGCTTTACCTGGCCGGCATTCTGCCGGGGTTGCTCATCGCCGGCGCGCAGATGGCCACGGTGCATGCCTACGCCAAGCTCTACAACTATCCGGTCTACCCGCGGGCGACGTTACGGGAGTTCCTCATCGCGGGGCTTCAGTCCCTGCCGGCGTTGCTTACGCCCGTCATCATCGTAGGCGGCATCCTGCTCGGCTGGTTCACGCCCACGGAGTCGGCGGCGGTCGCGGTGATTTACGCCGCCGTCCTGTCGATCGTCGTCTATCGCGAAATGGATGGAAAAAAACTCATCCAGGCGCTTTCGGAGACGGGCAAGCTGTCTGCCATCGCCTTGTTCTGCGTGGGCACGGCGTCGGCATTCGGCTGGCTGATGGCCTACTACCAGATGCCGCGGCTCCTCCTGGAGAATGTCACCTCCTGGAACATGGGCCTGACGGAAGTGGGTTTTTTCATCGCGTTCTGCTTCCTGGTGGTGGGCTGCTTCCTGGATGCGATTCCCGCCATCATCATCCTGGGCACCACGCTTCAACCCCTGGCCGAGTCGGTGGGGATGCATCCGGTGCAGTTCGCCATCATCGGCATCGTCTCGCTCGCCTTCGGGCTGGTGACGCCGCCCTATGGCCTGTGCCTCATGATTTCGTGCGCGGTCGCCAAGGTGCCGCTGCGTTACGCGCTGAAAGACACGCTCATCATGCTGGTGCCCATGATGCTGGTGCTCGCGGCGTGCATTCTCTGGCCCGAGATTCCGCTGATCCTGCCGCGGCTGATCTCGCCGGAATTCCTGCAGTGAGTGGCGCTAGAATGGTTGCATCGAACGCGCGAGCAGGTTATCCGGTGATCGCAACCAGGCCTTCCGGCAATTGCATGGGCGTCGAGGTCGACGGCGTCGACCTTTCGAAGCCCCTGACCGATGCAAAGTTCGGCGAGATCCGCGAACTCCTGCATCGCCATCATGTGCTCGTGTTCCGCGCGCAATCCCTCGAACCCCGCCAGTTCCACGCTTTCGCCAGCCGCTTCGGTCCGCCAGAGCCGCATGTGCTGGACCAGTTCCACCATCCCGAAATCCCCGACATCCTGATCCTGTCCAACGTGGTCAAGGACGGCAAGCCGGCCGGACTCGCGGACGGCGGCACCTACTGGCACAGCGACTATTCCTACCTGCCGATGCCTGCGCGGGCAACCGCCCTGCATTCGATCGAGGTGCCGCGGGTCGGCGGCGATACGCTGTTCGCCGACCAGGCGCTCGCCTACGAGGAATTGCCGGAAAGCATGAAGAAGCGCATTGCCGGCATGGTGACGCTCAACGAGTATGGCAATCGGGACGATGCCGACGCGCAGTCGCGAACGTCCGCGCCCCGGGTGACGCAGGCGCAAAAGGACCGGCGCGGGGCGACCCTGGTCCGCCATCCCCTGGTGCGCCGTCATCCCTACAGCGGGCGCAGGGCCCTTTACTCCGTTTCGGGATCGTCGTTCGGAATCGAAGGCCTGCCCGAAGATGAAGGCCTCGCCCTGCTGCGCGAGCTGGCGGCGCACTCCACCCGGCCGAAATACCGCCACAGCGTCAGGTACGGCATCGGCGACGTCGTGGTCTGGGACAACGCGTCGATCCTGCATGCGGCGACCCTGACCGATCCGTCGCATCCCCGCACCCTGCATCGCATTACAACCAAGGAAACCCGGCCCCCGTCGGCCTGATTCGGCGCCGGCACGACAACAAGGAGGACGACCATGGCCCCACCGATGGACCGCAGGCAATTCGTCAAAGGCGGTGCCGCTCTTGCGATGCTGCACGCGCTGGACCACATCGATCCCTGCTGCGTGCAGGCGGCCGATGCCCAGACGTCGGGCAGCGAGCTGTTCGAGCTCATGCCGGTCGCCGACGGTGTCTACGCCGCCATCGCCGCGCCCCGCTACAAGGTGAACTGCAACGCCGCGGTGATCTTGACCAACGACGGCGTGGTCGTGGTGGATTCGCACTCCAAGCCCTCGGCCGCGGCGGCGCTTTACCAGGAAATCCAGTCGATCACGCGCCAGCCGGTGAAGCGCGTCATCAATACCCATTTCCACTGGGATCACTGGCAGGGCAACCAGATCTACAGGGAAGCTTTTCCCGGCCTGGAAGTGATTTCCACGAAAAGAACCCTGGAGAACCTGCAGGGAGACGCCGGCAATGGGGGCGTCGCCTTCATCGACAAGCAGATCAAGGCCCTGCCCGGCGAGATTGCCAAGCTGAAGGACGAGATCGCCGCCACCGCGGACGCGGGGAAAAAGGCACGACTGGAATCGAACCTGCGCCAGGCCGGGGAGTACCTCGAGGAGCTGAAGAAATTCTACCCGGCGTTGCCGAACCGCACATTCGACAGCACCGTCGCGCTGGATTTTGGCGGACGCAAGGTCGAGCTGCTGATGCTGGGCCGCGGCCATACCGATGGCGACCTGTTCATCCGCCTGCCCGACGAGAAGGTCGTCATCACGGGCGACGCGCTCGTCGACTGGATGCCCTACATGAACGACGGCTTTCCGGAAGACTGGGTGCGCACCCTGGATAACCTCGGCAACTACGACTTCGACCACATCATCCCCGGACACGGCGGCGTGGCGGGCCGCGAAAACCTGGCTTTTTTCCGGGGCTACATGGCGGACCTGGTCGACGCGGTGAGAAGTGCCCACGCCGCGGGTGCGAGCCTCGAGGAAGCGAAGAAGACCCTGCCCGAACAGCTCGCCGGCAAGTACGAGAAGGGGATGTCCAAGTACACGCTGGGCCAGTACCGCGACCGCATCGGCGGCAACATCGAAGTCGCCTGGCGCAAGGTGAACGGCGGATAGCTTTGGTCAGGGCGCGTTGGCGGCCCGGCGGAACCAGGCTGCCGCGATGCAACGGGATCCCGTCAGGGATTCCGGGATTCATTCACGCGCGAGGTTTGGTTTCGTGATGTGCGGCGTCGAGCAGCACGCCCCATTGGTCGTCGTAGGGATGAACACCGGTGGCCGGACCCGCGCTCCCCTCCAGCGGCAGGCCGCGGTTGGCCCATGCGAATATCGACCCTTCGAAATTTTGAACGTCGCGGAAACCGGCCTTCCCCAGTTCGCGCGCAAGGTTTGCGGAGCGCAAGCCGACGGCGCAATACGTGACGATGGGGGTGTCCCGCGGCAGCGCCCCCAGTTTCGCCATTGCGTCGGCCTCGCTCCGGGTGAGGCATGCGCCGCCGATGCGGCTGACGGCTTGTTCGGGATCGCTGCGGATGTCCACGAGCACCGGCTGCGTGCGCGAGGGATCGCCGCGCCACGCCTGCAGTTCGTCGACGGACAAATGGCGCACATCGGAAAAGTGCTTGCGCAGCCAGGCGTGGACCTCGTCCCAGTCAGGCTTCGGCAACCGCAAGATCGTGTCCTCAGAGCGGCTTGCTGGGATCGATCAGCGTGCGCCACATGTGCGCCGTCGGGCTGGCATCGTTGCCCAGGCCTTCCTTCGGCTGGCGGAAGTGGCGGCCGATGATGTCGGTGAAGGGCTCGATCGACCAGGCCACCGATTTGTCGAAGGCGTAGTCGTCGCAGAGCGTGATGTTGCGGGAGATCATGTACCACTTGTGGTTGCGGGCATGATCGTGGGCGGCCTGGATGTACTCCGGCGGCCGGTAATCCTCGCCGAACATGGTGATGTACATCTTCGGATACTCGTAGCCGACCGATTCGTCGGCGAAATAGCGCAACGCCTGGTGGTAGCGGATCGCCCAGGAGACCTTTTCCGAGACATAGGGTTCAACGAGCTGCGCACCCCACCAGCCGTGGTCCGGGCGGATGACGGCCAGTCCGACATCGTGCAGCAGACAGGCAAGGATGGTTTCCTCGTCCATGCCGGCCTTCATGGCCTGCATCGCCGTCTGCACGCAGTGCGGGGCCGCCGCGGTCGGCAGGCCGAACTTCGGCGTGTTGAGCCGCAGGTTGAAAATATCCGCCAGCGTGGGCCTGGCGGTCATCGGCACTTCCGGCGTCGGCGGCCGGATGCGCGCAAACGCCGCGCCGATGTCCTTCAGGTCCTGCTGCCGCTCTTCGCTCAATTCCTTGTTGGGTTGCATGCGTCACCTCATCCGAAACATGCACGAACGACGCCGCCGTCCACGCGCAGCGCGGCACCGTTGGTGGCTGAAGAAAGCGGGCTGCAGACGTAGGCCACCATGGTCGCGACTTCCTCCACGGTGGCGTAGCGCTTGAGCAGCGAGCTCGGGCGGACTTTCTCGAAGAACTCCTTCTCGAATTCCGGGAACGGCTTTCCCGCCGAGCGCTTGGCGATGGCGGTCTTGTTGCCGTCGGAGAGCGTGGGGCCGGGCAGCACCGCATTGACGGTGACGTTGGTGCCGACGCAGGTTTCGGCGAGGCCGCGAGAAATTGCCAGTTGCGCGGTCTTGGTCATCCCGTAGTGGATCATGTTGTCCGGAATCTGGATGCCGCTTTCGCTGCTGATGAAGACGATGCGGCCCCAGTTGCGCTGCTTCATCCCGGCGAGATAGGCGCGCGACAGGCGCACGCCGCTCATCACGTTGATGTCGAAGAAGCGCTGCCATTCGGCGTCGTCGATGTCCTCGAAAAGCTTGCGCTCGAAGATGCCGAGGTTGTTGACCAGGATATCCACGGACGGCAGGTGCCTCGCCAGTTCCGTGGCTGCCGCAGCGGTGGCGAGATCGCCGGCGAAGCCGTCGAGCTTGGCCCTCGGATGATCGGCGCGGATCCTGGCGATCGCCTCTGCGACCGCCGCCTCCGTGCGGCCGTTCACAATGACTTTTGCGCCTTCAGCAGCCAGCGTGTGGGCGATTGCGAAACCGATGCCCTTGCTGGAGCCCGAAATGAAGGCCGACTTGTCGTGCAGCTTGAGATCCATTCCGGATTGTCTCCTCTGATTCTAGTTTTTCAGGTGCCGGTCGAACCATTCGACCGCCAGCCTGATTGCTTCGTCGCGCGCTTCGCCGTAGATGCCGTAATGGGCAATGCCGGGAATCATCACATATTTTTTCGGGCCCGCGGCGCGTTCGTAGGCGAGTTGAGGGTGGCGGCGGTTGTCGAACAGTTCCTCGCGTTCCGCCGCGATGAACAGCATCGCGCAGTTCTTCGCCAGGCGCACATCCTCGATCGGCGCATACAGCAGAAACTTTTCCCGCAACGGCGCCCCCCGCAGGTTGCCGATTTCCCTCGCGCCGGGCGCGGGGTAGGGCAGCTCTCCGCGCGCTCGCCGGGTCGCATCGCCGTAGGCCCTCGCCAGTTCCGGCGGCGGCGTGTCCGCATTGGACTGCCCGAAATAACCGACCTGGCTGACCAGCGCGCGCACCCGCGAGTCGCGGGCGGCCACATAGGCGACGAGTCCGCCCGAGAAGCTGGTGCCCCACAGGCCCAGCCGGGCCTTGTCCACCATGGGTTCGCCCATTGCCCAATGGATCACGTTGAAAATGTCGGTCGCCTGTTCGATCGGGTCGATGACCTCGCGGACTTCCCGCATCGGCCCTGCGTCGGGCGCCGGTCCGGACAAAATCAGCCGGGCATCGCTTTCTCCCCAGCCGCGGTAGTCGAAGGCAATGACAAAGTAACCAGCACGCGCGAATGCCGTGGCCTGCGCTTCCAGGCCCGCCGCCGTACCGCCCCAGCCATGAGACATGATGATGGCGGGAAACGGCTTGTCGGCGGCGGATGGCGGATGAAACAGGTGCGCGCTGAGGCTCACGCCGTCGCTGAGGATGACCGTGCGCCGCTGCTCGATTTCGCCGGCGCGTGCAGCCGCCTGCCACATGACAAACGTCGCCATCACCGCCATCGCGACGGCTTTCAATGTGTTCGACACCGGTACTCCTGCGGCTGGGGGATGGCGGCGGCCGCCATCCGTGCGCGGCGCTTATTCCGGATCCGTCGACTCGTCGGACCAGCGCCGGCGCGGTCCCGAATAGCCGCCATCGGAAGACAGGTCCGGATCCTCGTCTTCGACTGCGTCAAACTTGTCCATCTCCTTGATCAGCGACTGCAGCCGCTTTTCCGCCGCCGACTCGCGGTCCGCCTGATCGGATATTTTCCTGACGACCGTTTCCGCGCCCTTGTAGTCCCGGCGCGTCTTGATCGGGCGTGCGGCGCCGTTCAGCTTCCTGGTGCTTCCGTCCGACATGCCTGCTCCCTTTACAGGACGCCAATTTCCCCCGGCGCCAGGCGAATTCTGCTCCCGATTCGGCTGTTGCGGGAAGCGTGGGCCCGACGGTCCTCAGTTCTTCCTGCCGGCGGCGGTTTGCGCATCCGCCGCGGATTGGTGTCCGACCTTCGCGGCTGCGGCGGCGGCGCGATCGTCGCTGTCGGCCGCGCGGAAGCGGAACCAGCCGACATTCATTTCCTCCCATGTCTGGTCGCCCCAGCGCACGATCCTGTCGGGGTCCGGATTCGCCGGGTTCTGGGACGAATTGTCCCAACTCATGTCGAGCACGACACGGGTACCGGCAGGGATGAATCTGGAAGGATTGAGCATGTACACGGGCTGCCAGTTGAAATCGTATTTCGGCACCGACAGCAGGACCTCCCGGCTGCCGTCCGGATAGTGCGCGGTGAACCTCGCATCGCGTCCGCGCAGGTGAGCATGGGGCAGCAGGCTGAAAAGCATTACGTCGCTGTCGAAAACCTTCTCCAGCGATTGCGAATATCTCTTCTCATTCGCGGGAATGGCAAGCGACGTGTCGTAAATCAGCGCCAGGTCCAGCATGTGCTTCGGCGGCTTGTCGTGAAAATACAACCCGATCCGGGTGCGGTCGGTGGCCGGCTTGCCGTTGGGCGTGTAGTGCATCTGGAAGCTGAAGCGCGCCTCCTTGCGCAGCAGGACGCCGGTATCCTTGGGATAGGGCATCGCGTTCTTTCCCGGTGCGTAGCCGCCCAGTTCGCCGAGCTGGCCGCGCAGGGCGCGGCGTTCGCCGTTACCGGGATCGTCGATGCCGACAAGCACGTGGTGCACGACGGACCGGTCGCCGGGATGGATTTCGATGGCCCGCACCCAGACATCGCGGCCGAGGGGGTTTGGGGTGAATGGATACTTGTATTCGACGGCGCCTGTTGCCGGAACGGTATAGGCCGGTACTTCGACGATCAGGTCGGGCTCGCCCAGCGTCCATTCCGACCAGGATGTGTCGAGCGAGGCGAGCGGGTCCGCCCCCTTGCCGCGCGGAGAGCCGGCCTCGATCCAGTGCACCAGCATTTTCGTCTGCTCGCTGCTCAGCGAGCGGTCGCCGATGAAGCTGCCATAGTGCGGATCGGCATGCCAGGGCGGCATGCGCTTGGTGCGGATCACTTCGCGCATCATCGGCGCGAACCCGCGCACGGTTTCATAGTTGCTCATGGACCACGGCGCCACGCCGCCGTCCCGGTGGCAGGCGACGCATTTGTCGGTAAGCAGCGGCGCAATACTGTCCGCGTACGAAATCTTCGCGTGCTCCGCGCGGCGCGCCCGTTCCGGAAAATTGACGAGGCAGCCCAGGGCTTCTGCGCGGGCGTGGGTAACGCGCTTGCCGGCTATGATCGAATCGAGTGCGTCGGCCAGATAGTGATTGTTTGCGGGCCTGCTGGCGCCGTAGCCGCTGCCGTCATCGGCCGGTCCGCGATAGACGAGCTTCCAGGTTTTCGGATCGATGACATAGAAGTCGGCTGTGCGATCGACGCCGAGCGATTCGCCGATGAGCTGGGTCTCGTCGACCAATATCGGAAACTCGATGCCGTACTCGGCGGCTTCGCGCGCGACAGCGTCGCGGCTGTCCTGCAGGTTGGAATCGATCAGCAGGAACTCGATGCCCTGGTCGCGATACCGGTCGCGAAGCTCCTTGAGGCGGGGAAGCGTCTTGCGCACGATGCCGCAGCCGTTGCCATACGTCATCAGGACGATCGCGCGCGCATCGGAATGGTAATAGAGCTCATGCGAGCGGCCGTCCTGGTCGAGCAGCCGGAAATTATCGACGCGCTCGCCCGGTTCAAGGGCTGCGGCCGGACAGGCGAGGCAGAGGGTCACGACAAATCCGAACAGGCAAGAACGGGACTGCATGGCACCTCCTGCGAAAGCGCGCCCCGGCGCGCATGCCGGAACCCACGCCCATTTTACGCCGCCGCAGGGCAAAAAAAGAGCCCCGCGCCGCGGGGCCCTCTGTCGGCGCCGGCTACCGCGGTCAGGGCGTATCCAGGCTGCCGAAGGCCTTGGGGTAGGTGACGATGCCCCACGGAAGTTTTTTGTCCGCGATGCGTTTCACCGGCTTCAGGGTAGCGGCGTCGATCACCACCACCTCGTTGGATTTTCCGCAGGCCACCAGGATCTGGGTGTCGTCCGGGGTGAACGTGAAATGCCAGCAGCGGTCCCCGGTGGGAATGTTCTGGGTCGATGTCCATGTCCTGGTGTCGAATACCTGCAACGCCTTGCCTTTCGACAATGCCACGAACAGGCGCCCGCCCTTGCGGTCGAAGGCGAGGCCGTAGGGCACTTCGCCCGTGGGTAACGCCTTCACGATCTTGTAGTCGCCGTCGAGCACCAGCAGCTTGTTGCCATATTCCAGGGTGGCCGCGTAATACTTGCCGTCGGGAGAAATCTTGATGCCGCGCGGCCGATTGCCGTACTCCTTGGTGGAAATCTTCTTCACCAGCTTGCCGGTCTCTATTTCATGCACCGAGATATTCTCGTCCGCTTCGTTGGTGATGAGGATCTTCTTGCCGTCGGCGGAGAACTCGATGCCTTCGGTCTCCATGCCACCGGTGATCTCGCGGATCACCTTGCCTTGCCTGAGATCGACGATCGCGATCTTCGCCGGCACTTCATCGTCATCCTCGCGTTGCTTTTCCAGCGCCTTGGCTTCCTCCGAGCCGGGCTTCGGCGGCGGTCCGCCCAGCGATGCAGGTTCGAAGGAAACAAATGCGTATTCGCCGCGCACGCGCACGAATTCTGGGTTCTTGCCGATCCTGACGCGGTTGAGGACCTTTCCGCTGGCGCGGTCGATTACCGAGACGTCGCCATCGTCGCCGTTGGCGGTGACCAGGATCCTGCCGTCGCCCGTCACACCGATGCCGCGCGGGCCTTCCGCGCCGACGTCGATTTCCGAGACGGTTTCCAGCGTATTCAGGTCGATGACGGTGACGTCGCCCTTCTGGTTGCTGACGTAGGCCATGCCCTTGTCCGCAGCCCCCGCCTGCGCGACGGCAGCCAGCATGAAGCCGAGCAGCACGCTGCCCAGCAATGGATGATTTTCGATTGCAACTTTCACGGTTTCTCAGCCTCCCTGGTGTTGAATATGGATAGCGCGCTTCAGCGGTCGCGCTAGTTTAGAAGCAAAAAGCCCCGCGTGGTTCAGCGAAGAGGCTGTCGATGTTACACGGAGTTACCTCGGGAAAAACTCCCAACGTGGGGCGCGTTGGCCCGGAATCCGGATGCATGAGAGATCAACGGCCGGCGGATGCCGGCGTTGACGCGGATCACTCCGCGGGAACGTAAATCGCGAGCCCGCGGCCGGTCTTGCTGGGACTGGACAGGGAGATCCCGGTGCCGACGCCGACCCCGCCGCCGCCGATTCCCGTGCCCACTCCCACGCCGGTGCTGACACCGCCGGCACCACTCGAGCCGGTACCCTGCAACAGCACGCCATTTGCGCCGAGGGAGGCCGCTTCTTTCTTGAGTCGCGCTATGACCGCATTCATCTTGTTCTGATCGCCGAACGCGAATGACATCTGGCTGGATGCATCGATCACGGCGATTTCCTCGTATATCGCGGGAGCCGCGTTGTAAACGGTGACCTGCGCCGGATCGATGGCCGCGCGAGGCTTGCCGGTGATCACGTGGGAGGTGTTGGCGCAGGCCGCCAGCAGAACCGCGACCAGGGGCAGCAGTATTTTCGGTTGCGGGATGGAGTTCATGTCGGAAGTCCTGAAGGAGATACTCCAAGGACCCTGGAACCGGCAGGGAGTTTCATGCGCCGGCGTCTGGGCACATGAACCTGGCGCGAACCTCGTCGGCAGCCCGCGTCCGCGCCGGACGACCCGCGACCCGTCGCGAGCGTTGGGGCCGATGATTCAACGGGCCGCGCCGGGCACGGTTTTCTGCAACACCCGATCGAGGGTCGACAGCATCGTATCGATTTCCCCCTTGGTGACGTTCAGCGCCGGCATGAAGCGCAGCAGGTTGGGCCGCGGCGCGTTGAGCAGCAGGCCGGCCTCGCGTGCAAGCTCCACCACCTTCGGGCCGATGTCGTGTTTCAGGTCCAGCGCGACCAGCAGGCCGCGCCCGCGAACCTCGCCCAGTCCGCGTTCCGCGGAAATCGCCGACAGGCCTTCGGTCAGGTGCCCGCCATGATCCCGCGTGCATTGCAGGAAGCCTGGCGCCAGCACCACGTCCATGATCGCACTGCCGACCGCGGCCATGAGCGGATTGCCGTTGAATGTTCCACCCTGGTCGCCGTGGCTGAAGCAGGAAACCGCCTCCTTCGCCACCAGCGCCGCCAGCGGCACACCGCCGCCCAGCATCTTGCCCAGCGTCATGATGTCCGGCTCGATGGCCGAATGCTCGTATCCCCACAGCGTGCCTGTGCGACCGACGCCGGTCTGGATTTCGTCGACGATCAGGAGCAAGCCCCGCCGGCGGGTCAGTTCGCGCAGGTCTCTCATGAATTCATCCGTCGCCGCGATCACGCCGGCCTCGCCCTGGACGGGTTCCAGCATGACCGCAACGGTTTTTTCCGAAATCAGCCTTTCGACCGAGGGCAGGTCGTTGAGCGTTGCTTTGGGAAATCCAGGCACCTTAGGTTCGAACAGGTCGCGGAACTGCGGCTTGCCGGACGCGGACATGGTGGCGAGCGTGCGGCCGTGGAACGAGTTTTCGAAGGTGATGATCTCGAATGCGCCCGCTTTGTTCAGGCTTCCCCACTTGCGCGCCAGCTTGATGGCGCCCTCATTGGCTTCGGCGCCGCTGTTGGTGAAGAACACGCGCTGGAAACAGCTGTGCGCGACGATTCGCCGGGCGAGCTGCATGGACGGCTCGTTGTAGTAAGCGGGACTGGGCGTGATGAGCTTGCGTGACTGGACCGCCAGCGCATCGGCAACCTGCGGCGGGCAGTGGCCGAGGCAGTTCACCGCCCAGCCCTGGATGAAATCCAGGTAGCGCCTGCCCTCATGGTCCCACAGCCAGGACCCTTCGCCGCGCAGGAATACGAGCGGTGGCCGCTCCGTGATGTCCATCAATGCGGCGGCGGGAAAATCGTCGAATTTCATGGTGCGATCCTCGGATATGCCGATGCCTTCAAGTAAAAAGGCCGCAGTCGTCTGCGGCCTTGGTGGTTGCATTCACTGCTGCGAATTCAGGATCGTCGGCCGCACCGGCTCCCCGCAATGATCGCGGTGCGGCGTCGCAACTGACAAGGTGATTTCAGCTTCATGCGGATCATTGTGGTGTGGGTTGCGCCCGCGGGTCAAGTACCCGGGCTCAGCGCCCTGGCGCGTCGGCCACATCGCCGGCGCCGATGTCGATCTTGTAGGTTTCCGGGCCGAAGTAGATCGCTATCGCGGTGATGACCGCCAGCGCGACCATGTAGCCGGCGACGTACCAGGGTTGTCCGGTGCCCCAGCTCAGCAGGAGCGTGGCGAGGAACGGCGCCGGCCCGCCGGCCAGCAGCGAGCCGATTTCGCGCGCGGTGGCAAACCCGCTGTATCGCAGCTTGGCGCCGAACATCTCGGCGAAGTAGGCGGCCTGCGGTCCGAACATCCCCGAATTGCCGACCGAAATGGCGAGGATCAGGGCCAGCCAGATGATGGGCTGAGATCCCGTGCCCACCATCAGGAAAAACGGATAGGCGAACAGCGCGGAGAACACGGCTGCCCCGCCGTATACCGGCCGTCTGCCGATGCGGTCCGACAAGGCAGAGAACATCGGGACGGTCAACAGCGAAATGGCATAGGCGAGCATGATGCCGTTCAGGACCATGCTCTTCGACAGGCCGAGCTGTTTGGTCATGTAGCTCAGCGTGAAGACCGGATAGAGGTAGCCCAGACCGTTCTCCGCGAGGCGCGCGCCAAGCACCACCAGGAACTCGCGCGGATGCCTGGCGAAGGCCTCCTTCACCGGCGAGCGCGCGGCCTTGCTCTTTGCCGCAATCTGGCTGAACACCGGCGTTTCCGAAACCCTGGCGCGGATATAGAAGCCGACCACGATGAGGATGACGGAAAGCAGGAAGGGGATGCGCCAGCCCCAGGCCAGAAAGTCTTCCTGCGGCAGTTGCGTCACCAGCGCGAATACGCCTGTCGCGAGCAGCAGGCCGATGTTCACGCCTATTGCGGCGAAACTGCCGAACAGGCCGCGCCTGCCCGGCGGGGCATGTTCCACCGCCAGGATGACCGCGCCGCCGTATTCCGCGCCCGCGCCAAACCCCTGCACCAGGCGCAAGAACACCAGCATGATCGGCGCCCAGATTCCCACGGATTCGTAAGTCGGCAGCAGCCCGATCAGGAAAGTGCCGACGCCGACCAGCATGAGCGTGATGACCAGCACCGGCTTGCGCCCGATGCGGTCGCCCAGGTGGCCGAACACCATCCCGCCGAACGGGCGCGCGAAGAAGCCGACGCCGAACGTGGCGAACGACAGCAGCAGCCCCGTGGTGGGATCGACTTTCGGAAAGAACAGGTCGCTGAACACCAGGGCCGCCGCCGTGCCGTAGATGAAAAAGTCGTACCACTCCAGCGCCGAACCGACGGCCGATGCCATCATGACCCTGCGATGCGATGCGTCCATGTCTCCCCCTGGTCGCGGCGCCTTTCGCTTGCGCGAGGCGCCAGTTTGTTATTGCGCGGCGGAAACCGCGCGATTCTTGCGCCTAGTCATTGATCGACAGAAACGCGACAGCATAGGATCCCAGTTCCAGCGAATTTCCCTTCAACGGCTTCCACGATTCCTGGAAGGCTTCCGGATCGGTGGTGGCTTTCACAAAACTGCCCTCGTCCAGGACGCCCACGAATGCCGCTCCCCTGGCGCCGCTGAGATTCACGGTCTGTTTTTCCGCGGTCATGTTGGCGAGCCACAAGGTCGTGCCTTTCCTGTTCCTGTAGGCGAGGCACTGGACTTTCGCGGAATCCGACGATTCCGCGTTGACCCGCCTTTGTCCGGCGCCGCGCGCCAGGCCCGCCACCACGTGGAATGCCGGAAACACGGCAGGACCGGGGAGCCCGTCGAACCACGGCTGCCTGTGCTGGGCTTTGCGATAGATGATTCCCAGGGGGCCGGTCGGGGCGCCGAGCGACAGGGCTTCGACGCCGGTGGGCGCGAAGGTGGCGATGTAGCCCAACGTCCATGCCGCGGCAAACAGGCCGCGCTGGCGCGGCTCCAGCTTTGTCAGGCAGACACGCGCGTTGTCCGGATTGGGGGTCCATGTCGCCCCATGCGGATTGTCGCGGCAGCCGATGCCGCTCGGGCCGATGCGGTAAGCGGTCTTGCCGATAAAGGAGCGCGCGGTGGTGATCTGATAGGGCAGGGCTTCCAGCGTTTCCATGACCGACCTGTCGTCGGCGGCATGCACGATGGGACAGGTGGAATTGACGACGAAATCCAGCGACTCCGCCGGAGGGCGCTTGCGGTTGAGTTCGGTAAAGAACGAGAACATGCCGCCGCCGAGCCGGACGCCGGGAAACGCCGCGCGTGCCGCAGCGTACAAATCCTTCAGCGCGGGAGCCGGCGGTCGCGGCCCGCCGGGCAGCACCGACTTGAGGTCGCCAGCCGGGACCACGGCAAGCGCGGACAGCCTGATGCCGGAGCGCTTCACCATGTCCGCCAGCTCTTGCAATTCCTGGCGGAACTGGTCGGCACTTTCGACGATGACCTCGAGCACGGCCTCGGCCCCGGTCTGCTCGCTAAGCACGCGGTAGCCATACAATTCCTTCAGCCCGTGCTCCTGCCGCGGATCGATGGGGCACACCAGGAATCGCGGCGCGGCCAGCTTCAGCAGATCGAGTTGCCTGACGGCGTGTTCGATCTCTTCCGCCGGCACGCCGAGGCCGACCGGTTGCAGGGTGTCGCGCGAGACCGCGCCGAGCTTGACCTCGACGGTCTTGCCGGCGGGGGCTTTTCCGCCCCTGGCGGCACCGCTCAGGGTGACCTTGATCGCCTGGCTCACGGGTTCGCCCGCTTTCAGCGTGTACGGCCAGGGCAGGACCAGCGGCCGGACGTAGGTCTTGAACGATGCATCCGTCCAGTTGCGGTGGTCTTCCATCTCGAATGTATCGCCCTCCATGCGCACGGTGGCCTTCAGGCCCGGCGCCACCTCGTGAGTCAGCGCGCGGATGTTCAGCACCGGCTGGATCGGATTGACCAGTTCGGGGAACTTGCCCTTCTCCACCTTGCCGTCCACATGTTCGATCTCCAGCGGAAAACCGGCCACGCCCTTGAGCGGATGCAATACCACGAAGCCGGTACGGGCGGTCAGGAAGTCGGTTTTCGGCACGGCCGTGCCCGTGAACACCAGGTTGCCGTCCTTGCTGCCGTCGATTTTCGCGTCGTAGGAAAGCTCCTGGCTTTCGATCCGGCAGACGGCGTGGAAGGACACGGTGAAGCCGTCGGCGCGCTGGTCGATCTTGAGATTGCTGATCTCAGGGGTGGCGGTGCCCCAGTTTCTGTCGCGGATCAGGAAGCCGACGGCGCGCAGCACCTCGATCCCGTCGACCTTCAGATAGCGCAGCTGTCCATTGTCGAATTCGACGGTCATGGGGCCGGCGTTCAGGATCCTGCCGACGACGTCGGGTTGCTCCGTTCCCGTCAGCGCGATCGAGCGCGAAGGTTTGGTGATCGCCATGCTCTTCTCCTCACATTCATTGTTGATGCTGAACCACAGAGGACGCAGAGGGCACGGAAAAAAACGGCAGGCTGGTCTTATGCGAGCCAGTCGAACTGGCAGCCATTTGGCCGGCTCATTTCAGCATGACGCAATCGTTCATGCATGTCGACCGTGTTTTCCTCTGTGCTCTCTGTGTCCTCTGTGGTTCAGGATCTAAATGACTTTTTCAGTAGCCGGGTCGATCAGGATCGCCCGGTTCATGTCGACGGACAGATCGATCTTCTGGTTGATCTCGGTGACGTCGTGCGCCTGCAGTTCGGCGACGACGTCGACGCCGCCCAGGCTGAAAGTCGCATAGGTGCGCGAGCCGGTCGGCTGCAGCAGTTCAATGCCCGCGGTGAAGCGGGCCAGGCCGGGCCTGCCATCGGCGGCGCGGCTCATGTGTTCGGGCCGTACGCCGAGCGTGACGGGCTGATCGCGGTGCTCGCCAAGTCTTGCAAGGCGGCTCGCGGGTAGCGGCAGTGCGGTCCCGTCGCTGAGCCTGACGGCGAGTCCGCCGCTATCCGCCACCAGGCGAGCCTCGATGAAATTCATGGAGGGCGAACCGAGAAAGCCGGCGACATACCGCGTTGCGGGCCGTTCGAACAGGTCGAGCGGCGCACCGGCCTGCTCGATGCGCCCGTCGCGCAGCAGCACGATGCGGTCTGCCATTGTCATCGCCTCGATCTGGTCGTGCGTCACGTAGATCATGGTCTTGCCGAGCTCCTGGTGCAGGCGCTTGATCTCGCCGCGCATTTCGTCGCGCAACTGGGCATCGAGGTTGGACAGCGGTTCATCGAAGAGGTAGAGCCGGGCGTTGCGGACGATCGCGCGCCCGATCGCGACCCGCTGCAACTGGCCTCCGGAAAGCTGGCGCGGATAGCGATCAAGCAGGTGGTCGATGCCGAGCATCTGCGCCGCGCGCATGACCTTCGGCCCGATCTCCGGCTTCGGCGTGTTGCGCGAACGCAGGCCGAAGGCGATGTTGTCGAACACCCGCATGTAGGGGTAGAGCGCGTAATTCTGGAACACCATCGCAATGTCGCGGTCCCGGGGCGGCAGATGGTTCACCATCTGGCCGGCGATCTCGATGCGGCCGCTGTCGGCATCCTCAAGTCCCGCAATCGTCCTGAGCAGCGTGCTCTTGCCGCAGCCGGACTGCCCGACCAGGACGGTGAACTCCCCCGCCGGAATCTCCAGGTCGATGCCGCGTACAGCGTGCACCTGGCCGTAGTATTTGTTGAGTGCCGTGATCTTCAGATCAGCCATACGTAGTCATCCAATATAGGTGAATGCGTGAATGAGTGAAGGCGCGAAGGGCGCAATCCCCGCCCAGGCCTTCCGGTGCCTTTCCCCTTCACGCATTCACACCTTCCCCCTTCACGCCCTCATCCCTTGACCGCTCCGAGCGAGATGCCGCGCACCAGGTACCGCTGCATGAACGCTACCGCGATGAAGATCGGCACGGTGCCGAGCACCGACATCGCGGAGATCTTGCCCCAGAAGTTGGATTGGCCGCCGAAATAGTGGGTGACCTGCACCGTGTACGTTGCCACCTCGGTGCGGGTCAGCACCAGGGCGAACAGGAATTCGTTCCAGGCGAACACGAAAGTGAAGATGGCCGTGGCGAACAAGCCGGCCCGCGACATGGGGAACACCACCTTCCAGATCACCTGCCAGCGCGTGCAGCCGTCGACCAGCGCCGATTCCTCCAGCGCCTTCGGGATGTCGAGGATGTAACCGCGCATCATCCAGATCACGTAGGGCAGGTTGAACGCGGTGTACAGGAGGATGACGCCGGTGAAAGTATCGACCAGCTTGAGCCAGACGAACAGCAGGAAGACCGGGAACACGATGGCGATCGGCGGAATCATGCGCTGGGAGATTATCCAGTTGGCCAGGTGCTCGCCCCCGGTGCGATAGCGCGCCAGCGAATAGGCGCAGATCGTGCCGATGAACATCGCCAGCACGGTGCTGACGCCGGCCACGACGAAGCTGTTCCAGACCGTCACGGCATCGCCGTCCCGGAACAGGACGTAGTAGCTTTCGAGGTTCGGGGTGGCCGGGTACCAGGCGGGCGGGTAGGAGAAGATCTCGTCCGCGGTCTTGAACGAAATCATGAACAGCCAGTAGATCGGAAACAGGAACAGGAACGTGATGACCACCGCCGCTGCGAGCCGCAGGCCGGTGTGCAGCTTCTGTCGCTGGCCGGTAGTCATCGCGACAAATTGATGCGCTTGAGGGCCAGCATCACGATTACCGAAAGAAGCACCACGACCAGCAGCGCGACGGCCGCCGTGTAGCTGGTTTCGAACTGCTGGAAGCCCTTGACGTAGGTGAAGATCGAAATCGTCTCGGTCATGGTGCCGGGCCCGCCCTTGGTCAGCGCCCAGACGATGTCGAACAGCCGGAACAGGTCCAGGCCGCGGATCAGGATGGCAATGGCCATCACCGGCCAGATCGCCGGCAGGACGATGCGGAAGAACGTCCGCCACCAGCCGGCGCCGTCGATGGAGGCGGCCTCGAGCTGCGACTTGTCGACGTTCGCGAGCGCGGCAAGCAGCAACAGGAACATGAACGGGGTCCATTGCCAGACCTCGGCCGCCAGGATCGCCGGATACACCAGCGACGGATTGATGCTCCACAGGATCGCCTGCTCGCTGCCGGTGAACCAGCCGATGACCTGGTTGATGGGACCGAAGCGGTGGTTGAACATCAGCGACCAGGTGGCGCCCGAAACGATGGGAGAGACGACGACGGGCAGCACCAGCAGGGCGATGAATACCTGGCGGCCGGGCAGGCGCTCCAGGAACAGCTGGGCCATGGCCAATCCCAGCACCAGCTCGATGGGCAGGGCGATCGCCGTGAATATCACCGTATGGAGCAGGGCTTCCCAGAGGCGCGTGTCGTCGAGCAGCGCCGCATAGTTGGCGCCGCCGATGAATTCGTTGCTGGTCTCCGTCATGGTGATCCCCTGGAAGCTCACCAGCAGCAGGTAGATGAGCGGAAACACGCCAACCAGGAGCATGACGAAGATCGCCGGCGTGACCAGCAGGTACTTGAAGTTGCGCTCGGAGAAGTCCGCGCGCGTTGTGGGCTGCATTGCGTTCACATTGGGGCCGTGGTGACAAAAACGGGAGCGCCGCGTTCAGGCGCTCCCGTGGTTTCTGCAGCCGGCGCGCGCGTGCGCGCCGGCCCGGATTGCTCCGACCCTACTTCGGGTAAGCGCCGGATTTCGCGGCCCAGGCCTTGTACACGGCCTTCTGCTTCTCGACGCCGACCTTCTTGGTGACGTCGTCCCACTGCTTGGCCATGTCGTCGAGGATTTTCTTCGGGTCCTCGCCCGCCCACAGGCGGCTGACGCCCTGGCGGATGGCTTCCTCGTACTTGTCGGTCTGGATCAGCGACAGGTCGAGCAGGCCGGTGTTGGCGCCGGCCTGCAACGCAGCGAGGTACTCCTTCGCGTCCGGCCACAGCTTGGCGTACTCCGGATCCTTGAAATGCGAATCGCGGAACGGATCGCGCAGCGCATACGGCAGCTTGACGCGCTTGCCGCTGATTTCCTCGCTGTTCAGCCACTGGATGAACAGGTAGGCGGCTTCCTTGTTCTTGCTGGTGGACGCGACCGACAGCGCAAAGCCCGCCGCGAGTTCCGGATGTCCGCCGGGCGGCAGCGTGTAACCGACCTTGCCGGCGATCGTGGACTTCGGCACCCAGTCGAGCGCCTTTTCGTTCGCGAGGTAGCCCGCGGCGAAACGGCCGTAAGGCGGCCACGAGATGGTCATCGCGCTTTGGCCCTTCAGGAACGTGGCCAGGTTTTCGACGAAGCCGAACTTTTCCACGCCCGGCGGCATGAAGCGGTTCTCGTTGCGCCATTCCGTGAACACCTTGACGCCGATCGGGCTGTTGATGGTCGCCTTCATGTTGTCGTCGAAGAACTTGCCGCCTTCGACGCGGAAGCGCTCCTGGAACATGAAGTTGCCGTAGCCGGCTTCGCGGAACATCGAGGCGCCGTAGATGCCTTCCTTCTTCAGCGCTTCGGTCAGGAAGGAGCCGATTTCGTCGAACTGCTTCCAGGTCTTAGGCGGCGCGAGGTCGTACTTGTACTTCTCCTTGAACGCCTTCTTCAGGTCCGCGCGGGCGAAGAGGTCCTTGCGGTAATAGAAGATGAACAGGTCGCCGTCATCGGGGAACCCGTAGATCTTGCCGTTGACCATCATCTGGTTGTCGCGATACGTCGGCGCGATCTTCTTCAGCTCGTCGCGGTACTTGTACTTGTCGACGTAGGAATCCAGCGGTTCCAGCGCGCCGGCCTGCACCAGGTCGGGCATCCACGCCGGGATCACGTTGAGCGCGTCATAAGCGCCGGTGCCCGCGCGGAACTCCTGCATGATCTTGGTGAACATTTCCGCCGTGGGGGCTTCGACGACCTTGATCTTGCAGCCGGTTTCCTTTTCCCACAGCGGTCCGGAGAACTGCGTCGGATCGAGGGACTGGAGGCCTGCCTCCCAGACGATGGTGATGGTCTTGCCCGCGCAGATCTTCTTGGCGGCTTCGACGGCGGTTTTCGCTGCGCTTTGGGCCAACGCTGCACCGCTCAAGGCGAGTGTCGAAGCGGTGACGATGGACAGAACCAGTCCCTTGCGCAGACCCGGCCGGCGAAGGACGACGAAATGGTCCTTCATGGATGCCTCCTCCTTGGATTTATAGGAATTATATGTTTTTGATTGTTCGCCCTTTATGGCGAGCGATACGGTATGGCGACCCGATTATGTTGAAGCGTGCCCTCGGGTGTCAAGCAAGGGTCCTGCTGCATTGCGCCGTGATTTTCGAGTCACGCGCCGCCTGCGGATTTGTGGTGCAATTGAGGTCCTTCCGGTCCTTTCCACATTCGCGGAGCTTTCATTGAGTAATTTGTTACTGCAGGCGGCCGCCCGTCTGCGCGACCAGCGCCTGTTCCTGACCCCGATAACCGACCTCCCCGAATCCCTGCGGCCGCGCGATGAGGCCCAGGGCTATGCCCTGCAGTCCACGCTCAACCACCTGCTTGTGGAGGCCGGGATGGGAGGCCTGGTGGGCCACAAGATCGGTTGCACCACTCCCGTCATGCAGGCGTTCCTGAACATCCCCAACCCCTGCGCGGGGCGCATTTTCGGCCAGACCGTGATCCATCGCAGCGGCCGCATACCGCATTCGGGCTTCGTCAAGCCGGGCGTGGAATGCGAGATCGCGGTCGAGCTCGGCCGCGACCTCGATGCTGCCGGCGCGCCCGCCACGCGCGAAAGCGCGGCCGCCGCCGTCGGCGGCGTGATGGCGGCGATCGAGATCGTCGACGACCGCTACCAGGACTACCGCACCCTGGGCGTGCCGACGCTTATCGCGGACGATTTTTTCGACTCCGGTTGCGTGCTGGGCAAACCGGTGCGCGACTGGCAGGGGCTGGATCTGCCGAACCTGGGCGGCAGGACCATCATCAACGGCGTCGAAGCGGGCCGCGGAACCGGCGCGCTCGTCATGGGACATCCGCTCGAAGCGCTGGCATGGCTGGCGAACCTGCGCGCGAAATATCACCTCGGCCCGCTCAAGGCCGGCGAGTTCGTTCTGCTCGGCAGTGTCGTCGAGACGAAATGGCTCAAGGCCGGCGACGAAGTAAGGATAGAGATCGAGGAACTGGGGACGTTGTCGCTGGGCGTGGACAAGTAAAAACGTGCCGGGTGCTGCGTACTGAGTGCCGAGAGAAGGGCGCTGTCACCGGGTATCTTCAAGGGAAATGCGGATGTTTTCGACCGCGATCTGATAATCATGGCAACGCGGACAATGGTTTTTTCCCAGCACTCAGCACTCAGCACACAGTACTGAATTTATGTCCCCCCCTGTCGTCAACCTCTCCAACGTGCGTTTCACCTGGTCTGGCGCAAGCGCGCCCACCATCGATATCGAATCGCTGGCCGTCCAGTCCGGCGAACGGGTTTTCCTGCGCGGCCCGAGCGGCAGCGGCAAGTCCACGCTGCTGAGCCTGCTGGCCGGTGTGCTGACCCCGCAGTCGGGAGCGGTGAAGGTTCTGGGGAGGAATATCGGCGCGCTGGGCGGCGCGGCCCGCGACCGGTTTCGTGCCGATCACATCGGCTTCATCTTCCAGATGTTCAACCTGATTCCCTATCTCTCGGTGGTGGATAACGTCTGCCTGCCCTGTGGGTTCTCCGCGAGCCGCAGGGCCCGCGCGGTGCTTGCCGGCGGCAGCGTCGGTCAGGAGGCGGTGCGCCTGCTTGCGCAACTGGATATGGCGGAGGAGACCATCCTGCGCCGCCGTGTGACCGACCTTAGCGTCGGACAGCAGCAGCGCGTGGCGGCGGCACGGGCGCTCATCGGCACGCCGGAACTGGTGATCGCGGATGAACCGACGTCATCCCTGGATGCCGATCGCCGCGCTGCTTTCCTCGAACTCCTGTTTCGCGAATGCGCGAGCGCGCAGGCAACGCTGATTTTCGTCAGCCACGATGCTTCGCTGGAACCCTTGTTTGACCGGGCGATCTCCCTGGCCGGCATGAACCGGCCTTCCCGGGAAGCCATGCAGGGGGCGGCCGCATGATTGCAGGGCTGGCCGTCAAGAGCCTGCGCAATCGCGGATTCACCGCGGGACTGACAGTCCTTTCCGTTGCCCTGGCGGTGCTGTTGCTGCTGGGCGTGGAGCGCATCCGCCACGAGTCGCGCGAAAGTTTCGCAGCGACGGTTTCGGGCACCGATTTGCTCGTGGGCGCGCGCAGCAGTCCCGTGCATCTGCTGCTTTCCGCGGTCTTCCACATCGGCAATCCCACCAACAACCTGCGCTGGGAAACCTACAAGGCGATCGCCGCGCGGCCGGAAATCGCCTGGACCATACCGCTGTCGCTAGGCGATTCCCACAAGGGTTATCGCGTGCTTGGCACCACGCCGGACTATTTCGAGCATTTGCGCTACGGCCGCGGGCGGCGGCTGCAGATGGCGCAGGGACACGCGCCCGAAGGTGAACGCGACGCGGTCGTCGGCGCCGATGTTGCGGAGACGCTGCGGTACCGGACCGGGGATTCGATCGTCGTCGCCCACGGTGCGGGGGATGTCAGCTTCTCATTGCACGAGCAGCATCCGTTCACGGTGTCCGGGGTCCTGGCCAGGACCGGGACGCCGGTGGACCGTACCGTGCATGTCTCGCTGCAGGGCCTCGATGTCATGCACGAGGACGCAGATGCCGGCTCCGCAGGCGACCCGCTCTTTGCCGCGCTTCAGGAAGGGCATGCCGATCCCGGACACGAACCCCGGGCGATTACGGCATTCCTGGTGGGGCTGAAGTCGCGCAGCGCCGCCCTCGGCGTGCAGCGCGCGATCAACGAATATGACCGCGAGCCGCTGACCGCGGTCATGCCGGGCGTTGCGCTCCAGGAGGTATGGGAGATCACCGGTGCGGCGGAAAGAACGCTGTTCGCCGTGTCCGCGCTGGTCGTGGTGGTCGGACTGGCGGGAATGCTGGTCGCCTTGCTGACCAGCCTCGGTGAGCGCCGCCGCGAGATGGCGGTGCTGCGTTCCGTCGGTGCGCGCCCGTCGCAGATATTCGGACTGATTCTGGGGGAAGCGGCATTCCTCACCCTCATGGGCATCG
Source organism: Burkholderiales bacterium (assembly GCA_036384015.1). Taxonomy (GTDB): domain Bacteria; phylum Pseudomonadota; class Gammaproteobacteria; order Burkholderiales; family JACQAP01; genus JACQAP01. The sequence goes on from DASVNF010000092.1 coordinate 44,432, forward strand.
CTCTCGGAGTGGTTGGGCTCTATGCCGGATTGTTCGCGGGTCAAACATGGCTGGAATCCCGCCTGGGTCTGTTCATCGTGGTAGGCTGGCCCTCCGCATACGAGGCGGTATTGATGGCACTGGTGGCGCTGGCCGGAATTCTCATTGGCCTGGTCCCGGCCTGGCGCATCTACCGCTATTCATTGGCCGACGGGATGAGTATCCGGATCTGAATCAGGGGATGTTGAAATGATGACCCACTACAGGCGCCGGCTTCTCCCCGCGCTTTTCGCGATGCTTGCAGTTGCCGCTACCCATGCAGCGGACGCCCCGCGGCTGATCATGTGGAAGGACCTCGTGCCGCCGCTGGCTTCCGACAGTGTTTTTTCCAAACTGACCAAGCAGCAGGCGCTGCAGTTGCACGACATCGCCGCAGTGCGTGATCGCAGGGAGCGGGGAGAGAAAGTGTCGGCGATCGATGCCGAAGACGAGCAGGGGGCGCTGCGCAAGCTCAAGGAGGCCGGCGTCGATGCAGAGGACCTGCTT
>DASVNF010000093.1:0-2761 GCA_036384015.1 Burkholderiales bacterium
TTTGTGTTGTTTGAAAGAAAGATGAAATTCGTTACCAGATCAGCGGCAGCACGGCGCAGCGGCGGCCGACTCTCCATAGAAACTCCGAAATCCGCGAGCGCATGCCTGCCTCCTTTCAATCCGCTCCTGCATCGTTCTGGATGTCACGAGGCGATACTAGGCGCGGCGCCTCGATCGGACCAATGGATTGTTTTGAACCTGGCGATAGGAAATTTCTATCGCCCTCCCGGATTTGCGATCGCCGGGAGCCTATGCCGCAGGGATCGTGCCGGATTGCACCTGGGTGCGGGGAAAGGTATTTCCGTGCCTTTTCGCCGGTCGGCGCAGGCCGGCTGCGTCAGAGACGGGTATCGATGCGACCCCTGAAGGGAATGCAGTAAAGCCCGATCGGCTCGGTGCGGCCGCGCAGGGTAAGCGGGGGCAGGGTAATGGCATCCACGTCCACTTCCGCGGCCTTCAATGCTTCCATCACCCGCTCGGAGAGCAGCAGTTCACCGGCTCGGGCGCGTTGCATCAGCCGGGAGGCGATATTCACGGCGTCGCCGATGATCGTGAAACTCATGTAGGCGGGCGATCCGACGTTGCCCGCCACGACCTCGCCCTTGTTCACGCCGATGCCGAGGCCGGTTTCGAGGCCGTGGCTTTCCTTCCAGCCTGCGGACAGGGATTCGAACTCGGCCAGCATGTCGTGCCCGCATCGGATGGCGCGTTCGGCCGCGTCCGGCTGCTCGAACGGCACGCCGAAGCCGACGAGCAGGCTGTCGCCGGCCATGTTGAATATCACGCCGTTGTAGCGGTAGGTAACGTTGGTCAACAGCGAAAAGTACTGGTTCAGAAGCTGAACGACCTGGGCGGGGGAGAGTTGCTCCGCCATGCGGGTGAATCCCCGCAGGTCGGCGAACAGGATGACCGCGTCGAAGCGCGACTGGAAACCCACCAGCGGATTGCCGGGTATGCCCGACGTGGTGAGGATCTTGTCCATGAGATTGCGGGAAGCGGCGGCGGGCGCGTCGGTTTCCCCGCCGGCCGCCGGCTCCGCCGCCATTTGCGGAATGCCGTTCCGCCGCGCCCTGTGCGCACTGACCAGTGACTTCACTCGCACCAGGAACTCGTCGCGGCGCACCGGCTTGCTGAAAAAATCATCGGCGCCGACCTGCAGTCCCTTGATGCGCTCGTCGCGATCTTCGTCGGCAGCCAGGAACACGACCGGCGTATGCGCGGTCGCCGGATTGGTCTTGATGCGCTTGCAGACTTCGAAGCCGGACATGCCGGCGATGTGGAAGTCGAGAATCACCAGGTCAGGGCCCATCGACGCCGTGACCTGCAAGGCCTCTTCGCCGTTGCGCGCGGTCAGGATCTCCACGCCGGAGCGTCGCAGGAAAAGCGACATCATCAGCCGGTTCTCCGGGGCGTCGTCCACCAGCAGCACGCGCGGCGCCGGCCCGTCGGAATTGGAGTGCATTGACATTTTTCCTGGCGCTTTCGGGGAGCGGATCAAAAACGCGCAATTGTCTCATGCTCCCAAAGCCGGAGCCGCGACCCCGTGTGCCGGGTGTTCAGGATCCGGGCCCTGGAGGAGCGACCTGCAGCCAGATCGTCACCGGACCATCGTTGGTGAGCGACACCTTCATGTCGGCGCCGAACTCACCCGATTGGACGGGCGCATGGATCTGCCGGGCGCGCGCCAGCAAGTGATCGAACAGCCGGCGGCCTTCTTCCGGCGGCGCGGCCGGGGTGAAACTGGGACGGTTGCCCTTGCGGGTGTCGGCCGCCAGCGTGAACTGCGGCACCAGCAACACGGCGCCGCGCACGTCGCGCAGACTGCGATTCATGCGGCCTTCCGCGTCGGAAAACACGCGGTAACCGAGCAGCCGCTCCAGCAACCGGTCGGCCTCCGCTTCGGTATCGCCGCGTTCCGCGCAGACCAGGACCAGGAGTCCGCTGCCGATGCTGCCAACCGTCCGATCCCCGACCACCACCTGCGCCTGGGTTACCCGCTGCAATAGGCCGATCATCTGCTTTCCCGTTCCTGCGGTTGATTATGACAGTTTTATGACGTCGGCCCGCAAGGGCATTACAATTTGGTGCCACTGCCAGATGGCGCCGCCAATGCAAGACTACGCGGCGCCGTACCCTCACTCATGCCGATCCGGGAGCCGCCATGTTTGCCCGCCTGATGCCCACCGAGGGCCGGTTTTTCGAATTATTCGTCGAGCATGCCGACGAAATCGTCCAGGCAAGCCGCGAACTGGCCAGCCTGATGGCCGAGTTCAACGATTTTGAGCGCCGCTCCTATGTCATCGAGAGCATCGAGAAACGCGCCGACCGGATTGCCCACACGGCGATCGATCTGTTGCATAAGACCTTCATCACGCCCATCGATCGCGACGACATCCACCAGTTGGTCACGAAGATGGACGACATCATCGATCTCATGGAGGACGCGGCGCATTCGGTGTTCCTCTACGACGTGCGCACCATCACCCCGGAGGCCAGGCGCCTGGCCGACATCTGCGCCGGCTGCGCCGACAAGGTGAAGGAGGCGGTGCAGCTGCTCTCGAACATGGAGAACGCGCGCAAGATCATCACGGTGTGCGGCGAGATCAACAAGCTCGAATCGGAAGCCGACCATGTCATGCGCTCGGCGATGGCGAAGCTGTTCCGCGACGAGCCCGACGTCCGCCAGGTCATCAAGATGAGATCCATCTACGAACTGCTGGAGGAGGTCACGGACCGCTCGCAGGACGTCGCCAACATCATC
>DASVNF010000094.1:0-32184 GCA_036384015.1 Burkholderiales bacterium
GTGCGCGGCCTGCAGCCCGCCCAGCGGCGGATGTTTTTCGTCGAAATAGATCTCCGAATAGCACTCATCGGCAGCAATGATGAAATTGTGGCGGTCGGAAAGCGCAAACAGCTGCTCCCATTCCGCCATGGACATGACCGCGCCGGTGGGATTTGCCGGCGAGCAGACGAATGCAAGCTGGGTGCGCTGCCAGACCGATTCCGGCAGTTGCCGGAAATCCATGGCGAAATCATTGTCCGCAAGAGTGTTCAGGAACTGCGGCTCGGCGCCCGCGAGCAGGGCCGCTCCCTCGTAGATCTGATAGAACGGATTCGGCGCGACCACCACCGGTTTGCCCGCAGACGCATCCACCACGGTTTGCGCGAAGGCGAACAGCGCCTCGCGGCTGCCCAGCACCGGCAGGACCTGTCTGGCGGGATCAAGCGGCGGCAGCCCGTGGCGGCGCTCGAGCCACCCGGCGATCGCGGTTCGCAGCGCTTCACTGCCGAGCGTCGCCGGATAGCTGGCCAATCCGCCCAGGTTTTCGCTCAGGGCGTCGAGGATAAACTGCGGGGTTGGATGCTTGGGTTCGCCGATGGACAGGCTGATCGGGCGCAGCGCGCCGTTCGCCTTTGCGCCGGCCAGCAGTGTCGCCAGCTTCTGGAACGGATAAGGTTGCAGCTTTTCCAGGTTCGGATTCATTCGGATCTGCGGCGTCAGCCGGTCAGGTGCGGGCGGGCCAGGACCGCAGGAATTATATAGGGGGACGGTCGCCGTCCGCGAACAAAATGCCAGCGGCAAGTCCGCGGTTGATCATGCATCCTCGGGCGTTTCAGCGCACACTCGCAGCGGGCGCGAAAGCAGCCGGTTCGAACGCAGCGAGGTCGACCCGCGGCGCCGGTTTCCAACCTTTCTTGCGATGCTCGCCGACGACTGTGGTGAAGATGCCGCCGCGAACGAAGAAGCGCGCCGTCAGGCGCATGAATCGCGGCCGCGTGGCGCCGGCCAGGTCGTCCAGAATCCTGTTGGTCACCGCTTCGTGGAAGGCGCCCTGGTTGCGGAAGGACCAGATATAGAGCTTGAGGCTCTTCAATTCAACGCATTTGCCGTCCGGAATGTAGTCGAGCAGCAAAGTCGCGAAATCCGGCTGTCCGGTTTTCGGGCAAAGGCAGGTGAACTCCGGAATCTCCATATGAATCAGGTAATCCCGGGAAGAATTTGGATTGGCGAAGGTTTCCAGCTTCGTTGCGGGCTTGCTCGGCATTCTCGGGGGACGATTACGTTGTTAAAATACGCAGGGAAAAAACGCGCGCCTGGTCCTCGAAGTAGGACCCCAGGCGCTTGTTTTATGGATATCCGTTGAAATTATAAGCCTTTATAAAGTCGCGAATAGTGCGCCTCACCCACATCAAGCTCGCCGGTTTCAAGTCCTTCGTTGACCCAACACACATTCCCGTGCCCGGCCAGCTGGTCGGGGTCGTGGGCCCGAACGGCTGCGGCAAATCCAATGTAATCGACGCCGTCCGCTGGGTGCTGGGCGAATCGTCCGCGAAGCAGTTGCGCGGCGAGAACATGCAGGACGTGATTTTCAATGGCTCCGGCGAACGCAAGCCGGTCGGCCGCGCCAGCGTCGAGCTGATCTTCGACAACAGCCTCGGCAAGTTAACCGGGCCGTGGGCGCAGTACGCCGAAGTGTCGGTCAAGCGCGTGCTCGAGCGCGACGGGGAATCTTCCTACTTCCTGAACAACATGCATGTGCGGCGGCGGGACGTGGCCGACATTTTCCTCGGCACCGGGCTGGGCGGGCGCGGTTACGCCATCATCGAGCAGGGCATGATCTCGCGCATCATCGAGGCGCGGCCCGAAGACCTGAGAAATTTCCTGGAGGAGGCGGCGGGTGTTTCGAAATACCGGGAACGCCGCCGGGAAACCGAGCTGCGCTTGGAAGACACCCGCGAGAACCTGCTGCGGGTCGAGGACATCCGCCAGGAACTCGGAAAACAACTGGAGCACCTGGAATCGCAGGCGGAGAAGGCCGGCCGCTACCGCGAGTTCGAGGCCGGGCTCAAGCGCACGCAGCAGCTTCTCTGGCTGCTGCGCAAGCGCGACGCGGGCATCCAGCACGCGAAACTGGCCCGCGACATCGAGGCGACGGGGATCGAGCTGGAAGCCGAGACTGCCCGCCTGCGGGACGCGGAAAAGCGCGTCGAGGAATTGCGCAGCGGGCATTTCAGCGCCTCGGATGCGGTGCACGCGGCGCAAGGCCTGCTCTACGAGGTCAATGCCGAGATCGCCCGCGTCGAACAGCAGATCCAGCACCTGCGCGACAGCCGCAATCGCGCCGAGAACCAGCTGGCTTCTGTCCGTGCCCAGGAAGAGGAGCAACGCCAGCGCAGCCAGTCGCAGCAGGGCGCGCGCAGCGAGAACGAACGCTCGCTGGAACTCGCGCAGGAGCGGCTGGCGGCCCTGGAAGAGGAATTGAAGGCGGCCAGGGATGCGCTGCCGGCGGCGGAAGAGGCGCACCGGGCGACGCAAGACCGGCTTGCGCAGGCGCGCCAGACCCTGAGCCGGGCCGAACAGCAGCTTCAGCTCGAAGCGGCGCGCAAAGGACATACGGAAAAACTGCTCCAGCAGTTCACGGTCCGCCGCGCCCGCCTGGAAGAAGAACGCGACGGCCTGGAAGTGCCGAATCTCAGCGAGCTGGTGCGCATGGAAAAGGAAATCGGTGAGCTGGCCTATCAGCTCAGCGAGCAGCGCGAAGCGCTCGAAAACTGCGAAGCGGACCTGCCGGGGCTCGAAGAAGCCTTGCGGGGTGCCGAGCAGGAAACCGAGCAGGCCCAGCAACGCCTGCATCAGCTCGATGCCCGCCTGACCGCCCTGCAGTCCCTGCAGGATCAGGTAAGCCGGGCCGGAGACCTCGAACCCTGGCTGGACCGCCATGAGCTGCGCCGCAATCCGCACCTGTGGCAGGGCCTGCGCGTCAGGGAAGGCTGGGAGGATGCACTGGAAGCCGTGCTGCGCGAGCGCCTCAACAGCATCGGGCTGGACGACCTGTCCCAGATCGACAGCTGGCTGTCGGAAGCGCCCCCCGGCAAGGTCTCCTTCCACCGGCTCGCCCCCGCGACGTCGGCGGCTGCGCCGGCTCCGCAGGGACTGGAATGCCTGGCCGATTACATCACCTGCACCGATGCCCGGCTCGCCGGGGTCCTGGGGGACTGGCTGGCCGGGGTCTATGTCCTGCCTGACGCGCATCAGGGCCTGGCGCTCGCACGCAGCCTTGCCCCGGGCACTTTGCTGGTGACCTCCCAGGGACACACGTTCACCTCCAGCAGCATGAGCTTTCATGCCGCCGATTCGGAGGTACACGGCATCCTGTCGCGCCAGCGCGAAATCGAGCAGTTGTTTGCCGAGCGCAACGAGGTGGAAGCCAGCCTCGGCACGCAGCGGGAAGCGGCGCTATCCCGCAAGTCCGAATTCGACGATCGCCGCGCCGAGGCGGAAAGGCTGCGGCGGGCGGTCGGCGCACTGCAGGAAAACCATCACCAGCTGAAGATCGACCACGTGCGGTTGTCCCAGCTTGCCGAACGCCTCAAGGCCCGCGGCGAGCAGATCGTCGCCGAACTCGCCGAAATCGATGCCGAGCTCGAAAGGGAGGCGGCCCAGCAAGGCCAGGCCAACCGGGAGATCGAGGCACTGGCGACCGGAATGCGCGACCTGAATGGCGGCGTGGAAGCGGCGCGGCTTGCCTTCGAGAAAGCGGAATCGGCCCTGCAGGACGGCCGGGAAGCGGTGCGTGGACTCGAGCGCCAGCACCAAGAGTCGCAATTTGAAGTGAAAACTATATCTAATAGAATTATAGATATAGATTCTTCACTTGAAGTTATTTATCAGACTCTGCAACGGCTCGGCAGCGAGGCCGAAACGCTTGCGTCTGAGATCGCCAGGTCCGATGAATCGGCCTTTCAGGAACAGCTCCAGGCCCAGCTCGACAACCGCGGCCATCGCGAGGAAGCGCTGAAGCAGGCCCGCAACGAGCTGGAAGGCGCCGATGCCCATCTTCGCGCGACAGAACAGGAACGCCTGGCTTCCGAGCAGAAGCTGGCGCCGATGCGTGAACGCATCAACGAGTTGCGGCTCAAAGAGCAGGAGGCGCGACTCTCCGAGGAGAGCTATGCATTGCAGCTGACCGAGGCGGGGGCCGACGAGCCCGCCCTGATGCCCTTGCTCGAGGAAGGCGTCAGGGCGAGCAAGCTGCAGGCCGAGATCAACCGCCTCAACGAAGATATCGCAGCCCTGGGGGCCGTCAACCTGGCGGCGCTGGAAGAATTGGGGAGCTCGCGCGAGCGCAAGCAATATCTGGATTCGCAGTCCCAGGACCTGATGGAGGCGGTGGAGACGCTGGAAACGGCCATCCGCAAGATCGACCGGGAGACCCGGGAACGCCTGCAGGAGACGTTCGACACGGTGAACAAGCATTTCGGGGAAATGTTCCCGGCGCTGTTCGGCGGCGGCGAGGCGAAGCTGCTGATGACCGGTGAGGAGATTCTGGACGCCGGCGTGCAGGTGATCGCCCGTCCGCCCGGAAAACGCAACTCGTCGATCCATCTGCTGTCCGGCGGCGAGAAGGCGCTGACGGCCCTGTCGCTGGTATTCTCGATGTTCCAGCTCAATCCGGCGCCTTTTTGCCTTCTGGACGAAGTCGATGCGCCGCTCGACGACACCAATACCGAGCGCTTTTGCAATCTCGTCCGGAAAATGGCGGGCAACACCCAGTTCATGTTCATCACCCACAACAAGATCACGATGGAAATGGCCAGTCAGCTGATCGGCGTCACCATGCAGGAGCAGGGGGTGTCGCGCGTGGTGGCCGTAGACGTCGAGGAAGCACTGCGCATGCGCGAGGAGGCGGCTGCCTGATGCCGCTGCCTGACCGTCTGCGCGAGGGCACGCACCGATGAGCGACCTGCAGATCGGCCTGGGCATGCTCGGCGTCCTGGTCGTGGCGTCGGTATTCGGGTTCAACTGGTGGCAGGAAAGACAGTTCCGCCGCCGCGCCGAGGATTCCTTCGTCAGCCGCCATGATGACATCCTCCTCGACCAGCATGCCCCCGCGGCGCCGGCGGCATCGCCGGCACCGGCGCGACAGGCGCAGGCCGATGAACCCGAGCAAAGGATCGAGCCGCGCATGGAGCCGCAGCTCGCAACGGCGCCCTCGGAGCCCGCACCGCAGTCCGCCCGTCCCGTCGTTCTCGACGCGACGCTGCCGCAGCCCGAAGTCGACTACATCGTGGAAATGCGCGCCGGTGAATTCGTCATCGTCGAGCATTTGGTGAAGCTGCAGCAGCAGCTTGCCGGCCTCGGCAGGCGGATCGTGTTCAGCGGATTCGACTACCAGACCAAGGCCTGGGGGCCGCTGACGCTCGACGCGGAGCGCTATACGGCGGTAAGGGCAGCGATCCAGCTGGTGGACCGGTCCGGACCCGTGACCCAGGAACAACTGCAGATGTTCGGCGAGGCCATGCGCGAAACCGCGCACCAGATGTCAGCGATAGCGGAGCTGCCCGATTTCGCGCCGGCATTGCAGCAGGCGGCGCTGCTGGATGAATTCTGCGCGGACGTGGACGTCGTCGTGGGCATCAACGTCATTGCCCGCACCGGCCAGAATTTTCATGGGACCAAGATCCGCGCGCTCGCCGAGGCTGCCGGCCTGCACCTGCGCCCGGATGGGGTGTTCCACGTCGCCGATGAGCAGGGCGGCAGCCTGTTTTCACTGGACAACCAGGAATCCGATCCTTTCCTGATCGACAAGATCCGCCACCTGAGCACACCGGGCATTACCTTCCTGCTGGACGTGCCAAGGGTGGGCAACGGCCTCAAGGTCTTCGACCGCATGGTCGCGATCAGCCGCAACATGGCGGACTCCCTCGACGGCATGCTCGCCGACGACAATCGCGTGATGCTCAACGACACCGGCCTTGACAAGATCCGCAACCAGCTGCGGGCGATCTACGCCGCGATGGAACAACGCGGCATTCAACCGGGCAGCCCGCTCGCGCTCCGACTGTTTTCCTGATGGCCGTTCCTGCCGCGATCGCCGCCCGGGCCGAACGGCTGCGGCGTGACATCGATCTCGCCAACTACAACTACTACGCCAAGGACAATCCGACGATTCCGGACGCGGAATACGACCGGATGTTCCGCGAGCTCCAGGAACTGGAACAGAAGCATCCCGGCCTCGCCACGCCGGATTCTCCGACCCAGCGGGTCGGTACGGCGCCGTTGCCGGCATTCGTCGCGGTATCCCATGTCACGCCGATGCTTTCCCTCAACAATGCCTTCGGGGCCGCCGACATCGAGGCCTTCGACAGGCGCGTGCGCGAGGGACTGGAAACCGAGTCGGCGCAGGAGTATGCCGTGGAGCCCAAATTCGACGGCCTGGCCATCACCCTGACATACAAGGACGGCAGCTTTGCGGTCGGCGCCACCCGCGGCGACGGATTCACCGGAGAGGACGTCAGCCAGAACCTGCGAACGGTAAGGGCCATTCCGCTGCGTCTGGAAGGCAGGCATGTGCCGAAGTTCCTGGAAGTGCGGGGCGAGGTTTTGATGTTGAAGCGCGATTTCGAGGCGCTCAACAAAGGACAGCGCGACAGGGGCGAGAAGGAGTTTGCCAATCCGCGCAACGCGGCCGCAGGGGCGCTGCGCCAGCTCGATTCCCGCATCACCGCGGAGCGCCGCCTGGCCTTCTTCGCCTATGGAATCGGCGCGGCCGAAGGCGCAGGCGTGCCGCGCGACCGCCACAGCACGCAACTCGACTTCCTGGCGTCGCTGCGGTTTCCCGTGGCGGGCGAGCGCGATGTCGTGAAAGGGGTGGAGGGATTGCTGGGCTATTACGCCCGCATCGGCCAGCTGCGTCCCCGGCTGCCGTTCGAAATCGACGGGGTGGTATACAAGGTCAATGAGCTCGCCAGGCAGGAACGCCTCGGTTTCGTCTCTCGCGCGCCGCGTTTCGCCGTGGCGCATAAGTATCCGGCCCAGGAAGAAATAACCGAGGTGCTGGATATCGGCATCCAGGTCGGCCGAACCGGGGCGCTGACCCCCGTTGCGCGGCTGGCGCCGGTGTTTGTCGGCGGTGTGACCGTCACCAACGCGACGCTGCACAACGAGGACGAGGTAAGGCGCAAGGATGTGCACGTCGGCGACTTCGTGGTGGTGCGCCGGGCCGGCGACGTCATCCCGGAAGTCGTCAGCGTGGTCATGGAACGCCGCCCAAAGACCGTCAAGGCCTTTCACATGCCGGACAAATGTCCGGTCTGCGGTTCACGGGTCGAGCGGCTCGAAGGCGAAGCGGTCACCCGTTGCACGGCCGGGCTTTTTTGTCCGGCGCAGCGCAAGCAGGCCTTGCTGCACTTTGCCGGCCGGCGCGCGATGGACATCGAAGGCCTGGGCGAGAAGCTGGTGGACCAGCTGGTCGAGCAGGGCCTGGTCACGACGCTCGCCGATATCTTTCGTCTCGATCTGCCGACACTGTCGAGCCTGGAACGCATGGCGGAGAAATCGGCCGCGAACCTGCTCGAGGGCATCGAAAAAAGCAAAAAGACCACGCTAGGCCGTTTCATTTTCGCCCTTGGCATCCGCAATGTGGGAGAGGCGACCGCGAAGGACCTGGCCCGGCATTTCGGCAGGCTCGATGCCCTGATGCAAGCCGGAGAAGAGCAACTGCAGGAAGCGCCGGACGTCGGGCCGGTCGTTGCGCAGAGCATCGCCCATTTTTTTCGCGAGCCGCACAACCGCGAAGTCATTGCCCAGATGCGAAAGGTCGGGGTGATCTGGTCCGAAACCGACGTCATACGGGCTGCGCCGTTGCCGCTGGCTTCCAAGACTTTCGTCCTGACCGGGACACTTCCCAACCTCGGGCGCGAGGAGGCGAAGGAGCGCATTGAGGCAAAAGGCGGTAAGGTGGCCGGGAGCGTGTCGAAAAAGACGGACTTCGTCGTGGCCGGCGCCGAGCCGGGCAGCAAACTGGAGAAGGCGCGGGAACTTGGCATCACTGTGCTGGACGAACGAGGGTTGTTAAAATTACTTCAACCCTAACCAGGGCCGGCCGTTCCAGTCCGGCGCCGCAGGAGTCAAATTGAACAAGATCACCAAGGCCGTTTTTCCCGTTGCGGGACTGGGCACGCGTTTTCTGCCGGCGACCAAGGCCAGCTCGAAGGAAATGCTTCCGGTTGTGGACAAGCCGCTGATCCAGTATGCGGTGGAGGAAGCCGTCGCGGCCGGCATTACCCAGATGGTATTCATCACCGGCCGCAACAAGCGCGCCATCGAGGATCATTTCGACAAGGCCTACGAACTCGAGACCGAACTGCAGTCCCACGGGAAGCTGGCGTTGCTGAAAGCCGCGCAGGACGTCCTGCCCAAGCATGTCAGCTGCATCTACGTCCGCCAGCAGGACGCACTCGGCCTCGGGCATGCCATCCTCTGCGCGCAGCCCGTGGTGGGCAACGAACCCTTCGCCGTCATCCTGGCCGACGACCTGATAGACGGTGATCCGCCTGTCATGAAGCAGATGGCGGATGTTTACGCCAGCGAGCGCTGCTCCATACTGGCCGTCCAGAACGTCCCGCGCTCGGATACCTCCAGCTACGGCGTGGTGAAGACGGAGCCGGGTGAGCGTGGCATGCACCGTATCACAGGCATCGTGGAGAAACCCAAGCCGGACGTCGCGCCGTCGACCTTGGCGGTGGTGGGGCGATATATCCTCACGCCCGAGATTTTCGGGCACCTGGAGCGGGTGAAGCCGGGAACCGGGGGCGAAATCCAGCTCACCGACGGCATTGCCGCCCTCCTTGGCGAGCAGCGCGCGCTGGCGTATGAATTCCAGGGGACCCGGTACGACTGCGGCTCGAAGCTCGGCTATATCCAGGCCAACGTGCTCTACGCGATGCGCCACCCCGAAATCGGGGCGGATTTTTCCGTATTCCTCGAGTCGCTGTATAAACCGGCAGGCAAACGGAGCGCGGGTGGATAAGGAAGAGGCGCGCCGTGTACTCGATTCTGCGGACCTGATATGTACCGAGCAGCAAGTCAAAGCCGCGGTCGAGCGCATGGCCGCGGAGATCACCGTGAAGCTGGCGGATGCCAATCCGCTGATCCTTCCCGTGATGGGCGGCGCCGTGGTTTTCACCGGGCACCTGCTTCCGCTCCTGCGCTTTCCCCTGGAGTTCGATTATCTTCACGTGACGCGCTACGATGGCAAGACGCGGGGCGCGCAGGTCGAATGGAAAGCCGGCCCGCGCGCGGACATCCGCGACCGCACCGTGCTCGTGCTGGATGACATCCTCGATGAAGGCAATACCCTGCTGGCGATTCGCGAGCGCCTGTCCGCCGAAGGCGTCAGGAAGTTCTACAGCGCTGTTTTCGCGGACAAGATGATCGAGCGCACCAAGCCCATCAGCGCCGATTTCGTCGGCTTGCGGGTACCGGACCGCTACGTCTTCGGCTTCGGCATGGACATCCATGAATACTGGCGCAACCTGCCGGCGATCTACGCACTAAAGGTCTGAAACGATCCATGCTCGCGATCATCGGCGGCACCGGGCTGACGCAGCTCTCGAATCTCGAATCGACGCACCGCCAGGTGGTCCGCACGCCGTACGGCGAAGCTTCCGGACCGCTTACGTTCGGAACGCTGAACGGCCGCGAAGTCATGTTCCTGGCGCGACACGGGTACGGCCACACGATTCCGCCGCATGCCGTGAACTACCAGGCCAACATCTGGGCGTTGCAGGCAAAAGGGGCCAGCAAAGTGATATCGGTTGCGTCGGTGGGGGGCATTCGGTCGGGCCTGGGGCCCGGAGCCCTGGCTGTCCCGAAGCAGATCCTGGACTACACTTATGGCCGCAAGCATACGTATTTCGACGGTCCCGATCAGCCGGTTACGCACGTGGACTTTACGCATCCGTATTGTGAAATCCTGCGTGGCAGATTGCTGGATGCGGCCGGACGGATAGGACAGCCGATCGTGGACGGCGGAGTCTATGCCACAACGCAGGGCCCGCGCCTGGAGTCGGCGGCGGAAATCGACAGGCTGGAGCGCGACGGTGCCGATATGGTCGGCATGACCGGCATGCCGGAAGCAGGCCTTGCGCGTGAACTCGGCATGCGTTACGCGGCCGTCGCGGTCGTCGTCAACCACGCTGCCGGCCGTGCCGACAGCAGCGAAGGCATTCACCTCGACCAGATCAATGCCGTCCTGAAATCGTCGATGACAAAAGTCAGGCTGCTGCTGGAAGAGCTGGTGGGGCAGGATGATTAAGCCCGTTCTGCGCATGGGCGATCCGCGCCTCATCGAGCGCTCGGCCGCCGTGACCGAGTTCGACACGCCCGAACTTCATGCGCTGATCCAGGACATGGAAGACACCATGCAAGCGAAAAACGGCGCCGGCATCGCAGCGCCCCAGATCGGCGTGCAGCTGCAGGTGGTGATCTTCGGCGTCGGCGCGAATCCACGTTATCCCGATGCCGAGCAGGTCCCGTACACGGTGCTTATCAACCCCGTCATCGAACCCGTGGGCGACGAGATGGAGGAGGGCTGGGAAGGCTGCCTCTCGGTGCCCGGCATGCGCGGTATCGTGCCCCGCCATGCAAAGTTGCGCTATCGTGGGTTCGACCAGTACGGCAAGCCCATCGATCGCACGGTTTCGGGATTCCACGCGCGGGTGGTCCAGCATGAAACCGACCACCTGCTAGGTATCCTCTACCCGATGCGCATTCGCGACCTGCGCAATTTCGGCTTCACCGAGGAGTTGTTTCCGGGGCAGGAAATCAACGACGACTGATGGCAACGGCACGGCTGGCGGCCGCCGGACTACTGCGGCTGCAGTTCGTGCACCAGCTCGGCTTCCAGCTTCACCACCTTCCGGGTATCCGTCAATGCGTCGCCCGTAACCAGGAAGGTGTCTTCTGCGCGCTCGCCCAGGGTGTTGATCTTGGCGTTGTACAGATTGATGCCGTGCCCGTCGAGCACGCGGGCTATCCGGTAGAGCAGGCCGGGACGATCTCCGGCCACCACGCTCAGATAGTAGAAGCTGCCTCTCTCGTCCGGACGGATGTGGACTTCCGGCGTCATCGGGACGTATTTCACCTGGCGCGACATGCGTCCTTTCGAAGGCGGCGGCAGGTCGGCATGCGCCCTCAGCTGGCCCGACAGCTCGTGCTCGATGTAGCTGATCATGTCGCGGTAGTGCAGTGTCTCCTTGGCGGGATCCATCACCTGGAAGCTGTCCAGCGCATAGCCATGCCGCGTGGTGTAGATCTTCGCCTCGACGATGTTGAAGCTGATGCTCTGGAAAAAACCGCAGATGCGCGCGAACAGGGATTTCTCGTCGCGCGTGTAGATCATCACCTGCAGGCCCTCGCCGAGAGGGGACAGCCGGGCCTTGACCACCGGTTCTTCCGTATTCACGCGTGCATAAAGCAGCCGCGAGTGCCAGACGATTTCCTGTTCGTCGTGGCGCAGAAAGTAGGAATCGTCCAGCTTGCTCCAGAGTTCGCGGTGCGCGTCGGCGGGTATCGCGTAGGCGCGCAGTTTGCCGAGCGCCCGGTCCTGGCGGGCCTGCAAGGTGTTTTCGCCCGGCGCAGCGGCCGGATTGAGCAACTGCCGGGTGGCGCGGAACAGGTCCTCGAGCAACTTCCCCTTCCACGCATTCCAGACTTTCGGACTGGTGCCGCGAATGTCCGCGACGGTAAGCAGGTACAGCGCGACCAGATGGCGGTCGTCCTTCACCTTGTCGGCGAACGCACGAATCACATCGGGATCGGACAGATCCTGCTTCTGCGCCGTGGCGGACATGAAGAGATGGTGTTCCACCAGCCAGATGACCAGGTCGATGTCCTCCTTTGACAGTCCGTGTTCCCGCGCGAATTTCCGGGCATCGGCCATGCCGAGTTTCGAATGGTCGCCGCCGCGGCCCTTGGCGATGTCGTGGAACAGTCCCGCCACATAGAGCACGTCAGGCGCCCGCTCGAATTCGGCGAACAGGCGGCTGCACAGGGGATATTCGTGGGCCATTTCCGGGATGGCGAAGCGGCGCAGGTTGCGCACCACCATGAGGATGTGCTCGTCCACCGTGTAAACGTGGAACAGGTCGTGCTGCATGCGGCCGACAATACGGCCGAACGCGGGGATGTAGCGGCCGAGCACGCCATATTGATTCATGAGGCGCAACGTGTGCGTGAGACCCGACCTCCGGCGCAACATTTCCATGAAGCGCGCCCGGTTCTGCGGATCACGCCGGAACTGGGGATCGATGAGATCCCGCGCATGCCACAGGGCGCGCATCGTGGGTACGGAGAAACCCTTCAGTTCGGGATGATCCTGCAGCAGCAGGAAGGCCTCGAAAATCGCGGAAGGCTGTCGGCGGAACAAGCCGAACGAAGCTTCGAGCAATTCGTTGCGCACACGGAAGCGCTCATTGATGGTTTTCGGTTCGACGTCCGTCGGCGGGAACACGCGCACCCGCAGATTCTGCAGGATGATGGTATTGAGCAGCTGCACGGCTTTGGCGGTGGTGTAAAAACGCTGCATCAGCTGCTCGCTGGCGCGTCGCGCGGGCGTATCGGAAAATCCGTATTGCTGCGCCATGGCGGACTGGAAATCGAACAGCAGGCGATCCTCCCGGCGAGACGTCAGGTAATGCAGGCGTTCGCGCAATTCCGCCAGGATGGTTTCATGCCGGTTCAGCTGGCGCACTTCCTCGCGGGTCAGGATCTTGTGGCGGGCCAGATCGCTCCAGCGGTGTCCGAGCCCCGCCGCGCGGCTGATCCAGAGGATGTTCTGCAGGTCGCGCAGTCCCCCGGGACTTTCCTTGACGTTCGGCTCGAGGTTATAGGCAGTATTGTTGAAGCGGCTGTGGCGCTGCTGCTGCTCCAGGAGCTTGGCTTCGACGAAATGGGCGACGTCGAGTTCGGCTTCGATGGCCTTGCGGAAACGCGTGAACAGCCTGCGGTTGCCCGCAATCAGGCGGGACTCCATGAGCGTGGTTTGTACCGTGATGTCGCGCCGGGCTTCGTCGCGGCATTCGCCGATGTTGCGCACGCTGTGGCCGATTTCCAGGCCGATGTCCCAGAGCACGCCGACCAGTGCCTCGACACGCGCCCGGATCGCATCGTTGACATGGTCGGGAAGCAGGATCAGCACGTCGACGTCGGAGTACGGGTAGAGCCGGTTGCGGCCGTATCCGCCGACCGCAATCATGGCGAGCTTGTCGGACTGGCCGGTTTCCGCCCAGATCGCCTTGAGCGCGCGGTCGACCAGCCCGCTCTGGCGTTCGAGCGCCTTGCCGACATCCGGCTTTTGCAGGAACGCCTGTTTCAGTTCTTCGCGGCCGTCCGCGAGTTGTTTGCGCCAGACCGCCACCCGGGAGGACAAAGCGTCGGCCTCTTCCTCTTGCTGGACAGCGGCGACGGTCGACATCGGGGGCGAAGGGGGCGGAACTCAGGAATGAAGAACGGGAGGAAGCGGCGCGCCGCTGGACAATGTCAGCACCTCGAAGCCATCGTCGCTGACCAGCACCGTATGCTCCCATTGCGCGGACAATGAATGGTCCTTGGTGACGACGGTCCAGCCATCGCCGAGCTGGCGGATGCCGGCCTTGCCGGCATTGATCATCGGCTCCACCGTAAAGATCATTCCCGGTTGCAGCTTGAGGCCGGTTCCGGCGCGGCCATAATGCAGGACCTGAGGCTCTTCGTGAAACTTGCGGCCGATGCCGTGGCCGCAGAATTCCCGCACCACGGAGAACCCATGGTCTTCCGCATGCGACTGGATGGCTTCCCCGATGTCGCCGAGATAGGCGCCCGGCCTGACCGCCTTGATGCCGCGCCACATGCACTCGAACGTGATCTCAGCGAGCCGTTTGGCCTGGATTGAAGGCTCGCCCACGTAGAACATGCGGCTGGTGTCGCCGTGGAATCCGTCCTTGATGACCGTGATGTCGATGTTGATGACGTCGCCGGGCTTGAGCTTCTTCGCGCCGGGCACGCCATGGCAGACGACATGATTGACCGACGTGCAGATCGACTTCGGATAGGGCTGGTAGCCGGGCGGGGCGTAATTCAGCGGCGCCGGAATGGTCTTTTGCACGTTTACCATGTAGTCGTGGCAGAGCGCGTCCAGCTCGTCGGTCGTGACGTTCGGCTTGACGTGCGGGGCGATGAAGTCGAGCACTTCGGCGGCGAGGCGGCCGGCGGTGCGCATCTTCTCTATTTCTTCAGGGGTCTTGATATTGACTGACATGGCTGCGATAAATGCAATTCCGCCGGGTTGTACGCGGCACGATAATAATATTCGGAAATCCCCCTTCACGGCGGAATTCCGGGTTCAAATCCTTATTTGGGGACACAGTCACCGCCTGTCAAGCGGGAGAAGGGGAGCGGTGGACTACGGCCGGCGTTTTCAGCCGGCGCGCACGTTGACCGTGCAGGGGTGAATGGCTATGATACGCGCCTTTCCGTTCCCTGATAGCTCAGTTGGTAGAGCGACGGACTGTTAATCCGCAGGTCCCTGGTTCGAGCCCAGGTCGGGGAGCCACATTCCTTCAAGCACTTGTTGTCCCGCCGCTCGCGGGCCCGAATCGCTCAATTCCAGCAGTGCCGCGGCGCCAATGACCCTGGTGGTGCAACTCCCGTGAAGTCCCGCAAGCGAGTCCTGCTTTACGCAAGCATCGCCGTCACGGTCCTGCTCGTCATCCCGTTCATCGTTCCGCTCGGAAGCTTCATTCCCGAGATCGAGCGCCTTGCGTCGGAACAGTTGCGCGATCCGGTGCGGATCCGATCGTTGCGGCTGCATATCCTGCCCTTGCCACATCTGACCATCGGCGGAATCGAAGTCGGTTCGAAGCCCTATCTCCAAGTACGCAAGGTGGTCGTCACGCCAGGCCTGCTGTCCATGTTCGCCGAGCAAAAAGTCATCCGCGAAATCAGCCTGCGGGACGTCATGATCGGCCAGCAGCTGGTGGGCAAGGCCGCCGCATGGGCGGGAAAAACCCCATCCAAGGGGCCCGCCATCGTGCGCGTCGAACGCATCGAAATCCGCGACGCCAACATCAACCTGAGGGACATCAAGCTGCCGCAGGTCGACCTTGATCTGGAATTGAATGCGACAGGGGGGCTTGCCCAGGCAGAGCTCAAGGCCGAACGCGGCAAGCTGAAGGCCACGCTGGTTCCGAAGGGCAGGGAGTTCGCCCTGGAACTGGCTGCCCGCAACTGGAAAATACCGGCGGGTCCGCCGCTGATTCTCACCAGGCTCGATGCCAGCGGAACGATCGGTACCAACGGCCTCAGTCTGCCGTCAATTCGCGGGGAGCTCTACAAGGGACAGGTTACCGGCAAGCTCGATGTGGGCTGGAAGAATGGCTGGAGCGTACGCGGCAATCTTGACCTGCAGCGGGTCGAAATCCAGCCTGTGGTGGCGATATTCACCAGGGACACCACGATCAGCGGGACGCTGAACGCGAACCCGGTGCTGGACATGCAGGCCGCGACCGCTGGCGAACTCGCGGATTCGATCAGCGTCGAGTCGAACTTCAAGGTGGAAAACGGCGTGTTGTACAACTTCGACCTCGCCGCCGCGCCGAAGGCCCTGGTCAACAAGGATGCGCTCAAGGGCGGTCAAACCCGTTTCGATAAATTCTCCGGGCATCTTACGGTGGACCCGGAGGGCTATCACCTGCGCGACATGCAGATTGCCTCCGGCATCCTCAATGCGGAGGGCGAACTCACCATCACGCCGAAACTGGAGCTTTCAGGGCTCATCGACGCTTCGGTGAAGGGAACTTCCGCGCTGATCAGCACGCCGCTGGCGGTGACCGGAACCGTCCAGGATCCGATCCTGTACCCGAGCAAGATGGCTCTGGCAGGGGCGGCGGCAGGCACTGCATTGCTCGGGCCGGGATTGGGAACGACAGTCGGAATGAAGGCATTCCGCATGACCGGAAAACTGTTCGGGAAGAAGAAAAAATCTGCGAGGCCCGCCGCCGTGCAAGTCGAAGCCGGAAAGAAGCCGGCAACCGCAAAAGCGCAGGAGCCGGCCAAGCCGGCAGACGCCACTGTGAACAACCCGGTATCGAAACCGGCCGCAACGGAAATCAGCGGCCGACGCTAGCGGTCAGAGGACCTTGGCCACCGAATCGACCACGTGGTCGATGTTGCGGGAGTTGAGCGCCGCGACGCAGATTCGGCCGGTGTCGATCGCATAAACCGAGAATTCGTCACGCAGCCGGGTCACCGCTTCCTTCGACAGGCCCGAGTAGGAAAACATGCCGCGCTGGCGCGTGACGAAACCGAAGTCCACGCCAGGCTTGCGGACCCGCAGCTTCTCCACGAGTTGCCTGCGCATTTCGCGGATGCGCTCGCGCATCTGGCCGAGTTCCCGCTCCCAGGTCGCGCGCAATTCCGGGCTCGCGAGCACTGTGGCGACGATCTGCCCGCCGTGCGTGGGCGGATTGGAGTAGTTGGTCCGCACCGTACGCTTCAACTGGCTGAGGACGCGTGCAGCTTCCTCGCTGCTGGAGGCGACGACGCTCAGTGCCCCGACGCGCTCGCCGTAAAGCGAGAACGATTTCGAAAAGGAGTTGGCAACGAATGCCGGGCCGCCCGCCTCCGTAAAACGGCGAACGACCTTGCCGTCGGCTTCGATGCCGTCGCCGAAGCCCTGGTAGGCGATGTCGACGAAAGGAATCAGGCCGCGCGAGATGACGGCATCGATCACCGCCGTCCACTGGTCATCGGTCAGATCCACGCCCGTCGGGTTATGGCAGCAGGCATGCAGGACCACGATCGATCCCGAAGGCAGCGCCCTGAGCGTGCCGATCATGGCGTCGAACTTGATGCCATGCGAGGCGGCATCGTAGTAGGGGTAGGTGTTGACCGTGAAACCGGCGCTCTCGAACAGCGCGCGGTGATTCTCCCAGCTGGGATCGGAAATCCAGATCTGCGCCTGCGGCGCGAAGCGGCGCAGGAAATCCGCGCCGACCTTCAGTCCGCCCGTACCGCCCAGCGTCTGCACGGTGACCACCCGGTTTTCCCGGATCGCGGCGCTGTCGGCGCCGAAAACCAATTCCCGCACGGTCTTGTCATAGGCAGGCAAGCCGTCGATCGGCAGATAGCTGCGCGGCGAGGCCTTTTCCGTCAACTGGACTTCGGCCAGGCGCACGCACTCCAGCAGCGGAACCTTGCCGTTGTCGTCGTAGTACACGCCGACGCCGAGATTCACTTTCGCCGAATTCTTGTCCGCGTTGAAAGTCTCGGTCACGCCGAGAATGGGGTCTTTCGGCGCCATCTGCACGCCGGCCAGAATCGAGGAGTAGTGAGGTGCGTTCATCGTGATAACATCGAAAATTAAATCGCCGCATATTGTACCCGTGCCGGTCACTTTCCCAAACAGCCCGTTCCGCCTGCACCGTCCTTTCGAGCCGGCGGGGGACCAGCCCGAGGCCATCGCCAGGCTGGTCGAAGGCCTGGCTGACGGGCTCGCGTTCCAGACCTTGCTGGGCGTCACCGGATCCGGCAAGACGTACACCATGGCCAACGTCATCGCCATGACCGGGCGGCCGGCGATCATCATGGCGCCCAACAAGACCCTCGCGGCGCAGCTCTACTCGGAGATGCGCGAGTTTTTCCCCGAGAACGCGGTCGAGTATTTCGTCTCGTATTACGACTACTATCAGCCGGAAGCGTACGTGCCTTCGCGCGATCTGTTCATCGAGAAGGATTCGAGCATCAACGAGCACATCGAACAGATGCGCCTGTCGGCGACCAAGTCCCTGCTCGAGCGCGACGACGCGGTGATCGTCGCCACGGTCTCGGCCATCTATGGCATCGGCGACCCGGTCGACTATCACGGCATGATCCTGCACCTGCGTGAAGGCGAAAAAATGAGCCAGCGCGACGTGATCTCGCGCCTGGCGGAAATGCAGTACGAGCGCAACGAACTCGAGTTTCGCCGCGGAACGTTCAGGGTGAGGGGAGACGTGCTCGACGTATTTCCGGCGGAAAGCCCGGAAGCCGCGCTGCGGATTTCGCTGTTCGACGACGTGGTCGAAACCCTGACCCTGTTCGATCCGCTGACCGGGCAGCTGACTCAGAAGGTGCCGCGCTACACCGTCTATCCTTCCAGCCACTATGTGACGCCGCGCAGCACCACCCTGCGCGCCATCGAGGCCATCAAGATCGAGCTGCGCGAACGCCTCGAGCAGTTCCACAAGACGGGCAAGCTGGTGGAGGCGCAACGCATCGAGCAACGCACGCGCTTCGACCTGGAGATGATGAACGAGCTGGGTTTCTGCAAGGGCATCGAAAACTATTCGCGGCATCTCTCCGGGCGCAAGGCAGGCGAACCGCCGCCGACGCTGCTGGATTACCTGCCGCTGAATGCGCTGATGATCCTCGATGAAAGCCATGTGACCATCCCGCAGATCGGCGGCATGTTCAAGGGCGACAGGGCGCGCAAGGAGAACCTGGTCGACTACGGTTTCCGCCTGCCCAGCGCGCTGGACAATCGGCCGCTGCGTTTCGACGAGTTCGAGAAAATCATGCCCCAGACGATTTTCGTGTCGGCGACTCCCGCCGAGTACGAGCGCGAGCACCAGGGGCAGGTGGTGGAACAAGTGGTGCGGCCGACCGGGCTGATCGATCCGGAGATCGACATCCGCCCGGCCGCAACCCAGGTCGACGACCTGCTGTCGGAAATCAGCCTGCGCGTCAAGGCAGGCGAGCGGGTGCTTGTCACCACGCTCACCAAGCGCATGGCCGAGGACCTGACCGACTATCTGTCGGAACATGGCGTCAAGGTGCGGTACCTGCATTCGGACATCGACACCGTGGAACGCGTCGAGATCATCCGCGACTTGCGCCTCGGCGAATTCAACGTGCTGGTCGGCATCAACCTGCTGCGCGAAGGCCTGGACATTCCGGAAGTGTCCCTGGTGGCCATTCTTGACGCGGACAAGGAAGGCTTCCTGCGCTCCGAACGCTCGCTGATCCAGACCATCGGCCGGGCGGCGCGACATATCAACGGTGCGGCGATCATGTACGCCGACAGGATCACCGATTCCATGCGCCGCGCCATTGCGGAAACGGATCGCCGCCGGCAGAAGCAGGTCGATTACAACCTTGCCCACGGAATCATCCCCAAGGGCGTCTTCAAGCGTGTCAAGGACCTGATCGAAGGCGTGTACGACAGCTCCGCGCAGCACGACCTCAGGGCGGCGGAAAAGCTGAAGGCTTATGGCGCCCTCAACGAGAAGGATCTGATGAAGGAATTGAAACGGGTTGAACGCGAGATGCTCGAAGCCGCGCGGAACCTGGAATTCGAGCGGGCGGCGCAGTTGCGCGACCAGTTGAAGGAACTCAAGGAACTGGCCTTCGGCGTGGTCGAAACCGATGAATTGCAGCCGGCCACCGGCACAGACGGCAAGCCTGGCCGGGTCACATCGATATCGGCGGCCCGCAAGCGCAGGTAATGGCGGACAAACACCCGCCCATCCGCGTCCTGTTTTGCTGCATGGGCAATATCTGCCGATCGCCCACGGCCGAAGGCGTGTTCCGGCATATGGTGCACGCTGCAGGGCTCGGGGATCGCATCGAGATCGCCTCTGCCGGCACCCATGACTATCACATCGGCCGTCCTCCCGACCGCCGTACTCAGGCTGCCGCCGCGGCGCGCGGTTACGACCTCTCGCACCAGCGCGCCCGCCAGGTCTCGCCCCAGGATTTTCTGGATTACGACTATATCCTGGCGATGGATGCGGACAACCTGGCCCGTCTGCGGGGCGTGGCTCCCGGGGCGCAGCGAGACAAGGCGCGGTTGTTCCTGGACTACAGCGAGACGCGCAGCGGCGAGGAAGTGCCGGATCCCTACTATGGCGGCGAGGACGGATTTATGCTGGTGCTCGACATGGTCGAGGACGGCGCGGCCGGACTTCTGGCGGACATAAAAAAGAAGCTCGGCCTTTAAGGGACCGAGCTTGCCGATTTCAGATGGCCTGGATCAGGCCGTGTCGTTGTCGCCCAAAGGCCGTGTGCCACCCGTTTCCACCTGTTGCAGGGGTTCGTCGGGAATCACCGGCTGCGGCGGCCGGGGACGCGGCGTGCGCATGGGGCGCGGGGCCGGTTCATCGTAAACCGTGGCCGGTGGTTTGTTCTGCGTTTCGATCATCACCAGATCCGAGGGCAGGGCGACTGGTTCCATTTTCCATGCCGGCGCGGCCGGTCGCTCCACGACGGGTGGTTTCGGCGTGGATACCGGTTCCGGCGCGGCTGGACGCTCTGCCATCGCCGGGCGCCCGGGTGCCGGCATCGGGCGCGATTGGCCCATCGGTTCGAGTTCGGCGGGTTCCCGCTCGGCGACAGGCTCCGGGACTCGGAACGCGGACTCTTCCCGGCGTGCCTCTACAGGGGCGGGCATCTCTTCACGCGACGGCTCGAAGCGAGCCATCGGTTCCGAGATCGCGGATTCCTCCCGCGCGAATTCACGAGCAGGCGTTTCCGTAAACTCGCTTACCGGTGCTTCAATGGAAGAAGCCTGCGGCTGGTGCGACGGAGTTTCCGATGCGCGATCCCGTTCATGCCGCTGACGGGGCTCCCGCATCAGCGGAGCGCCGTGCTCGTTGCCCTGGGCCTGTTCCCGGCGCTGATTCTGCTCGCCAGCCTGCGGCTGCTGACCGTTGCTGTTTTCATGACGATCGCGGCGGCCGCGGCCACGGCGGCGGCTCCGGCCTTCTCCGCCTTCGCGCTGGCCTTCCGGACGTTCGCCGGAGGGGCGCTGCTCGACGGCGGAAACGGCCTGGCCGGGCTGCCCCGCTTCCTGTTGCCTGGGTTCCCTTGGCGGACGAGGTTGGTGCTGCGGACGATCCTGGTGCTTGCGTTCGCCTTGGTCCTGACCGCCGCGATCCTGTCCGCCACGATCCTGCCCACCACGACGGCTCTGCTGGTCGCGGCGGTTGTTATCGCCCTCGGGCCTGCCATCGCGTTTCGGGTCCTGCGGCCGGCCATCGCGCCGGTGTTCGTTGCCGCGGCCGCCACGGCCACCGCGATGGTCCCGCTGCTGGCCGCCATGGTCTCGTCCGCGCGGCTGCTGGTCGCGCGGACGTGCCTTGGGCGCTTCAGGCTTCACTTCGGGTTTGCGCGTGAGCCAGCCGAAGATCTTTTCCAGGATCGACGGGGCGGCGACGGCAACCGGCTCTTCACGAACCACCGGCGCAGGCGCAGGTTGTGTCGGGGTGATGCCCTGCACGGCGGCCTGCGGCCTTTGTGGTTCGGGCCGCTGGGCGGCGGCGGCCGGGCTTGCCGTTTCCACGGGAGCATCGACCATGCGGTAGCTGGGTTGGGTGACGTCGTTCTGGTTAAGCTCGTCGTGGCGCAACCGGTTGACCGTGTAATTCGGCGTCTCCAGGTTGACGTTCGGGATCAGCAGGACGTTGACCTTGAGCCGCGTTTCGATCGAATGGAATTCGTTGCGCTTCTCGTTCAGCAGATACGTGGCGACGTCCACGGGAACCTGCGCGTGGATCGCGGCCGTATTTTCCTTCATCGCCTCTTCCTGGAGGATGCGCATGATGTGCAGCGCCGAGGATTCGATGGAGCGGATATGGCCCGTACCGTGACAGCGCGGGCAGGCGATGTGGCTGGTTTCGCCCAGCGAGGTCTGCAGGCGCTGGCGCGAGAGTTCCAGCAGGCCGAAGCGCGAGATCTTGCCGGTCTGCACCCGGGCCCGATCGTACTTGAGCGCGTCGCGCAGGCGGTTTTCCACGTCGCGCTGGTTGCGCGAGGATTCCATGTCGATGAAATCGATCACCACCAGGCCGCCAAGGTCGCGCAGGCGCAGCTGGCGCGCGATTTCGTCCGCCGCCTCGAGGTTGGTGCGCAATGCGGTTTCCTCGATGTCGGCGCCACGCGTCGATTTCGCGGAGTTCACGTCGATCGCCACCATGGCTTCCGTGTGGTCGATGACGACGGCGCCACCGGATGGCAGGGGCACCTGGCGCGAATACGCGGTTTCGATCTGGTGTTCGATCTGGAAGCGCGAAAACAACGGAACGTCGTCGTGGTACATCTTCACCCGACTGACGTTCTGCGGCATCACGTGGCCCATGAACTGCCTGGCCTGGTCGAAGATGCTTTCGGTGTCGATCAGGATTTCGCCGATTTCCTGGTGGAAGTAGTCGCGGATCGCGCGGATGACCAGGCTGCCTTCCTGGTAGATCAGGTAGGCGCCGCCTTGTTGCTTGGCCGCGGTCTCGATCGCCCGCCACAACTGCATGAGGTAGTTCAGGTCCCAGGTCAGTTCCTCGACCGAGCGGCCGATGCCGGCGGTACGGGCGATGATGCTCATGCCCGGGGGGACTTCGAGCTGGTTGATCGTGTCGCGCAGTTCGTTGCGGTCTTCGCCTTCCACCCGGCGCGATACGCCGCCGCCGCGCGGATTGTTGGGCATCAGGACCAGGTAACGTCCGGCCAGGCTGATGAAAGTGGTGAGGGCGGCGCCCTTGTTGCCGCGTTCGTCCTTGTCCACCTGGACGATCAGCTCCTGGCCTTCGCGCAGGGCTTCCTTGATGCTTACGCGGGCGGGGTCGGCGTCGGGGTCGCGGAAAAACGAGCGGCTGACTTCCTTGAACGGAAGAAAACCGTGACGCTCATTGCCGTAGTCGACGAATGCCGCCTCGAGGCTGGGCTCGATGCGGGTGATGATGCCTTTGTAGATGTTGCTCTTGCGTTGCTCTTTTCCTGCAGTTTCTATGTCGAGGTCGATAAGCTTCTGCCCATCGACGATCGCGACACGCAGCTCTTCTGCGTGGGTCGCGTTAAACAACATGCGCTTCATTTTTTGTTCTCCCGCGCTCACATGCCCACGGGGAGGACAAACCTGCGGCAGCGTCCCGGATCTCGGGGACGCTTGATCAGCTTTCTGTCGTCGGTAAATTCATCAGAATGGAAGGAAGACGAAAGATTCGGGCCTGTTGGTTTGTCAGTTGCACGTCCTGCTTGTTAGGGCAGGACCGCGGAATCCGCTTTTTGGTGCTGCGAGCGCGTAACTCATCTATTACCATCGCTACTTTTTCGGGTGAGCGAAGTTAACCCCTCTGCGAAGGCGAGGAATGGCGGGAACGGCAGCCGCGATTACACGGCGCACGAAGCTCAACCGCTCGATCCTTTATGTAGTGCCAGTTCGCGGGAAATAGTATAAGCAAAATGAACACCTTAAGCAAAGGATCCGTTAGCACGCGGGAGGTCGGGGAGGAGTCGAGGGACCAGCGCATCGACAATTACCTGCACAAAGTGCTGAAAGGCGTGCCAAAAAGCCATATTTACCGGATCCTGCGCAGCGGCGAAATCCGGGTAAACAGCCGCCGGGTGGACGCGACTTACCGGATCCAGCCCGGCGACCGCATCCGGCTGCCTCCGATCCGGACCGCGCAGCCGGCGGCCAGGACGAACGTCGCGGCATTCGCCGGGACCGTTCTGTTCGAGGACGAGTACCTGCTGGTCGTCGACAAACCGAGCGGGGTGGCCGTGCACGGCGGCAGCGGCATTTCCAGCGGCGTGATCGAGCAGATGCGCCACGCCCGGACCGGCCTGCGCTTCCTGGAACTGGTCCACCGGCTGGACCGGGATACCTCCGGCATCCTGATGCTCGCCAAGAAACGCAGCGCCCTGACCGACCTGCATGAGCAATTGCGGGAGGGCAAGGTGGTGAAGCACTACCTGGCCCTGGTCATGGGTGACTGGAAGGACGCCAAACGCAATGTCCGCCTGCCTTTGCACAAATTCGTTTCGGCCGAGGGTGAGCGTCGCGTGGTAGTGGACGATGAGGGCATGGAAGCCCATACCGTCTTCCGCCTGGTGAGCAAAGCGCCAGGCTTCAGCCTGCTGGATGCCGAGCTGAAGACCGGCCGCACCCATCAGATCCGCGTGCATCTCGCGCACGTCGGCTTTCCGATTGCGGGCGACGACAAGTATGGTGATTTCGATGCCAACAAGCGCCTGGGGAAGACCGGCTTGAAGCGCATGTTCCTGCATGCCGCGCGCCTGGAATTCCGTCATCCCGCGAGCGGGGACTGGGTGCGCGTCGAAGCCCCCCTGGCCGCGGAATTGCAGCGCTTCCTGGCGTCGCTTGAAAAGCCCCGCGGCAAGCCTGCGGCATAGCATGTCTGAACGCTACGATCTGCTCGTATTCGATTGGGACGGCACGCTGGTGGATTCCACCGGCCATATCGCCGTCTCGCTGCAATCTTCCTTTGCCGATCTCGGATTGCCGGTGCCGACCGATCAGGCGGCGCGGCACGTCATAGGGCTGGGCCTGCAGGATGCGCTGACCTACCTGAATCCGGGCCTGCCGGAAAGCCGCTATGTTGAGGTCACGGACCGCTATCGCCATCACTTTCTGTCCGGGGACGCCGGCATCAGCTGCTTTCCCGACGTCGCCGAAAGCATTGCCACCCTGAATCGTGACGGCTACCTGCTTGCCGTCGCCACGGACAAGAGCCGACGGGGACTGGACCGCTCCATGCAATCGCTGGCGCTTGCGCCCCATTTCCACGCCTCCCGCTGCGCCGACGAAGGCTTTCCCAAACCCCACCCGGACATGCTCGAAACGCTGATGGGCATGCTGGGAACCACACCCGGCCGGACGCTCATGATCGGAGATACCACGCATGATCTGCAGATGGCTGCCAACGCGAAGGTGGGGGCGATCGCAGTCAGTTACGGGGCCCATCCGGTCGCGGAACTCCAGCGACTTGAACCGCTGGCCTGCGTAGCCAGCTTTCGCGAACTGATGCAATGGCTGAAGCAAAACGGCTGATCTGCGCGCCGCAGGAACTTGCGGAACGCGGGAAAGGCGTCCGCTTCCGCGTGCAGACGCCGCTGGGAGAAATGCCGGCATTTGCGGTGCGCTATCGCGGCACGGCGCATGCCTATGTCAACCGTTGCGCCCACGTATGGGTCGAACTCGACTGGAACAACGGTGAGTTCTTCGACATCTCGGGTTTATACTTGGTGTGCTCCACACACGGCGCAGCCTATCTGCCCGACACCGGCGTATGCGTCGGCGGCCCCTGCCGCGGACAGAAGCTGACGAAGCTCGACATCGAAGAACACGCCGACGGCGTTTATTTGCTCAACGAAAAGGAATCGGTCAATGGCTGAGGCAGGTCCGGAACGCCGGGATGAAAACTGGGAACGCGGCATCATCGAAAAGCTGGCGCGTTCCGCCTTGGACGAGCAGCGCAAAACCCGCAACTGGGGCATTTTTTTCAAGTCGCTCACGTTCCTCTACCTGTTCGTTATCCTGTTCGCGGCCTTCGGCTGGCTGCAGGGTCGCGAAACGCCCTTGCCAGGCGATCACACGGCCCTGGTCGAACTGCGGGGCATCATTGCCCCGGACAGCCAGTCCAATGCCGACAATATCAATCAGGGCCTGCAGGACGCCTTCGAAAGCAAAGGCACCAAGGGCGTCATCCTGCGCATCAACAGCCCGGGCGGCAGCCCGGTCCAGGCGGGCATCATCAACAGTGAGATCCGGCGGCTGCGCGAGAAGTATCCGCAGGTGCCGCTGTATGTCGTGGTAGAGGATATCTGCGCTTCGGGCGGTTATTACGTTGCCGTGGCCGCGGACCGGATCTACGTGGACAAGGCCAGCATCGTCGGGTCCATTGGCGTACTGATGGACGGGTTCGGCTTCACCGGCACCATGGAAAAACTCGGCGTCGAGCGCCGGCTGCTGACGGCCGGCGAAAACAAGGGCTTCCTCGACCCGTTTTCCCCGCTGGACGCCTCGCAGCGCGATTACGCCAAAAAAATGCTGGCCGAGATTCACCAGCAATTCATCGACGTCGTGCGCAAGGGTCGTGGCAAGCGGCTGAAGGAAGGCCCCGAAATTTTCTCGGGCCTGATGTGGACCGGCCAGAAAAGCATCGACCTGGGTCTCGCCGATGCTGTAGGCAGTATCGATTACGTGGCGCGCGAAGTCATCAAGGCCGAGAACATCGTGGATTTCACGCCCCACGAGAACGTGGTGGAGCGCTTCGCCAAGCGCTTTGGCGCCGCGATGGGCGAGGCGCTACTTCGGTCCGCGGGATCGGCCGGGACGGTTCGCTGAGATCGTTGCACCGGCGAGCAGCAGGAAGACCGTAGGCCGGCGATCCAGCTTCGGCACCCCCTTCACCCATTCTCCGATGGTTCGGGTCATCACCTGTTCGCCGGCCGCGGTGAGGTCGGTGGCGAGGCACAGCCTGGTTGCCGATGTGCACGTGGCCAGGAGTGCCGCCAGCAGCTGATCATTGCGGTAGGGCGCTTCGATGAAGATCTGCGTTTCCCCCTCACGCCGGGAACGCTCTTCGACGCGCTGAATCGCCTGCTCGCGCTCAGGCGGGCGTTGCGGCAGATAGCCATGGAAGGCGAAACGCTGGCCGTTAAGCCCCGACGCCATCAGGGCCATCACAATGGAGGAGGGGCCCACCAAGGGAACGACGCGGGCTCCCAGACGATGGGCCTGTTCCACCAGCATCGCGCCCGGATCTGCGATCGCCGGGCAGCCGGCTTCGGAGAGCAGCCCCAGATCGCTGTTTTCCAGAATGCGGCAAAGCATGATCGCGTCGGCCGGCTTGGAATGCTCGTCCAATACGTCCAATCGCAGTTCGGGGAGCGGCAGGCCGAGGGATTTGAGGAACTGGCGGGCCGTCTTCGGGTGCTCAACCACGAAGTGTCGAAGGCCTTGGACTACCTCCCGCAACTGGGTACCCATCCACCCATCCCCCGGTCCGCTTGCCAGATCCGTGGGGATCAGAAACAGCCTGCCAATACTCATGTTTAACTTTAGATTAATATAATAAAATATTGTTAAGGAATAAAAATATTTTCGTTCCTGAGCATGCTGCATAACGCGATGAGTGGCAAGCCGATCAGGGCAGTCGGATCCGGAGACTGAATTTCCTCAAGCAGGGAAATGCCGAGGCCTTCGGCTTTGGCGCTGCCGGCGCAATCGTACGCAGGCTCGGCGCGCAGGTAGCGCTCGATTTCGGCTTCGGAAAGGCTGCGAAACCGCGTTTCGGTTGGCACCAATTCCGCCTGCACGCGGCCCGAGCGGGAATTGAGCAACACGACGGCCGTGTGGAACACGACACTGCGGCCGCTGGCGTGCCGTAACTGCCCGACGGCGTTCGCGTGGCTACCCGGCTTGTCCAGTCGCCGCCCCTCGCATACTGCAACCTGGTCGGAGCCTACGATGAGCGCATCGGGATGGCGCCCTCCCACGGCCTGGGCTTTGGCGAGCGCCAGGCGGCGCGCAGTATCGATCGGTCGTTCATTTGCGAGCGGAGTTTCATCCACTTCGGGGGCGACGCTGTCGAAGGCCAGGTTCAGTCGTGCAAGCAAGTCTTTGCGGTAGCGCGAAGTGGAGGCGAGAATCAGCTTCATGGCACTGTTTGTTGACAACATTTTGTTTTGACAGAGGTGTTCAAAATCAATATTATGCGCGGCTTATGTTTGACCGGCCTGTCGTTGACAGCGTGACGTTTGCGCGAGAGGCGCAGGAACTGAGCGGCGAGACGGCGGTCAGGAACCTGACCCGCCTGCATGACGCGCTGGCCGATGATACCGGCGCCATCAGTTACCGGCTCTCCGGTTTCGTCAATGCGGAGGGAAAACCTTCGCTGCAGCTGTCGGTATCGGGCGATCTCAAGCTGGTTTGCCAGCGGTGCCTGCGGTCACTGGATTTCCGGCTGGACGCGGAACGTGAGTTCGAACTCGTTGCGCAGGGCGTAGCCTTGAGCGATCCGGCGGAAGAAGCCGATGATGTCGAGCAGATCTACGCAGATCCCAGGCTCGATGTGATCGGCCTGATCGAGGATGAGGTGATCCTGAGCCTGCCGATGGTCGCGAGCCACGAACCGGACGGATGCCAGGCGGTTACGGCAGAGGATTCAGGCACGGGAAAAGATTCGCCATTCAGCAAATTGGCTGCGCTGAAACGGCAGTGAACAAGATTCGATTGCAAGGAGTAATCTCATGGCAGTTCAACAGAACAAGAAGTCACCTTCGAAGCGTGGCATGCACCGCTCACACGACTTTCTCACCAACCCGCCGATCGCGGTCGAGCCGACTTCGGGCGAGGTGCACCTGCGCCATCACATCAGCCCCAACGGATACTATCGCGGCAAGAAGGTCGTCAAGACCAAGGGCGATTAGCGATCCGGCGACTTTTGGCCGCGCGCAAATGCGGCCGAAAGGCATGACCCCAGCGCCCGTGTCACCCCGCCCGCGCGGGAATCCCGATCAGTTCAATGCGGCGTCAGGCGCATCCATCGCGCCTGCATCGTCCGCGCTAATTTCATGACGGTAACCGTCGCCCTGGATTGCATGGGTGGCGATCATGGCGCCCATGTGACCGTGCCCGCAGCGCTGGATTTCATTGCCAAGGTCGACGATGCCCGGATCGTGCTGGTCGGACTGCCCGATATTCTCGATGCAGAATTGAAACGCCGCCGCGCGAAACCTGGCGACCGCCTCCTGGTCAAGGCAGCCACCGAAGTCGTGGAAATGGATGAGCAGCCGGCGTCGGCGCTCCGTGGCAAGCGGGAGTCTTCGATGCGCCTGGCCGTGGACCTGGTCAAGGCCGGTGAAGCCGATGCGTGTGTCAGCGCGGGCAACACCGGCGCCCTCATGGCGATTTCCCGTTTCGTCCTGAAAATGCTGCCCGGCATCGACCGGCCGGCGATTGCTTCCTTTCTGCCCACCCAGCGCGGGCGCACCTGCGTGCTCGATCTCGGCGCAAACGTCGATTGCACGGCGGAGCACCTGCTGCAGTTCGCCGTCATGGGTTCTTCCCTGGTTGCCGCGGTGGATCACATCGATCGCCCGAGCGTCGGTCTGCTGAATATCGGCGAAGAAGAAATCAAGGGCAACGAGGTGGTGAAACAAGCCGCGGAGCTGCTCAGGGACAGCGGCCTGAATTTTTACGGCAATATCGAAGGCACTGACATTTACAAGGGTACGACGGATGTGATCGTCTGCGACGGCTTCGTCGGCAACGTTGCGCTGAAGACTTCGGAAGGCCTGGCGCAAATGCTCGCCGCCTACCTGCGCCAGGAGTTCGGCCGCAACCTGTTCACCAAGCTGTCCGGCGCCATGGCACTGCCTGTCATCAACGCCTTCCGCCGCCGTGTCGATCATCGCCGGTACAATGGCGCGAGCCTGCTGGGCCTTAAGGGCATTGTCGTCAAGAGTCACGGCTCCGCCGACAGTTTCGGGTTCGGCTTTGCGATCGAGCGCGCCTACGAGGAAGCGCGCAACGATGTGCTTCGCCGCATAGGCGAACGCATCGCCACAATCCACCAGAAAGCGGCATGATCCATTCGCGCATCATCGGAACCGGCAGCTATCTTCCCGAGAAGGTGCTGACCAACAGCGACCTCGCGCGCTCCGTCGATACGTCCGATGAGTGGATCCGCACCCGCACCGGGATTCAAAGCCGCCACGTTGCCGCCGATGGCCAGCTTGCCAGCGACCTCGCCTTACCGGCCGCGCAAAGGGCAATGCAGGCAGCGGGGGTGGAATCCGGGGACATCGACCTGCTGATCGTCGCCACCACCACGCCGGACATGATTTTCCCCAGCACTGCCTGCGTTCTGCAGGCGAAGCTCGGCATCGCCGGCTGCCCGGCTTTCGACGTGCAGGCGGTGTGCAGTGGCTTTGTCTATGCGCTGACCATCGCCGACCTGTTCATTCGCGCAGGGCAGGCGAAACGCGTGTTGATCGTCGGCGCGGAAGTCTACTCGCGCATCCTCGACTGGACCGATCGGGGCACCTGCGTGCTGTTCGGCGACGGGGCAGGGGCCGTAGTGGTCGCGGCCAGCGATACTCCCGGAATCCTTGCCACAAAACTCCACGCCGATGGCAGCCACAAGGACATGCTTTGCGTGCCGGGCAGCGTGAACGGCGGCAAGGTGTGGGGCACGCCGTTCGTGCACATGGACGGCGGCTCCGTGTTCAAATTCGCCGTGCGGGTGTTCGAGGAAGTCGCGCGTGAAGTCCTCGATGCTGCGGGACTGAAGGTTGCGGACCTGGATTGGTTCGTGCCGCATCAAGCCAACATCCGCATCATGGAAGCCACCGCGAAGAAGCTCGGCCTTCCGGTTGAAAAACTCATTGCAACGGTACATCACCATGGCAATACCTCGGCGGCCTCCATTCCGCTGGCTTTGGATGAAGCGGTAAAGGACGGACGCATTCGCAGCGGCCAGACCCTGTTGCTGGAAGGTGTCGGCGGCGGATTCACCTGGGGTGCGGTGCTGTTGCGCTGGTAGACCAGGAACAGGACAACGGGACAATCGTGAAAATCGCTTTCGTATTCCCCGGCCAGGGATCGCAATCCGTAGGAATGATGAGCTCGTTCGCGCAACTTGCCGGCGTGCGCGAAACCTTCGCCGAGGCTTCGGACCGGCTCGGCCAGGACTTGTGGAAACTCGTCAGCGATGGGCCGGCGGAAGAGCTCAACCTCACGGTGAATACCCAGCCGGCCATGCTCACTGCCGGCGTCGCGGTCTATCGCGCGTGGCAGGCGGCGAATGGCGCGAAGCCGGAGTTGTCCGCGGGCCACAGCCTCGGCGAATACTCGGCGCTGGTGGCGGGCGGTGCGCTGGATTTCGCGGATGCGGTGGAACTGGTGCGCTTTCGAGCCCAGGCCATGCAAGAAGCCGTTCCCGCCGGAGCAGGGGCGATGGCGGCAATCCTGGGCCTGGACGACGATGTGGTGAAGGCCGCGTGTGCCGAGGCGAGCAGCGGCGGCGAAATAGCGCAAGCCGCCAACTTCAACTCGCCAGCACAGGTCGTGATCGCGGGAAACAAGACTGCCGTCGAACGCGGTATGGAAATCGCCAAGGCGAAGGGCGCAAAACGCGCAGTCCTGCTTCCCATGAGCGTGCCCTCGCACTGCAGCCTGATGCAACCTGCCGCCGAACGCATGCGTGAACGATTGACTTCCGTGAGCATCAAAGCTTCCGCCACCCCGGTCTTGCACAATGCGGACGTGAGGAGTGCGCAATCGGGCGATGCAATCAAGGACGCGCTGGTGCGGCAGTTGTTCCAGCCCGTGCGCTGGGTCGATACGGTCCGTGCCCTGGCTGCCGGCGGCGCGACGCATATCGTGGAATGTGGCCCAGGCAAGGTACTCGCCGGCCTCAACAAGCGGATCGCCCCGGAAGCGCAGCATCTGTCGCTGAGTGACGAAACCGCTTTCCGGAATGCGCTTGCCGCACTGAAATGACGGGGGAAGCCATGCTTGAAGGGAAAATCGCGCTTGTCACCGGCGCCAGCCGTGGAATCGGACGAGCCATTGCGACCGCGCTGGGCAAGTCCGGCGCCACTGTCGCGGGCACGGCAACCAGCGACGCGGGGGCGGCCGCGATATCGGAGTATCTTGGCGCCGAAGGCATCAGCGGCGGGGGATTCAGGCTGAACGTGAACGACGTGCCGGAGACCGAGGCGGTTCTGGAAAAAATCGAAACCCGGTTCGGACCGGTCGCGATCCTGGTCAACAACGCCGGCATCACCCGTGACAATTTGTTGCTGCGGATGAAGGATGCCGAATGGGACGAGATCATGGATACCAACCTGAAGTCGGTGTTCCGTCTCAGCAAACTGGTGATCCGTTCGATGATGAAGGCGCGCTACGGCCGCATCATCAATATCACGTCGGTCGTGGGATCCATGGGCAACGCGGGGCAGGCCAACTATGCGGCGGCCAAGGCGGGCATCGTCGGTTTCAGCAAGTCCCTGGCGCGGGAAGTCGGCAGCCGTAACATCACGGTAAACTGCGTTGCGCCCGGCTTTATCGATACGGACATGACAAAGGGCTTGCCGGAGGAGCAGAAAAAGGCACTGCTTGCGCACGTGCCGCTCGGCCGGTTCGGCCAGGCGCAGGAAGTTGCAGCCGCCGTAACTTTCCTCGCATCGGAGGGCGCCGCATATGTCACGGGCAACAGCCTGCATGTCAATGGCGGAATGTACATGGATTGACGCCGGAGGGCCGGCATTTTTGGTAGACTATCGCGCGTGTTTGGCTGGGTCGGGCCCCTGGGGGCGTGTGCCGGCCGTCGCGTGTAACTGCATCTTCAAGTACAAGGGAAGGGACATTAATGGAATCCGTAG
>DASVNF010000095.1:0-12114 GCA_036384015.1 Burkholderiales bacterium
AAAAATTAGTAGGTTGGAAGAGGGTTTTAGTGTAAATTACAGAGTTGAATCCGAATCCGTTTTTGTGAGGGAGCTCACTCTGGGGGAGTTTCTGCAGGCCCTTGAAAGGTTTCTGGAAAGCGCGCGCACCGCGATGGGCGACATGCCGGGCATGCTGCATTCGCTGTTTGGCGAATATCCCCGGGGCCCGATTGCCGGTGCTGTCCTTGGCGCCTGCTTTGCCTGGATCGTCGGCCGACGGTTGTATCGCCGGCGGCACGAAGCGCCGGCTCCCCTCGCCAAAGCGGCCGCCAGGCCGGCTGGCCTGCCGGCGGCAAATCTTTCCGAAGAACAGTATCACCACCTCTTCGACAGCAACCCGGTCGTCACGCTGGTCTGCGATACGCGCAAGTGGCGATGCCTCGAGGCCAACGCCGCCGCCCTCGCCGAATATGGCTACAGTCGCGAAGAACTGCTCAAGCTGACCCTTCCCGAACTCGGTCTCGCCGACGATGCCGAGCGCCTGGTCAATACAATGCTGCAGCTGGGCCCAACCACGACGGACGCCGGCACCTGGACCCAGCAAAGGAAGGACGGTACCACTTTCGACGTCGAACTGACCACGTTCCGCGCGCAGTTCGCCCGGCAGCAGGCGCGCATCGTTTGCGTGCGCGACGTCACGCGCCGCATCCGCATGGAACAGGCCTTGTGGCAGGATGTCGAGCGCTATGGTCTGGTCGCGAAGGCGACGTCCGACGTGCTGCTCGACTGGGACCTGAAGACGGATACCGTGTGGTGCAGCGAGAATTTCCCGCGGATGTTCGGCGGGCGCAAGGAAGATGCACCGTACACCATGGGATCCTGGTTCGAACAGGTCCACACGGACGATCGTGCCCGGGTGCAACAGCACCTGCTCGATGCCACCAAGTCCACCGACGAACGCTGGCGCGACGAGTTCCGCGTCGCCCGGCCTGACGGGAGCGTCGTCCACGCATATGCCAGGGGCTTCATATCGCGCGGCGACGACAAGCGCGCCAAGCGCGTCATCCTGGTGCTCCAGGACATCACCGTGCGCAAGGAGGCGGAAGAACGCACGCGCTTCCTCGCCGACCATGATGAATTGACGGGCCTGCCCAACCGCAACCTGTTCAAGCAGGCGCTCAACCAGGCGTTGCAGCGCGCGGAGCGGAACAAGAAGATGCTCTCAATCCTGTTCTTCGACCTGGACCGCTTCAAGAACATCAACGACAGCCTGGGCCACGATGCCGGCGATGAAGTGCTGCGCACGGTCGCGGAACGGCTCAACAGCTGCGTGCGCAAGATCGACGTGGTCGCGCGTTTCGGCGGCGACGAATTCGCGGTGCTGACCGAGGGACTGACCGCAGAGGACCAGGCCGGCACGGTGGCGCGCAAGATCCTCGACGCGTTGTCCAAGCCGATGCTGCTCTCCGGCCGCCAGTACCGGCCCGCCGCCAGCATCGGCATCAGCACCTACCCGACCGACGGCCGCGATGCGCAAACGCTGCAGAAGCATGCGGACATCGCCATGTACCGTGCCAAGGAGGAAGGCCGCAGCACCTTCCAGTTCTACTCCGAACAGCTCAACACGCATTCCCTGCAGCGCCTGGAGTTCGAATCGAACCTCAACAACGCGCTGAACAACCGCGAGTTCGTCCTGCACTACCAGCCGAAAATGGACGTCAATACCGGCGCGGTGACCAGCATGGAGGCGCTGATCCGCTGGGTGAGCCCGCAATTCGGTTTCGTTTCCCCCGGCCAGTTCATCTCGATCGCCGAGGAGACCGGCCTGATCCTGCCGCTGGGCCGGTGGGTGGCGCAAACCGCCTGTGCGCAGAACAGTGCATGGCAGAAGGGCGGGCTGCCGTCACTGCGGGTTGCCATCAATATCTCAGCGCGCCAGATGGCGGACAAGGGCCTGGTGGAATTCATCGCCGAGACGGTGCGCAAGAGCGGCCTGACCCCGGCATCGCTGGAACTGGAAATCACGGAAAGCGCCGTGATGAGCAACCAGGACTATGCGGCGAATGTGCTGAACCAGTTCAAGGCGATGGGTTTCCACCTGACGATGGATGATTTCGGCACCGGGTACTCGTCCCTGGCCTACCTCAAGCGTTTTCCTTTCGATACCGTGAAGGTCGACCAGTCCTTCGTGCGCGGCATTCCGGGCAATAGCGACGATTGCGCGATTGTCGAGGCCATCATTGCGATGGCGCACAGCCTGCAGCTGAAGGTGGTGGCCGAAGGCGTCGAGACCAGGGAACAGCTTGATTTCCTGCGCAAGCTGGGTTGCGACCAGATCCAGGGCTACTACTTCAGCAAGCCCATTCCCTCGAACGAGGTGGTGATGCTGCTGTTCAAGATCATGAAGGGCGGCGGCAAGGACAAGCCCGCGGCCCGGCCCACGGACGACGTCGAGAAATCCCGGACAATCGCGTTGCAGGAAGATCTTGAGAAGCCGCGGATGATTTTTCCGGGGGCGGTCGGGGACAGGATGGCTGCGCCGGAGGCCGCAAGCACCATCGAGCCAGCAAAGGCCCCGGTGCAGGAGAGTGGAAGCACGAACCCGACGGATGCACAGCCTGCCGCCGAAGACATGCCGGCCTTCGACATGCTGAATTTCAAGATCGAATTGCCGCCCGACACGGTGACCGAAGCCAAGCCGGTCGAAAGGTCCGAGGCAAAAGAGGCATGAGTTGAGACCGGAAACAAGGTTCAAGGTTCGTGGCAGGAATCGCAACACAGCAAGGCAGGCTTTCTGAATCCCCAGCTCCCACCCATGCAAGAATCTGTCGTAGAGGGTACCCGGCAGGACAATGCGCTGCGCCTGCTGGGCACGGTATTCGGCTATCCAGCGTTTCGCGGAGCCCAGCAGGAAATCATTGCGCATGTGATTGCCGGCGGCGATGCCCTGGTGCTGATGCCGACGGGTGGCGGAAAATCCCTGTGCTACCAGTTGCCGGCGCTGCTGCGCGAGGGAACGGCGCTCGTGATATCGCCGCTGATTGCCTTGATGCAGGACCAGGTGGCGGCGCTGAAGCAACTCGGCGTGCGCGCGGCATTTCTGAATTCAACCCTGGATGGCCGTGAGGCGGCCGCGGCGGAGCGCGCGCTGCGTGACGGAGAGCTGGACCTGCTCTACGTTGCACCCGAGCGGCTCGTCATGCCGCGCATGCTGGACCTGCTGGAACAATCCCGGATCGCGTTGTTCGCCATCGACGAAGCGCATTGCGTTTCTCAGTGGGGGCACGACTTCCGTCCCGAATACCTGCAGCTGTCGCTGCTGCACGAACGCTTCCCCGCCATCCCCCGCGTTGCCCTCACGGCCACCGCCGACACGCAGACGCGAGCCGAGATCATGCGCCGGCTGGCGCTGGATGATGCGCGCGTGTTCGTCTCGAGCTTCGACCGGCCGAACATCCGCTATGCCATCGTCGACAAGCAGGATCCGCGGCAGCAGCTGCTGCGCTTCATCCGCGAGGGACATGCCGGGGAAGCCGGCATCGTCTATTGCCTGTCGCGCAAGAAAGTGGACGAAACCGCCGCCTGGCTTGCGACGCAAGGTGTGCCCGCGTTGCCTTATCACGCTGGAATGGACGCGGGCGCGCGCGCCGCGCACCAGGCGCGGTTCCAGCGCGAGGCGGGCATCGTCATGGTCGCCACGATCGCGTTCGGAATGGGCATCGACAAACCCGACGTGCGGTTTGTCGCCCATCTCGATTTGCCCAAGAGCATGGAAGGCTACTACCAGGAAACGGGGCGTGCCGGCCGCGACGGCCTTCCGGCGGACGCGTGGATGGCCTATGGACTCGGCGACGTCGTCCAGCAGCGTCGCATGATCGAGCAGTCCGAGGGCAGCGAGGAATACCGCCGGATATCGTTTGCCAAGCTGGAAGCGCTGCTGGGATTGTGCGAGACCGCGGGTTGCCGCCGCGTGCGCCTGCTCGATTATTTCGGCGAGCAAAGTGCGCCTTGCGGCAACTGCGACACCTGCCTGGAACCGCCGCAGACCTGGGATGCCACGGATGCCGCGCGAAAAGGCCTGTCGTGCATCTTCCGCACCGGCCAGCGATTCGGTTCGCGTCATTTGATCGATGTCCTGCGCGGCCAGGCCACCGAGAAGGTCGAGCAATGGGGCCATGCATCGCTGAGCGTGTTCGGAATCGGCGCGGATCTCGACGAGGCGGCGTGGCGCGACGTGTTCCGCCAGCTGGTGACGCTGGGGTTCGCACAGCCCGATCATGCCGCTTACGGCGCGTTGCGCCTGACCGAAGCCAGCCGTCCGGTCCTCAAAGGGGAACAGCGGGTCGCGATGCGGCGGCTCGCCGCGCGCAAAAACAAGACCACGGCAGTCCGGCGCAGGGCCGATGCCGCCGGCCTGCCCGCGGAGGACGCGCCGCTGCTGGAGCGTCTGCGGGCATGGCGCGGCGAACAGGCGCGTGAACAATCGGTTCCGGCCTATGTGATCTTCCATGACGCCACCCTGGTGGCAATAGCAGCGGCGCACCCCCGCCGCCTGGAGGACCTGTCCACGATCCACGGGATCGGCGCCAGGAAGCTTGAACGCTACGGGCGGCAGTTGCTGGCGCTGTTGCATGATTGACGAATCCCGGCCGCTTTCGCGGCCTTCCTCGAAGACCGACCTTTTCGTCACCTTCACGCTGCTCGCGCTGCAGGGCTTCGGCGGGGTGCTCGCCATCGCGCAGCGCGTTCTTTGCGAACAGAAGCACTGGCTGACGCGCGAGCAGTTCGTCGAGATCCTGGCGGTCGGCCAGGTCCTGCCCGGTCCCAACATCTGCAATGTCGCGCTGATGATCGGCGACCGGTTTTTCGGATGGCGCGGGGCATTTGCCGCGCTGGCGGGAATGATGGCCGTGCCGGCCGTGATCGTGCTGCTGCTCACCATGACTTACGCGGAATTTGCGGCGGTGCCGGCGGTGGCCGGCGCCCTCAAAGGCATGGGCGCGGTATCGGCGGGATTGATCTCGGGAACGGCGCTGAAGCTGATCACCGCTTTACGCAGGAGCCCGATGGGCGTTCCGGTTTGCGCCGTCCTGGGCGTAGCGATGTTTTCTGCGGTAGCCTTGTTACGCTGGCCCTTGGCCTGGGTGCTGTTGGGCCTGGGTGCGGCGGCTTGCGCATTCGCCTGGACCCGCCTGGTGGCGCAAAGCGCGGAGGCGGGGCGCCCGTGACTGCGTCGATTTTCTCCAGTGAACTGGTGCTGCTGTTCGGCCATTTCCTGTTGTTGTCCCTGCTGGCGATCGGCGGGGCCATTACTGTCGCGCCGGACATGCATCGGCTGCTGGTCGGCGAAATGGGGCTGCTCACCGATTCCCAATTCAATGCGTCCATCGCCATTGCCCAGGCCGCCCCGGGGCCGAACGTGCTGTTCGTCGCCGTCATGGGCTATCAGGCGGCCGGCCTCGCGGGTGCCGTCGCGACCATGGCCGGCATCATGCTGCCCTCGACGACGCTGGCGCTCGCCGCGGCACGCTGGAGCCATGCGCGGCGGGAGTGGCGGGTGGTACGCGCGTTCAAGGCCGGGATGGCACCTCTGGTCATCGCCCTCATGTTCGCGACCAGCTGGATCCTGACCTCACAAACGCCCGGCTGGCGGCACCTGCTGCTGACGGTCATCGCGGCGCTGCTCGCCTGGCGCACCCGGATCCATCTGTTGTGGATGATCGGGGCGGGGGCGGTGGTCGGGGGGATGGGGTGGATATAGAAGAACAGGCACAAGGCGAAAGGTCAAAGGGGAAAGCGGAAGGCGAGCCTTAAGGAATTTACTTTTACCTTTAAACTTTCGCCTTTCGGCTGCCTTTCGAAATTCGGGAGAATTCATGCGCTACGAACTCTACTACTGGCCTTCGATCCAGGGCCGCGGCGAATTCGTCCGGCTCGCGCTCGAAGAGGCGGGAGCGGACTATGTCGACATCGCGCGCCGTTCCGGGAAGGGTCTCGGCGTGCCGGCGATGAACCGGTATCTCGGTGGCGGAAAGATTCCTGCGCCGCCATTCGCACCGCCGTTCCTGAAAGCCGGCAAGCTGGTGATCGGGCAGACCGCCAACATTCTCTGGTATCTGGGTCCGCGCCATGGCCTGGCGCCGCAGAACGAAGCGGGCCGGCTCTGGATCAACCAGGTACAGCTCACCATTTCCGATTTCGTCGCCGAGATCCACGATACGCATCATCCGATCGTGAACAGCCTGTATTACCACCAGCAGAAACCCGAGGCGAAGCGCAGGTCGAAACACTTTGTGGCCGAGCGCATGCCGAAATTCCTTGGTTACTTCGAGAAGGTGCTCGCTGCCCAGGGCAGGAGACCTCCATTCGTCGCGGGCAGGCTCTCCTACGCCGACCTGTCGCTGTTCCAGGTCATCGCGGGGCTGCGCTATGCCTTTCCCCGAAGCCTTGCGAAACAGTCGAAAGACTATCCGTTGCTGCTGGAACTGCACGACCGCATTGCGGCTCGGCCGAATATTGCAGCCTATCTGGTGTCCAAACGCAGAATCCCGTTCAACCAGTACGGCATTTTCCGGCACTACCCCGAGCTGGACCGCTGAACTGGGAATTCCGCGACGGGTGTATCATCGAAGTTCATTGCAGGAGGAGGGCACATGACTGAAAAAGCCAGAAAACTCAAATCGGTAGCCTCAATTAGCGTGCGCGAGCGCGTAAGCGAGGAGGAGTGGCGGGTACGCTGCGACCTGGCGGCGGGATACCAGCTTGCGTTCCAGTACCGCTGGACGGACCTGATTTTCACCCACTTCACCGCGCGTGTTCCGGGTTCGGATCACTTCCTGATCAATCCCTATGGCCTGATGTTCGACGAGATCACCGCTTCCACGCTGGTGAAAATCGACCACGAGGGAAACATCGTCGAGGATCCGACCGGTCTGGGAATCAATTATGCCGGCTTCGTGATCCACGGCTGCGTACATGAAGCGCGCCCCGAAGTGAACGCGGTCATCCATACGCATACCCGGGCGGGGATTGCGGTGGCGGCCCAGAAGCACGGCCTGCTGCCCATCAGCCAGCATTCGCTGCGCACCTACGGCATGCTCACCTATCACGACTATGAAGGCATCGCGCTCGAACTCGATGAGCGCACCCGCATGGCTGCAAACCTCGGGAAGCAGTCAAAAGCCATGATCCTGCGCAACCACGGCTTGCTGACCATGGGTGCTTCGGTCAGCGAAGCTTTCGAACTCATGTATTACCTCGACACCGCATGCCAGATCCAGATCGATGCCCTCTCCGGTGGCCGAGCGGAGATCAGCCTGATCGATGAAAAGACCGCGCAGAAAGGTTACCTGCAGTTCCAGGGCCCGAATGGGGCGGAAGTCGACAAGGGCTGGGAAGCGTTGCTGCGGATGCTGGACCGGAAGGGGATCGACTACCGCAAATGAATCGTAGTGACGAAGAGGCGTGACAGAAGTGCGTGACGGGTGACGAGTGGATAGACGGCTTCACCTTCCGGTTTGAATATGCGCGCTGTGGTCACGCTTCCTTGTCACGCATTTTCGTCACGCGTCACGGATTTTAGCGGATCGACCCCGGCGTAATGAACCACGACTCCGTCGGCATCGGCGCGCCGTGCGGTGCGTTGTGGTCCGGATTGAAGGTGGCGTAGCGCTCCGCCAGGATGGCCCGGATTTTCATGTCCCACGCAGACTGGCCGGCCTGGTCGAGGGATTCGTAAGCCTTGCAGAATTCCCGGGTGAAATAGATATTGATTCCGCGTGCGGGTTTGTGCGGGCGCTTGGGATCGTTGCGGATTTTCCAGCGTATCCTCAGCCAGATCGATGCACCTGCCGGCGGATGCGCAATCTGCGCATCGTCCGGGAAAATGGCCTTGGTGATTTCCACCCAGCGGGCCAGCGGGGATTCGGTGGTATTCAGAGTACGGGTATCCATGGTTCGGGGTATGACTGCGGGAATTCGCGGAGGTTCGATAAGTTTCCGGGCACAGGGGACGCAAGGAAAGCCCGGGATCCTGGCGGAAAAACGGCGCAATGATGGCGAAGCGAAAATCAAAAAAACCGCAACAGAGGAAAATTCCCGAATCCGGCAAGCCGCAGAATGCGCAGCTCAATAACCAGACGCGCCGGGTGCTGACGCAGCACTACAGGGCGAAGTACGGCGTCAAGTGAAGCGGTGACCGGCGAATTGTCGAAGTGAAGGTAGCGGAAAGCTCAAAGGTAAAAAGGTGATCGTAAAAACCGCAGCTGTTCCAGGGCACGCTCCCCTTTTCCTTTACCCTTCGATCTTCCGGCTGGCCGCAGGCCGTTGTTCATGAACATCGCCAATCTCCTCGCGCGCGCGGCGCGCGCCTATCCCGACAACCCCGCGGTATCCGTTGGCGACAAGGTATGGATCCGCTATGGCGACCTGGTGAAGCGCGTCGCCACCATGGCCGCGAATTTTCGCGACGTCCTCAAGTTGCAGCCCGGGGACCGCGTGGCAATGGCCATGGGCAATTGTCCGGAGTACGTGGAGATCTGGTATGCGGCGTGGACCGCGGGACTGGCCACCGTTCCGATGAACGCGAAACTGCATCCGAAGGAACTCGAGTACATCCTGCAGAATTCGGGCGCCCGGATCTGTTTCGTCACGCCGGACCTCGCACAGCCGGTCGCGGAACTGCAAGCCGGCCTTCCCGACCTCGGACGGATCATCGAAACGGGATCGGCTGAATATCGCAAGCTTCAGCAGGGCACGGCGATCGGCCCGTATGAAACGCCGCCTGACGACACCGCCTGGCTTTTCTATACCAGCGGCACGACCGGGCGCCCCAAGGGGGTGATGATCACGCACCGCAACCTGATGACCACGTCGCTTTGCTTTTTCGCCACGGTGGATTCGATCGGGCCCGGCGACTGCATCCTGCATTCGGCGCCCATGTCCCATGGTTCAGGCCACTACAACTTCGCCCATGTCCTGGCGGCCGCCAACCAGGTGATACCGGAGAGCGGACATTTCGATCCGGCGGAGATTTGCTCCCT
Organism: Burkholderiales bacterium; assembly: GCA_036384015.1. Taxonomy (GTDB): domain Bacteria; phylum Pseudomonadota; class Gammaproteobacteria; order Burkholderiales; family JACQAP01; genus JACQAP01. The sequence continues at coordinate 9,003 of DASVNF010000095.1, forward strand.
GTTCGGCACCTGGCGCGGCGTGGCCATGTTCGCCGCGCCCACCATGGTGCATCGGCTTGTCGCCCATGTGCGCAGGCAGGCTCCGTCGCTCGCCGGGCTCAAGACCATCGTCTATGGCGGTGGGCCGATGTACCTGCAGGATATCCGCAACGCGCTCGACGCGATGGGTCCGCATTTCGCGCAGATTTACGGACAGGGCGAATCGCCGATGACCATCACCGTGCTGTCGAAGGCCGACATCAATGACCACGGCAATCCGCGCCATGAGGCCCGCCTGGGTTCGGTCGGGATTGCGCAGCCCGTGGTGGAAGTCCGCGTGGCCGACGACGAAGACAATCCGCTGCCGGCCGGCGAGATCGGGGAGATCCTGGTCCGCGGGGAATCCGTGATGCGCGGTTACTGGCGCAATCCCGAGGCCAGCGCCGAAACGCTGCGCAACGGCTGGCTCCATACCGGCGACGTCGGCTCCTTCGATGAGGACGGCTACCTCACCCTGCGCGATCGCTCCAAGGACATGATCATCAGCGGCGGATCCAACATCTACCCGCGCGAGGTCGAGGAAGTGCTCCTCAAGCATCCCTCGGTCAGCGAAGTGTCGGTCGTCGGCAGGCAGCATGCGGACTGGGGAGAAGAAGTCGTGGCATTCGTAGTCGCCCGCGACAGCGCAAGGGTTCCCGAAGGGGAACTCGACGCGCTTTGCCTGGACCACATCGCGCGCTTCAAGCGGCCCAAGTCCTATTTGTTCGTCAGCGAGCTGCCGAAGAACAATTACGGGAAAGTGTTGAAAACCGTCCTTCGCGAGAAGCTCAAAGAGAAATCCTGAGCTTTTCGCGAAGAACAGAGAAAAGGTAAAAGATAAAAGAGAAAAGGAAAAACATGACCAGATGTCCTCAAGGAATTTCTAACGCCCCTTTCCCCTTTCCCCTTTAACCTTTAACCTGTGAGCGCGAAGCGCGAACGAATCATCTGCGTCGGCCACGCAGCGTTGGACAGGGTCTTCGCGGTCGAGGCCTGGCCGGCGGATAGCGGCAAAGTATCCGCGCATCGCTTCGAGGAAAGCGGCGGCGGCATGGCAGCGAATGCCGCCGCTGCCATTGCCCGCCTTGGCGGCGAGGCAGTGTTCTGGGGCCCGACGGGTGACGATACGGTTGCGGAGGCCATTCGTTCCCAGCTGGCGACGGATGGGGTCGACACGGAATACCTGCGGCGTTTTCCCGGCCGAAGCTCCTCGCATTCGGCAGTCATCGTGGACGGGCGGGGCGAACGCCTGGTCGTTGGCCATCGTGGCAGTGCGCTGCAAGCCCCGGCCGACTGGCTTCCCCTGGAACAGGTTGGAGTCGCGGGCGCGCTGCTCGCCGACGTGCGCTGGCCGCAAGGCGCCGCTGAAGCATTGCGCGCCGCGAGGGAGAAAGGCATTCCCGCGGTCCTCGATGCGGAACTCGCAGACATCGACATCCTGCAGGGTTTGGCCGGGATTGCCGACCACGTGATCTTCTCTGAACGTGGCCTGTCGGCCTGGTCCGGCGACGATCTCGAAGGCGGTCTGAACAAGGTCCTGTCGAAAGGCGCGCGCCTCGCGGCAGTAACCCGCGGGGCAAACGGCGTTACCTGGATCGAAGCGGACTTCCCGGGAAAGCTGCAGCACCTTCCCGGGTACCAGGTCAATGTCGTGGATACCCTGGCCGCCGGGGATGTATTTCACGGAGCCTATGCATTGAAGCTGGCCGAAGGTCGGCCGCCCGGTGACGCAATCCGGTTCGCCAGCGCGGCGGCTGCGATCAAGTGCACAAGGGCAGGGGGAAGGCGGGGAGCGCCAGATAGGGGCGAGGTCGAAGCGTTTCTGCGGGGACGGTAAAGGAAATAGGAAAGAGAAAAGAGGAAAGAGAAAAGAGGAAAGAGAAAAGAGAGAAGGCGGTATCGACCCTCGCTTTTGCTATTGACGTTTTTCTTTTACCTTTCCTCTTTTCCCTCAGCTTCGCGGCGGTTACGCGACGGCGACGCGATAGCCTACCCTCGGATAATGCACGCAGACCGATCCCACGCGCGGATGGTCGCGAAGGATGGCGATGGAGTTCGCATTGACCATCCTGATGACGCCTTGGACCGGCACCTCGCCGCTGTCGGCATCGGCGACCACGCTGACGCGTTGCCCGGGACGCAGGCCCTGGAGTTCCTTCGCGTCTCCCCGTTCCGGCGTCGCAGTCTCGCTGCTTCGGGCAATCTCGATCGCCTCCGCCGGCGTCATGGGCGAAGGCTTGCCGTGGCCAAGGTCCTTGACCCGTTGCTCCCATTTCTCCAGCCGCGAAAATTCAGCGAGCAGGTTCGGTCCGTCCTGCCAGCGGGAGCGGGTGAACCAGACGAGGTAGTAGCACATGGCGTCGAACAGGCCGGGAACCGCGCCGGGCAGATAGCGCCGGCCGTCGCCAAGTTGCCGGTCGATCCAGGCGAACTGGGCGCGCAATTGCGAAGCGACGTGCGGCACGTCCGCCTTGAGCTTGGCCGCGTCCCAGGCGGGGCCCAGGAACAGGCGGCCGCGATCCTGACGGAAAGCTTCGGGCAACTGGTCGAAATTCGCGCCCATGAACAGCTTGACCAAGGTATCGAAGACAGCATCGGTCCACCTTCCAAGTGCCCAGGTCACGCCTTCGCTTTCGCCAGGGAAGAAAGTGGGAGTGGGATGGCGGCGCTGGATTTCGCGGAGGATGCAGTGGCTGTCGCAGTAGATGTCGGCGCCAATCTGCATGAAGGGCGTGCGCCGGTAGCCGCCCGTCAGCGGCATCACGTCGGGTTTCGGTGGAACCCTCGGAATCTCGACCGATCGCCACGCCAGTTTCTTGATGCCGAGCGCGACGCGGACCTTCTCCGAAAAAGGCGAGGGCGGGTAGTGGTGGAGGATGATGTCCATTTAATCTCCGATCAATTTGTAGAGAAAAGAGAAAAGAGAAAAGGTAAAAGAGGAAAGGGAGAGCGTCTCGGACGCTCTTGCTCTTTATCCTTTCTCTTTCCTCTTTTACCTTTTCTCTTTTCTCTCAATCGCGAGGCGTTAGCCGGCGATGGTTACCCCGCCATCCGCGACGATGGTCTGTCCCGTCACGAAAGCGGCGGCTTTCGA
>DASVNF010000096.1:0-4682 GCA_036384015.1 Burkholderiales bacterium
ACGCGAAAGAGTTCAGGAGCCTCGACCTTGCGGCGGTGAAGAGAGATCTCGCCGCGCTGATGACCGATTCCCAGGACTGGTGGCCGGCGGACTTCGGTCACTACGGACCCTTGTTCGTCCGCATGGCGTGGCACAGCGCAGGCACGTACCGTATCGGGGATGGCCGCGGCGGCGCCGGCAGGGGCCAGCAGCGCTTCGCGCCGCTCAACAGCTGGCCGGACAACGTCAGCCTGGACAAGGCACGCCGCCTGCTCTGGCCGGTCAAGCAGAAATACGGCCGCAAGATCTCTTGGGCCGACCTGATGATCCTGACCGGTAACGTCGCCCTGGAAACGATGGGGTTCAAGACCTTCGGTTTCGGCGGCGGCCGGGCGGACGTATGGGAGCCGGATCAGGACGTCTACTGGGGTGCGGAGACAACCTGGCTCGGCGGCGACGTGCGCTATGCCCAGGGCTCGCCCGGCGTGGACAAGGCAGGCGGCGTGGTCTCCTCCGACGACAACTCGGAGGTCCCGCACACGCGCAACCTGGAGAATCCCCTCGCCGCAGTGCAGATGGGCTTGATTTACGTCAATCCGGAAGGACCGGACGGCAAGCCGGATCCCGTCGCCGCGGCAAAGGACATCCGCGAGACCTTCGCGCGCATGGCGATGAACGACGAGGAGACCGTCGCGCTGATCGCCGGCGGCCACACCTTCGGAAAAACGCACGGCGCGGCCCCCGCCACGAATGTAGGGATCGATCCGGAAGGCGGCGATCTCGAGGCGCAGGGCCTGGGCTGGATGAACAAGTTTGGCACAGGCAAAGGTGCGGACACGGTTACCAGCGGCCTGGAAGTCACCTGGACCACCACGCCCACGAAGTGGAGCAGCAACTTCTTCCGGAACCTGTTCGGCTACGAATGGGAACTGACGAAGAGTCCCGCCGGCGCGCAACAGTGGGTCGCCAAGGGAGCCGTGGCAACGATCCCGCACGCCCACGATCCTTCGAAGAAGCTCGTGCCGACGATGCTGACCACCGACCTCTCGCTGCGCCTCGATCCCGCCTACGAGAAGATCTCGCGGCGTTTCATGGATAACCCGGACCAGTTCGCGGATGCGTTCGCCCGCGCTTGGTTCAAGCTGACGCACCGCGACATGGGGCCGCGCGCGCGCTATCTCGGTCCGGAGGTTCCGAAAGAAGAGCTTATCTGGCAGGATCCGATTCCTGCGGTCGATCACACGCTGATCGACGCACAGGACATTGCCGCGCTCAAGGGCAAGATCCTGGCTTCGGGACTGACGGTCTCGCAACTGGTTTCGACGGCCTGGGCGTCGGCTTCCACCTTCCGCGGCTCGGACAAGCGCGGTGGCGCCAACGGTGCCCGTGTCCGCCTCGCGCCACAGAAAGACTGGGAGGTCAACCAGCCTGCGCAACTGGCGAAAGTGCTGAAGACGCTGGAGGACATCCAGGGCGAGTTCAACGGGGCGGCCTCCGGCGGCAAGAAGGTTTCGCTCGCCGACCTGATCGTGCTGGCCGGGGGCGCCGGCGTCGAACAGGCGGCAAAGAACGCCGGCGTCAACGTGACGGTGCCCTTCACGCCGGGCCGCATGGACGCCTCGCAGGAACAGACCGACGTTGCGTCCTTCGCCGTACTCGAGCCTGCCGCCGACGGCTTCCGCAACTACCTCAAGGGCAGGTACAGCATTCCTGCCGAAGCGCTGCTGGTCGACAAGGCGCAGCTGCTGACGCTGACCGCACCCGAAATGACGGTGCTCGTCGGCGGCATGCGCGTACTCAATACCGGCGTCGGCCAGTCCAAACACGGCGTCTTCACCACGCGGCCGGAAGCGCTCACCAACGACTTCTTCATCAACCTGCTCGACATGGGCACGGAGTGGAAAGCATCGTCGGACGCGAAGGACGTGTTTGAAGGACGCGATCGCAAGACGGGCGCAGTCAGGTGGACCGGCACGCGTGCCGATCTGGTCTTCGGCTCGAACTCGGTGCTTCGCGCTATTGCCGAGGTTTATGGCAGCTCGGACTCGAAGGCGAAGTTCGTCCAGGATTTCGTCGCGGCCTGGACCAAGGTAATGAACCTTGACCGCTTCGACCTGGCGTGATCTCAACGGACACGCCTGGCTTCCGCGCCATGGCCAGGCGGTCCTGGTCCGAGCATCGGTTACGCCGTTGCGATCAATGGGCCGCTAAGGAACGACCGTGCTGCTTTCGAAGGTCCGGTCCCCGGAATCGGTGACCTGCGCACGCAGCGGCCCGCCGTCGCCGGGGCGCAGCGTGAAACTGAAGGCGGGATTCTCGCTGATGGAAAAATCCACGTCGGCGGCAAGCACCAGCACGCCGTCGCGCGTCACCCGCACGTTGCGCACGTAATACGGCGGATCGTAGAGCCGGGTTACCTGGTCCATGGCCAGCCCGGAGTTGTTGGGATGGCGGATCATCAGCTGCACCGGCAGCGGCTCGCCCGCCCGGGAAACCTCCCCCACGCGCCATTTCATCTGGCCCATGCCGGCCAGCCGTTCCGCCAGGGATTTGCCCGCCGGGGCGGAGCAGCCACCCGCGGCCTTGACGTAACGCCGCGCCGCGAGCAGGGATCCATCCGCGCCCTCGGCAACCACCCGCACCCACGTGTACTCCTCGATGCGTACCCGTGTTTCGACCTGCGCACCGCCGCTGCCTTCGCCGAACTCGAACACCGCGGCAATGGGCGAAGGATTCCTGTCGATGATGAGATACAGCTTTCGCGGCGGCGCTTCCCCCGGCAGAGGTTTGACACGGATCGCGAGCGGCACCACCGCCGCGTCGGCGGCGCGGCCGGGCATCTCGATGCGGATGCGCGGGATCGGGCCGTCTTCGGCGAGCGGTCGCTCGCCGAACAGCTCCGCCCTGACCTTGCGCCATATCTCCGTGTCGGGATTCTGGCTTTCGTCCGCCGCCGATGCATGCAGTGACGCTGCAACCAGGCTTAGTGCCAGCAGCAGGACTCCGCAACGGACCCTGATCATTTGTCGGGAAGAAAGCAGGCGCGGGAGGCGGCGGCAACGGAGTCGCGATACTTGCGGGCCGCTTTCTGCGCCTGCTCGTTGTCACGCAACGCGGCGCCGCGTTCGCCTGCAATGGAGACCGACTTGCCGAGCGTCTGCGCCTCCACGAAGTCATCGTACTTGTATTTCTGCGCCAGCTGATCGATCACGCAGGAACACTTGTTGAGGAGTTCGAACTGCCCGCCTGCATGATCGCGCATGCATTCGAAGACGAATTCGACCCGGCCCGCCGTCGGAAAATCGTTGGCCCGGGCCGGGGCCGCCGACATGAGCAGCAAGCAAGCGAGGAAAATGCGCGCCGGGTCCATGCAGGTTTGCCTACGGGATCGGCACGCCTTTTTCATCGACCAGGGGAACCGCGTACTCGCGCAGGATGCGGTCGATGTCCTCGCGGCTTGCGTCGAGGGATTGCTCAAGTTTGTCGCGCCATGCCTTCTCGCCGTGGCGCACGCCCATCGCCATGCCGAAGTCGAAGCGCACGCCGGGCTCCGATTTCAGAGGAATCACAACCAGGCTGGATCCTCCGGCGCGTTTCGCAAAGTAGCCGCCGATCGGCCCCCAGACCACGACCGCGTCCAGCTTGCCGGGCAGCAGTTCGTCCTCGATGATCTTTCCCGGATACTGGCGGGGGTCCGCATTCAGGAGGCGGAACGGCACGACCTGGTCGATCATTTTGTGCTTGAGAAACCACTCGACCGGGGGCGTGCGGTCATAGACGCCGATTTTCAGTGTTTTCAGTTTCGCCGCGTCCATGGCGAGCAGCTGCTCACCGCTGGATATTCCATCGAGCTTGCCGCCTTTCTTGTAGACCAGGACGTACGTCGAGCGGTAGTAGGGCTTCGTTGTCGCCAGAGCGGTGAAATCCGACGGCACGCCGGGCAGCAGGTCACAGCGGTATTCGGACTGGTTGGGCAGCTTGTAGCGGATCGTGTTGCGCACCACATTGATCCGCTGCGGGTAATGAAAAGACTCCAACGGCAGGTTGAGCCGGCGCGCAAGAACCTCGGCTATCTTGTTTTCGAATCCTTCGCCCTTGTCGTTGGAGAACGGGAGATTGTTGGGATCGTCGCAAACCTTCAGCGCGCGCGGGGGCACATATGCGTCGTCCTCGGCCGCGATCACCCCGCCACAGGCGCACGCCAGAGCGAGCGCCGCGAGCAGCGTGGCCGCCGGAGCCGGCCTATTTGATCGGTTCGACCTTGGAGCGGGTAATGGCACCGTCGGACCTTCCTTTCAGATAGGCGTACAGCTGATCGATGTTGGAAGTCACCATGGCGCTGGTCTTGAAGGCCGGCATGCCCTTCTCGAGACGGCCTTCGGTGACGGTCTTCACGAATTCTTCCTTGGTCAGCACCTTCAAGCGCTCGATCAGCGACGGCCCGACCAGTCCCTGCTGGTTGGCGCCGTGGCAGCGGTCGCAGGCCGCCGCGCGCCAGGCTCTGAAGCCCTTCATGGTTTCGGGGTCCACCTTGTAGCCTTCCTCCACCGTGTAGAGCGGGTCGGCGGCATGCAACGCACAGGAAGCGCCAAGGAAGGACATGAGGATTGCGGCATGGCGAAAAAACGTCATCAGGAAAACTCCGGATCGGGTTCATCAACCAGGAAGGCGTCCCGGCCCGCCGGCCGGGACGCCTTCTAAAC
>DASVNF010000097.1:0-4385 GCA_036384015.1 Burkholderiales bacterium
CGGGGGACGAGTGGAGTGCTTCAGGGCCTTTACTTTCCCCTCGTCCCCCGCCCCTCGTCCCTCATCCCCTACCGAGTGAAACGAGGAACAGAACATGAGTACGACCCAATTGCAGAACTACATTGCCGGCGAATGGATCGCCGGCGCGAATACGTCCAGGGACGTCAATCCCTCCGATACCAGCGACGTCATCGCCGAGTACGCGCAGGCCGACAAGGCGCAGGCCGAGCGCGCGGTCGAGGCCGCGCGTGCCGCCGCCCCCGCCTGGGCCACGTTCGGCGTGCAGGCGCGCGCGGACTTGCTCGACAAGGTGGGCAACGAAATCATTGCCCGCAAGGAAGAGCTCGGGAAATTGCTGTCGCGCGAGGAAGGCAAGACGCTGCCCGAAGGCATCGGCGAAGTGGTGCGCGCGGGCAACGTGTTCAAGTTCTTCGGCGGCGAAGTGCTGCGCCGCGCCGGCGAGCTGCTGCCTTCGGTGCGTCCCGGCATCGACGTCGAACTGACCCGCGAACCCGTCGGCGTGGTCGGCATCATCGCGCCGTGGAATTTCCCGGCAGCGATCCCCGCCTGGAAAATCGCCCCGGCGCTGGCCTATGGCAACACCGTCGTGTTCAAGCCCGCGGACCTGGTGCCAGGCATGGCGCATGCGATCGCCAAGATCCTCGTCGATGCGGGCGTCCCCAAGGGTGTGTTCAATTTCGTAATGGGCCGCGGCAGCGTGGTCGGCGAAGTGATCGTCAACGACAGGCGTGTCGATGCCATCACGTTCACCGGCTCGGTGGAAACCGGGAAACAAGTCGCGGCGAAAGCGGTGGCGCGCATGGCCAAGTTCCAGCTCGAGATGGGCGGCAAGAACCCGCTGGTCGTGCTGGATGACGCGGATCTGAAAATCGCGGTGGAATGCGCGGTGAACGGCGCGTTCTTCTCCACCGGCCAGCGCTGCACGGCGTCGTCGCGGATCGTCGTGACCCAGGGCATTCACGACAAGTTCGTCGCCGCTGTCGTCGAGCGCCTCAAGGGCGTGAAGGTCGACAACGCGCTGAAGCAGGGCACCGACATCGGTCCGGTGGTGGACAAGTCCCAGCTCGACCAGGATCTGCGCTACATCGAAGAGGCCAAGAAGGAAGGCGGCAAGCTGGCCTTCGGCGGCAACCTGCTCAAGCGCGAAACCGATGGCTTCTACCTGGAGCCGGCGCTGTTCACCGGTACCTCGAACACGATGAAAATCAACCGCGAGGAGGTTTTCGGTCCGGTGGCATCCGTGGTCATGGTGAAGGACTACGACGAAGCGCTGGCGGTCGCCAACGACACGCCGTTCGGCCTGTCTTCCGGCATCGTCACCACTTCGCTAAAGCACGCCTCGCACTTTCGCAAGAATGCGCAGGCCGGCATGGTGATGGTGAACCTGCCGACGGCGGGCGTGGATTACCACGTACCCTTCGGCGGCCGCAAAGGCTCCAGCTACGGTCCGCGGGAGCAGGGCCGTTATGCCGCGGAGTTCTTCACCACCGTCAAAACCAGTTACGTGCTGGCCTGATCCTGCCGCAAAACTTGACCACGCGGGCGACGGTCCAACGGCCATCGTCCGCGTTTTCATTGGGAGCCCGAATGGTCCGAGCAAGCTTGTGTCGATGCGCCGCCGCACTGCTGATATCCCTGTCCGGCCTGCCGGCGCAAGCCCGGGATGAGGTGGTGCCGGCGCACGAGGAACCGCGCCACGTGCCGAAACTGGTCAACGAATGGGTGCGCATCGTCGATGTCGAAATCCCGGAAGGCGAGCAGACGCTTTACCACCGCCATTCGGTTGATTATCCCTACGTGCTGGTGAGCAGCGTCACACTCTATAACCAGGTCCACGGCAAGGAGCCGCAGGATTCGAAGATGGAGCGCGGCTTCGTCGGCTACTACGATGTGAACGCCAAGGGTGCCTACACGCATCGCTTCATCAACCGCGGCCCTGGCGTGTTCCGCGCCATCGGCATCGAGCTCATGAAACCCGTGCCACCGGAAGGCAAGCCCGGCCTGCCGGGGATCCCGGGCGTGGAGAAGGTGCTCGACAACAACCGCGTCGGCGCCTATCGCATCAAGCTGGCGCCGGGCGCCTCGAGCGGGCCGATCGTGCTGCCGGGGCCGAGCGTCCGGGTTTCCGTCGGTTCGGGCCGGGTCCGGGACAAGGTCGCCGGTTCGGGCGAGTCCACCCTCGACCTCTCGCCCGCGCTGTTCCAGTTTCGCAACGCCGCCGTAACGACAACGATCACCAACATCGGCAGCCAGGACGTCGAGCTGGTGGAGATCGTCCTCAAGTAACGGTTGCGCGGTAAACAAAAAGGGCGCGCCGCTGGCAATGCGGCGCGCCCTTTTTTTCTGGCCGGTCCGTCCCGGGGGAACGTCAGAACGAGACCAGCACGCCCGCTTCGGGGTAGACCTGCGAGCAGTCCCGGTAGACGGATTCGTCGCAGTCCATCACCTTCTCGTAGACCAGCCCGACATTCATCGCAACCCTGGCGTTGAACGGGAAATAGAGTCCGCCCCTGGCGCCCCAGGAATTGGTGTCTTCATAGCCGTCGTAGAAGGTACGCGTGAAAAAGCCGCCCACGTAGGGCTTCACCGGATTGGCCTGCGTGAAGGTGTAACGGATTTCCGGCGTGATCTTCTGGATGTTCGGATCCTCGCCCATCCACAACTCGCCGCTGACTCCCGCCATCAGGCCTTCCGCGACCATGTAGCCGACGCCCGCCCCGACGGTGGTGTAAGTATTGCCCAGCGCTTCGCCGCGCCCCAGGGTCAGGGTGCCGGAAACGCTGCCTTGGTCGAAAATACCTTGCGCGCGCGGGGAACCCGCCCATCCCGCCGTGGCGAGAACGAGCGCCATGGCGGCCAGCTTGATGATGATGTCTTCGCGCCGGCCGAACTGTCCCGCTTGTGCGTGGGTCATTGGGGTCCCCCGGGAAGTGGAAGAAGCTACGGTTTCGAGCGCCAGGAGGCCGGTTGAGTTCCTGCAGCCGTGGCGGAAAAGAAAAAGGGCACGCCCGGATTTCCCAAGGTGCCCTTTTTTGCTGCGCTCCGGCTACGCCGGAGCCCTGCATAGCCCACTAAGACTAACCTTCCTTCCCGGGAGAGTGTGCGTCAAAGGAGACCAGCAGACCTGCCTCGGGATGGAGCCATTCGCAGTCCCGAAATCCGGCATCATTCGCCTGTTGGCCATTTGACGCAGCGGCCCGCTGCAAGTTCCGCCGCGGATAACGGGAAATTAGGCTTTCAAATCAGGGGACAGCCGCCTGCGCATTGGCATCCACCGAGCATAGCGCTGTCATATTGACCAGCCGCCGGACGGTGGCGCTCGGCGTCATGATGTGTACCGCCTTGGCCGCGCCCAGCAGGATCGGGCCGACGGTGATGCCTTCGCCACCGAGCATCTTGAGCAGGTTGAACGAGATATTGGCCGCATCCAGGTTCGGCATGATCAGGATGTTGGCTTCGCCCTTGAGCCGGCTGTCCGGATTGACATGGTTGCGGATGGTTTCGGACAGGGCCGAATCGCCATGCATCTCGCCGTCGATTTCCAGGTCCGGCGCCAGTTTGCCGATCAGGTCCAGCGCGCGGCTCATTTTCAGCGCCGAGGGGGAATCGTCGGTGCCGAAATTCGAATGCGAGAGCAGGGCGATTTTTGGCGCGATGCCGAAACGGCGCACTTCTTCCGCGGCCATGATGGTGATCTCGGCAAGCTGCTCGACCGTCGGGTCCTCGTTGACGTAGGTATCCGTGATGAACAGCGTCCGCTTGGGCAGCATCAACACGTTCATTGCCGCGAAGATCCCGGATTCCTTTTTCAGGCCGATGACGTTGCCGACATGGCGCAGGTGGTCCTTGTGCCGGCCGAAGGTGCCGCACAGCAGCGCATCTCCATCCCCGCGCCGCAGCAGCATGGCGCCGATCAGGGTGGTGGACTGTCGCACGTGGACCCTCGCGTCGTCGGGCGACACGCCTTGCCGGCGCATCAGCTTGTAGTACTCCATCCAGACTTCCTTGTAGCGGTTGTCGGATTCCGGGTTCACCAGTTCGAAATCCTTGCCGGGTGAAATCCGCAGGCCGAAACGCTTGATGCGCATTTCCACGACTTCCGGGCGGCCGATCAGGATGGGCTTTGCGATTTTTTCGTCCACGACGACCTGCACGGCGCGCAATACGCGTTCGTCCTCGCCCTCGGCATAGATGACCCGGTGGGGCGTTTTTTTGGCCGCGGCAAATACCGGCTTCATGATGAAGCCGGACTGGTAGACGAAACTGGTGAGCCGTTCGCGGTAGGCGTCGTAGTCGGTGATCGGGCGGGTCGCCACGCCGCTGTCGACCGCGGCTTTGGCGACGGCGGGCGCGATGCGGACGAT
>DASVNF010000098.1:0-8260 GCA_036384015.1 Burkholderiales bacterium
GTGGGCGCGCCCGGTGCGGACTTTGCCCAGGTCGGACTTGAGCGTCTCCAGGGACTTCTGCATTTTCTGTTCTGCCGATTTCTTTATGTCTGCGATTGCCATGGTTTCAATCCCCCCTCGGAATTTCAGGCATGCACCAGCGTACCTTCATCTTCGCCCAGGACCACGCGCCTCAGTGCGCCCGCCTTGAAAATGCTGAACACGCAGATCGGCAGCTTCTGGTCGCGGCACAGCGTCAGTGCCGTGGCATCCATCACCTTGAGCTTCTTCACGATCGCCTCGTCGAAACTGATGCGCTGATAACGCATCGCATCAGGGTGGGTCTTTGGATCGTCGGTGTAGACGCCGTCGACCTTGGTCGCCTTGATGACGATGTCCACGTTCATTTCCATCCCGCGCAGCGCGGCGGCGGTATCGGTTGTGAAGAACGGGTTTCCCGTGCCGGCGGCGAATATCACGACGCGCCCCTCCTCCAGATAACGCATGGCCTTGCCGCGGATGTAGGGTTCCGCAACCTGCTCTATGTTCAGTGCAGACTGGACCCGGCTCTTCAGCCCGTGACGGCGCATCGCATCCTGCAGCGCCAGCGCGTTCATCACGGTTGCCAGCATGCCCATGTAGTCCGCGGTGGCGCGGTCCATGCCCGCGGCGCCCGGGGCCACGCCGCGAAATATGTTCCCGCCGCCGATCACCACGCCCACCTCGACGCCCAGACCGACGACATCCTTGACCTCCGAAACGATGCGGTCGATGGTCTCGCGGTTGATGCCATAAGCATCATCGCCCATCAGGGCTTCGCCCGACAGCTTGAGCAGGATGCGCTTGTAGGCAGGCTTCATCGGCGCGGATCAGTTGGGCTGCGGATTCTTTTCGTCCTTCTTTGCCTGGCCCACCTGCGCCGCCACTTCCGCGGCGAAATCGGTCTGCTTTTTCTCGATACCCTCGCCGACCACGAACAGCGAGAACGCATGCACCTTGGCGGATTTCGACGCCAGCAGCTTCTCCACCGTGAGCTTGTCGTCCTTGACGAAAGGCTGGCCGAGCAGCGTCACTTCGGCCAGATACTTCTGCACGCTGCCGTCGACGATCTTGTCGACGATGTTGGCGGGCTTGCCGGATTCCAGCGCGCGCGCCCTGGCGATATCGCGCTCGCGCGAGATCAGCTCTGCGGAAACCTGGTCCTTCGACACCGAAATCGGCTTGGATGCGGCGATGTGCATCGCGATGTCCTTGCCCAGCGCGTCGTCCCCGCCTTCGATGTCCAGCATCACGCCGATGCGCGTTCCATGCAGGTAATGCGACAGTTTGCCGGCGGCCTTGTACACGGCGACCCGGCGCAGGCTCATGTTTTCGCCGAGCTTCATCACCAGGGCCTGGCGTGCCGCCTCCACGGTCTGGCCGGAAGGCAATTGCGCCTGGGCCAGTGCCGCCACATCCGTGATTCCCTTGACGGCCGCCAGCTCGGCGACCGACTTGACCAGACCGGTGAAGTTCTCGTCCTTGGCCACGAAGTCGGTTTCGCAGTTGACCTCGATCAGCGCGCCAAGCTTGCGGTCGGCCGATACGTAAGCGCCGATCGCCCCTTCGGCCGCGACCCGGCCCGCCATCTTGCCCGCCTTGGCGCCGCTCTTGATGCGCAGCAGATCCTCGGCCTTCTTCATGTCGCCGCCGGCTTCTTCCAGCGCCTTCTTGCATTCCATCATGCCGAGCCCGGTGCGCTCGCGCAGTTCCTTGACCATGCCCGCGGTAATGTCCGCCATTTCCTCGCCACTCCTGATTCTGTTGCGCGCCGCCTGCTGCATATCGCCGCGCGGTGCGTGTCTGCCTGAAAAATTCAGCTTAAAAAAAAGGGGCGTGCGCCCCTTTTTTCGCCGCCCGCCGGGGTCAGGCTGTCGCCTGCTCCTCGGTACTGTCCACTTCCACGAATTCGTCGCTGACGATCTCCGTGATGATCTGGCTGCGGCCCTCGAGGATCGCATCGGCGATACCCCGCGCGTACAGGCGCACGGCACGGCTTGCGTCGTCATTGCCCGGAATGATGTAGTCCACGCCATCGGGCGAATGGTTCGTATCGACCACGCCGACCACCGGAATGCCGAGCTTGCTGGCTTCGGTAATGGCCCCCTTCTGGTAGCCGACGTCGATCACGAACAGTGCGTCCGGCAGACCGTTCATTTCCTTGATGCCGCCGAGGCTGCGGTCGAGCTTGACCATTTCCCGCTGGAAAGTGAGCTGCTCTTTTTTCGACAGCTTCTCGAGCGAGCCGTCCTGCACCATCTGCTCCATGTCGCGCAACCGCTTGATGGACTGCTTGACCGTCTTAAAGTTCGTCAGCATGCCGCCCAGCCAGCGGTAGTCCACGAAGGGCGTGCCGGCGCGCAGGGCCTCTTCGCGGATGATTTCGCGGGCCTGGCGCTTGGTGCCGACGAACAGGATGTTGCCCTTGTTCGATGCCAGCTGCTTCACGAATTTCACCGCATCCTGGTACATGGCCAGGGTCTTTTCCAGGTTGATGATGTGGATCTTGTTGCGATGGCCGAAGATGTAGGGGGCCATCTTGGGATTCCAGTAACGGGTCTGATGTCCGAAATGGACGCCCGCTTCCAGCATTTGACGCATGGTGACCGACATGAACTTCTCCTGTAAGGGTTGAGCCTCCGCCTGCCGGACCCCGAAACCGGGCACCCATACTTGGCAAGCGTGCGAATTGCCCCGGACAAAACCGACCGGAGCTAACTTGAAATTATATCAGCCTGACCTTCGGCGTCTCAAGCATATTTACGGGTTCTCAAGGGCTTAAGTGATCGGATCTCGGCCCGCCCGCCGCTGCCGCCGGGCCTCGTACAGGCAGATTCCGGCGGCCACGGACACATTCAGACTTTCGACCTGTCCCAACATCGGAATGGCAATCAGCTGGTCGCAGGTTTCCCGGGTCAGCCGGCGCAGCCCTTCGCCTTCCGCGCCAAGGACCAGCGCCAGGGGGCCCTCGAGCTTTGCCTCGAAAAGGGTCACGGATCCGGTTTCGGCCGTGCCGGCAACCCAAATTCCCTTATCTTTCAGGTCCCGAAGCGTACGGGCGAGGTTGGTTACGGTAATGAACGGGACCGATTCGGCGGCCCCTGAAGCGACCTTGTGCACCGTCTGGTTGAGCCCCACCGCCCGGTCCTTGGGAGCCACCACCGCGTGCACGCCCATGCCGTCCGCCACCCGCAGGCAGGCTCCGAGGTTATGCGGATCCTGCACGCCGTCCAATATGAGCAGCAAGGGCGGCCCGGCCGCGTCCTCCAGGACCTCCTCGATGGAACTTGCGGGAGCCGTTTCCTCAACGAAGGCCACGACCCCCTGGTGGCGGCTGCCCTTGGCGAGCCCGTCCAGCCGGTTGCCGTCGGCACCGTGCATCCGCACCCCGGCCGCCTGGCCCATCTCCGCGAGTTTGCGGGCTCGCGGATCCTGGCGGCCCGCATCGACGAACAGCTCGACCACGCTCTCCGGCCGTCGCTTCAGCGCGGCGGTCACCGCGTGCAGCCCGTAGATCATGCGGCGCCCGCTCACGCCTTCGGTCCCCTGCCTTCATCGAGCACGAAATCAATCTTGGCGGTTTCGAGGTCGACTCGCACCAGCTTCACCGAAATGCGGTCGCCGAGGCGGAAGCGCCGCCCGTTGCGTTCCCCCAGCAATTGATGCTTGGCTGCGTCGTAGTGGAAATAGTCCGCGCCCAGTTCGGAAATGTGCACGAGCCCCTCCACGTACACCTGGTCGAGGGCGACGAATACGCCGAAGCTCGCCACCCCGGCCACGGTTCCGGTGAAACGCTCGCCAATCCGGTCCTGCATGTAATAACACTTGAGCCAGGCTTCGACGTCGCGCGTCGCATCGTCGGCACGGCGCTCGGTCTCGGAGCAATGCACGCCCAGCTCATGCCAGCTGCCCGGATCGTATCGCTTGCGTTCGAGGACCGCCTTGATCGACCGGTGGATCACCAGGTCGGGGTAACGCCGGATCGGCGACGTGAAATGGGTGTAGGCGTCATACGCCAGTCCGAAGTGGCCGACGTTGTCGGGGCTGTATACCGCCTGCCGCAGCGAGCGGAGCATCACGGTCTGCAACAGTTGCACGTCGGGACGGGTCTTCACCTTCTCCAGCAGGCGCGCATAGTCCTTCGCCTGCGGCTTCTCGCCGCCGGTCAGCTGCAGGCCGAACTCGCGCAGGAATTCGCGCAGCGCCGCAAGCTTTTCCGGGGTGGGGCCTTCGTGGATGCGGTACAGCGCCGGATGTTCGCTTACAGCCAGAAAATCAGAGGCGCAGACATTCGCCGCCAGCATGCACTCTTCGATGATGCGATGCGCGTCGTTGCGCTGGGTCGGCACGATGCGCTCGATCTTGCCCTGATCGTCGAAAAACATCTGCGTCTCGATGGTTTCGAAATCGATCGCGCCCCGCTGCCACCGGGCTTTCACCAGTCCCTGGTAGAGCTCATGCAATACCTTGAGATGCAAAACGATGTCCGACAGCTCGCGCGCCGCCTCGCCTTCGGGATGTTCCAGCACCTCGGCGACGCGGGTATAGGTCAGCCGCGCGCGGGAGTGCATTACGGCCGGATAGAATTTGTAGCGGGCGATCTCTCCACGCGCGGAAATATCCATCTCGCAGACCATGCACAACCGGTCCACTTTCGGATTGAGCGAGCACAGGCCGTTGGAGAGCACTTCCGGCAGCATCGGAATCACGCGGCGCGGGAAATAAACCGAGTTCCCGCGCAGCCTCGCCTCCCGATCAAGCGCATCGCCGTCCTTGACGTAATGGCTGACATCAGCGATGGCGACCCAGAGCTTGTATCCCTTGCCGTGTCGCTCGCAATAAACCGCGTCGTCGAAGTCTTTCGCGGTTTCACCGTCGATGGTCACCAGCGGCAGGCCGCGCAGGTCGACCCTTCCCACCAGGTCTTTTTCCGTCACGCCGGCCGGAAACTTCCTGCCGAGTTTTTCGATCTCGTCCGAGAACTCGTGCGGCAGGTCATGCTTGCGCAACGCGATCTCGATTTCCATGCCGGGGTCCGCGTAGTTGCCCAGCACCTCGATGATGCGGCCGACCGGCTTCACATGCCGCTGCGGCTGCTCGATGATCTCCACGACCACCACTTGGCCGGGCTTGGCGCCGCCGCTGCCGCCGGCGGGAATCAGGATGTCCTGGCTGATGCGGCGGTCTTCGGGCGCCACCAGGCCGATGCCATGCTCGTTGAGAAACCGGCCGACGATCTTGCTGTTCGCCCGCTCGAGCACTTCGACTATGTGGCCCTCGCGGCGGCCGCGGGCGTTGAGGCCGCCCTCGCGCGCCACCACCCGATCGCCGTGCATGACCTTCGACATTTCGCCGGCGTTGAGGAACAGGTCGTCGCCGCCGCCCTCCCGGATCAGGAAGCCGAACCCATCGGGGTGTCCCTGAACCTTGCCTTTGACAAGGTCCAGTTTCTCGACCACGCAGATCGCGTTCTTGCGGTTGCGCATGATCTGGCCGTCGCGTTCCATCGCCCGCAAGCGGCGTTCGAACGATTCCGTTTCATGCTCGGCGATCGACAACATCTGCGCCAGCTGCTCTTCGGAAACCGGCACGCCCTGTTCGATCAGGAATTCGAGAATGTATTCCCGGCTTGGAAGCGGATTCTCATAACGCGACTGTTCGCGTTCGAGATAGGGGTCGCGCGCGCGCATGCCGCCAGAACGCGCCTTGGCAGGCTGCGGGGCTTTGGTTGTTTTCTTCGTTGTTTTCTTCATAAGGAGTATGGATTCGGAACGCGCGCGTTTCGTTGACAAAGCAGCGCTTTCCATTTACATTTTGCGCCCTCTCGTGCCGAGATGGCGGAATTGGTAGACGCACCAGGTTCAGGTCCTGGCGGTGGCAACACTGTGGAGGTTCGAGTCCTCTTCTCGGCACCAAGTTGGAAGTCCGGAACGTCCCGGCAAGTCCGTATCCTACCCTATCTTCATAGGGAAACCCGCAAGCACAAGGCCCCAGGCCGACCCAGGACATCCCTTGACATATCCCGGTGCATCGAGGGTGTTTTGGGTGTCGAAGCCGGTGATTGGGGTACTTGTCGGCTGCAGCGCGGGCCCTCCCCCTGCTGGTGGCAACTGAGCTGAAGCTGCCAGGCGGGCAGATTCGCGATGCAAAGCCCCCCCTCCAAACCGTGCAAATTTGCCGACCATGCGGAAGACAGTCTTGCCCGGATTGGTGCGATTGAGAGATGCGACGCAAAAGAAATCCGTGTCGGCTCCGAACCGACATTGGTTGGGCAGGACGCCATCTTAGGCTGAGTCGTGAAGCACCTTGCGCAGCACTGCGCCGGAATCTTCAGCCTCTTCGTCTTTCGCCGCAAATAAATGGCGCCAGAATGATCTATCGACTGAAAATCGGCGCGGCCTTGCGGTCCACCAGTTCAACTGAATTTTCCGGTCTTGTCGCTCACGGTAGTGCCGGCCTGCGCTCATGCAGTGACCAGGTAGACCATCGGCAGGTCATGCACCTTGTCGGCGGGCACCGGACGGCTGAACAGGAAGCCTTGCGCTTCATCGCACCCGTTTTCCACCAGGAACGCCAGTTGCGCGCCGGTTTCGACGCCCTCGGCGACCACTTTCAGGGAAAGTTGGTGGGCCATGTTGATGATCGCCCGCGCGATCGCTGCATCGTTTTCATCCACATTGACGTCGCGTACGAAGGTACGGTCGATCTTGAGCGTATCCACCGGGAAGCGCTTCAGGTAGGCCAGGCTGGAATAGCCGGTGCCGAAATCGTCGATCGAGATGCGTAGTCCCGTCTTTCTTAATTCATTGAGCAGGGCCACCGCGTCCTCGGTGTTGTGCATCAGCGAACTCTCGGTGATTTCGAGTTCGATCAGCGCTGGATCGACGCCGCTCTCCTCCAGAATCCGCCGGACGACGCCGGTCAGGCCTGTGCTTTGCAACTGCTTGGCCGACAGGTTGACCGCGACCGGCACCAGTTTGCGGCCCGTCGCGTCCCAGGTGCGCAACTGGGCGCAGGCCGTCCGCAACACCCATTCGCCCACCGCGACGATCAGGCCCGTCTCCTCCAGAATGGGGATGAATTCCGCCGGCGACACCAGCCCATGCCCCGGCCGCTGCCAGCGCAGCAGGGCTTCGACACCGACCATCTTGCCATTGCGCGTGCTGACCTTGGGCTGGTAGTGCAGCAGGAATTCGTCCCGTTCCAGGGCCCGTCGCAGCGCGTTCTCCAGGTCGAGGCGCTCCAGCGCCCGGCTGTTCATCTCCGGCGTATAGAACTGGACATTGTTGCGCCCGATTTCCTTGGCGCGGTACATCGCCGCATCGGCGTTCTTGATCAGCGTATCCGGATCCGGTCCGTCGGCCGGACATACGGTGATACCGATGCTCGCGGTGACGAACACTTCACGTCCGCTCAACGCGAACGGCTGCTCGAACGCATCCATTATCTTTTGTGTCACCAGCTGCGCGTCCTCGGGATGGTTCAGTTCGGTGAGGATGACCGCGAATTCGTCGCCGCCCAGGCGGCCGACGGTGTCGCCCCCGCGCACGGTCGCGTTGAGCCGCGCGGACACCTGGCGCAGCAGCTCATCTCCCGTGCCGTGGCCGAGCGTGTCGTTGACAACCTTGAAGCGATCCAGGTCGATGAACAGGACCCCCGTGTTCCAGTGGTTGCGGTAAGCCTGCGCCACCGCCTGTTGCAAGCGGTCGTAGAACAGCACGCGGTTCGGCAATTCGGTCAACGCGTCGTAGTGCGCGAGGTGCAGCAGTTGCTCTTCGAAGTGCTTTTTTTCGTCGACGTCGATCATGTAGCCGACGATCTCGCGCCGGCCGTCGGCGCTTTGGACCAGGCGCGCCTCCTCGCGCACCCACACATAGTGTCCCTCGCTATGCTGGAAGCGGAATTCAAGGCTGTGGCGCCCGCCTTCGAATACTTTCGGCAGCGTCGCAAGAAACCGCGGCAGATCGTCGGGGTGGATTCTGGCCAGCCTGTTCGAATCGGGATTGTCGAGCATCTCGGCCGGCTTGTAGCCGAATTGGGTGCGCATGTTGTCGCTGACGAACGTTGGCGCAAACGGCCATTGCGCTTCGCGCGCGAAAATGACCGCCGGCGTCGCCGACAGCAGGAATTCCATGCGCTCGCGGGCCATTACCAGTTCCTGCTCGACGCGCTTTTGCTCGTTGATGTACTTGCCGGTGCCGCGATAACCCTTGAATTTGCCTGCATCATCGTAAAACGGCTC
>DASVNF010000099.1:0-1878 GCA_036384015.1 Burkholderiales bacterium
GGTGACCTGGATCATGCCCTGCCCGGAGTTCTCCACCGGCACCACGCCGAAGTCCGCGTGACCGGCGGCGACTTCCTGGAACACCTCCTCGATGCTGCCCAGCGACAGGCCGTAGGCGGCGTGGCCGAAATGCTTGCGCACGGCCTGCTCGCTGAAGGTGCCTTCAGGGCCGAGATAACCCACTTTGAGCGGATCTTCCTGCGCCAGGCAGGAAGACATGATTTCGCGGAACAGGCGCACCATCTCTGCATCGGAGAGCGGGCCGTGGTTGCGGTCCACCACCATGCGCAGCACGTGGGCTTCGCGTTCGGGGCGGTAATAGTCGATCGCCGAAAGCCCCTCGCCTTTCACCTTGGCCACTTCCCGGGCCCAATTGGCGCGCTCGGAGATCAGCTCCTGGATCTGCTGGTCGATGCTGTCGATGCGGTCTCGCACCTGCACCAGCGTTGGCTTGGGTTCGTTCATGCGATGGATGTCCAAACGTAAAGATGTCCGGGAGCGGCGATTCCGCACCGGCTTTGCAGTGTATCAGCCATGCCGGCGGGCGAAGTCGCGCATGAAATCCACCAGCACATGCACCGCTTCCAGCGGCACCGCGTTGTACAAGGATGCTCGCATGCCGCCGATCGCCTTATGGCCTTTCAGCGCCAACAGGCCGGCGGCTTCCGATTCCTGCAGGAAGGCAGCGTCGAGGGCGCTGTCGTGCAGGGTGAAGGGCACATTCATGCGCGAGCGCACCGGCGGATCGATGGGGTTGCGGTAATAACCGCCGGAGCCGTCGATGGTTGCGTAAAGCAGCTCGGATTTCTGGCGATTGCTTTCATCCATCGCGATAAGGCCGCCGTTGTCCTTCAGCCACTGGAAGGTCAGCCCGGCCAGGTACCAGCCCCAGGTGTTGGGCGTGTTGAGCATGGACTCATGCGCCGCATGCTCGATATAGCGGAAGATCTTCGCCATCAGGCGCGTCGGACGCTCCAGCAGATCGCGGCGGATGATGATCAACACCAGGCCGGAAGGGCCGATGTTCTTTTGCGCGCCGGCGTAAATGAGACCGTAGCGGCGTACGTCGACGGGAGCGGAGAGAATGTCGGACGACATATCCGCCACCAGCGGCACATTGCCCACATCGGGCGCTTGCTTGAACTGCACGCCATGAATGGTTTCATTCGTAGCGATGTGCACATAGGAAGCATTGGGATTGAGCTGCCACGCGTCACGTGCCGGCATGCGCAGGTAGTTCTCGGCCTTGCTGGTGGCCGCCACGTTCACGCGCACGTAGGGCGCCGCTTCGCTGGCGGCTTTCTCGCTCCAATGGCCGGTCACGATGTAGTCGGCGCTATCGCCTTCGCCAGCGAGGTTCATCGGGATCTGCGCAAAGTGCTGCGTGGCCCCACCCTGCTCGAACAGCACGGCGTAATCGTCGGGAATGCCCATCAGCTCGCGCAGATCCGCTTCCACCTGCTGCGCCATCGCGATGAAGCGTTTGCCGCGATGGGATTGTTCCATCACCGAGGCGCCGCTGCCGTTCCAGTCCAGCAGCTCGCGCTGCGCACGTTCGAGCACCGGCAAGGGCAATGCCGCCGGACCTGCGCTGAAATTCCAAACCCTGCTCACGCAACCGTTCCCGTCTTGAAGGATCGCCGCATTATGCCGCGACGCAGCAACATGACGTCAATGTTACTTGCGCATAAGGCGGGGGATTTCACGCCTAAGTGCAACCTAAGGCGTCAGGAATGCAGCAACAAAAGCAGGGCGATGCCCAGCGCCAGCACTGCCGCCGTGGCGATCAGCCACCATACTTCCCCACGCGGCCCGGCGGTGTCTTCCGGCAAGGGTTCGACAGGCTCGGGCGGCAGGATGATTTCCGGCTCGGGTTCC
>DASVNF010000100.1:0-71794 GCA_036384015.1 Burkholderiales bacterium
CAGTGGCGTCCTTGATCACATAGTCAGGCAGTTTTTGCGGCGCGGCGTAAAGCTGCAGGTACTTGATGTTCGAAAACGGGATCACCATCAGGGCGCTGTCGACCTCCAGGACCAGCGCCTTCTTTTCCAGAAGCTTGTCGAGCCGTCCCGCCACCAGTTCGTCATGGGTGATCTGCTTGGGAAAACTGAAACCCACTTTCGAGCCATCGTTGAAGTGAATGGTCAATCCGCGATCCTTGGTCATTTTCCATCTCCCTCTTGATCAGTCGAAGCGGCGAATGCCGCTGCCTAAGGTACGCCTAGCCATCGGTTGATTCCCCATTACCGGTGCAAGCATGAGGATTCTGCACGAATCTTCCCCGGGATAGGCGCTATCGTACTCAATGCCCTCACGATTGCCTGTGGCCGCAACCACGCTAACTTGACCTGAATCTGTCCGGGAAGGGCGCCGTCGAATTAAGATACCGCCGATGAAACCATTCCGGCGCGTATTGATCGGCGGCCTGGCGCTGTCTTGTGCCTTTCTGCTCGTGATCGTGGCCGCGCTTCTGTCAGCGCCGCTGTGGATCGATTCCGCCGCGGTAAAAAACGAGATCGCCTCCCTCTTGTCGCGAGCGACCGGCGATGTCGTCGAACTGGATCGCCTACAGTTGCACCTGTTTCCTCCGGTCAGTGTCGAAGTGGCCCGGCCCCGGTACACGGTTGCGGACGTTACGGACCTGACAGCCGAATCCGTCATCGTGGACCTGAACCTCTGGAATCTCATCACCGGAAAAGTGCAACCGAGACGCATTCGCCTGAACGGGGTGGTGGCCACGATTCGTTTTCCGGCTTCCGCACCGGAGAACAAGCCGGCCTCTCTCGCCACCATCGAGCAGCAGTTGCGCGCGGTGTTGACAAAGCTTACGCAGGCGGCACCCGGCCTGACAGCCACAGCCGATGATGCAACGATCACCGTGCACCTTTCGGACCGACCACCTTTCATGCTGAAGGACGTCGATGCGCGGATGAGCACCTCGGGGAGCAGGATCGACGGCAACATCTCTTTTTCTTCCGATGTCTGGGAACGGATTTCCCTGACATTCTCGATAATGGACGAATCGCTGCAGGGCACGGGACGCCTGGACTTCGTAGGATTAAACGTCGGCGGCCTGCAGGACCTGATTGGCATGGACGCCAGCCTGCCTCGCGCCGAAGCCGCCCTGATCGGACGCATCGACTGGCAGATGCGCGGGCTTTCCGATCTGAAGGCGGAAGCCGTTGCGTCCACGTCGCGGATGACGATTCAAAGGAACGGCGCCGCGCAGGAGATCCGGGGAATCGTCGTCGCGGCGGGACTGGAACGCAGGGGCTCCGCCTTGAAACTGAGTGTCCACCGGCTCTATGCGCAGGCGCCCAGTATGTTGCTGAGCGCCGACCTGAGCCGCGACGAGCGCGGTCACCATGAACTGGAAGTGAATGTCAGCGGCGCCGACCTTGTGGCCCTGCAGGCGGCCGCACGCTCGCTCGCTGCGGAAATCCCGTGGATTTCGAAGCCCCCGGCCCTGCTTCGCACAGGAACCCTGACCGCCTTGCAACTGGACAGCAGCGGTGACAGCCTCGAAGAGCTGTTCGACCTGCCCGTCCTGCGCGGTGAAGCCAGCGTCGAAGGGGTGACGCTGGACATCGTCCGGCCGGCCCTCACGCTTTCCGGCGTCGGCGGCCGCATCGCCATCGATCATGGAGACCTCCAGGTGCGAAACGCAACCGCTGTAGTGGGGAAATCCGTGCTGCGCAACGGGCAATTCGCGCTGCGCATTGAGGATGGCACCGCCACCGACTTGCGCGCCGAAGCCCTGATGGATCTCGACCTGGGAGAAACGATTGCGCTGGCGAAACGGCTCATCCGGCGCAAGGACATCGACATCCATCTGGATGCAGTGCAAAAACTCGAAGGGAAAACGCTTGCACATGTCATTCTTTGGGGCGATCCCCAGGCGCCGCAGGCTTCCGTGGAAATGTCCCGGCTGGCGTTGTTCGCAGAGCATCGCGATGTCCCGCTCCCCCTCAGGCTGAGGGGCGGACAGTTCACCTACGCAGGCGGCGCCATCGCCCTTCGCGATGCAACGGGGGAATTCGGACGGTCGGCTTTCGAGAACTTGAGCGCCTCGCTGGCGCTGTCGCCGCCTTACCGGTTCGAAGTCACCCAGCACAGCGCCAGCCTGTCCCTCGACGAACTGTACGCCGCCGCAAGCAACGTTACGGCCTTCAAGCCCGCGATGTCGGAAATCCGCAGCTTGTCCGGTAAGGCCTCCGTATCCGAACTACGGGCGGAAGGCAATCTGCGGGCGCCGGAGGCGACACACTTTCGGGCCATCGTTTCGCCACACAACGTGAAGCTGCTTGCACAGCGCATGGATTCCGACATCCTGCTCGACGGAGGCAGTATCGAAATCTCGGATCGACTGGTCAATGCCAGGGATGTGTCGCTTAACGCGATGGATTCCGCGCTGCGCATATCCGCACGGACAGAAAACTACCGGACCGGCATCCGTGCGGTCGATGCCGATATCAACGGCGATCTGGGCGCCGCAACGCTGGCGCGAATCTATCAGCTGGGCCGTGTGGCGCCTGCGATGCAACTGCGTGCACCGTTGCATTTCGCGGACTCGAAGGTCGCCTGGAAGGAAAACGGCGACGTTTCGTTCAACGGCAAGGTCAAGGCCGCCGGAACCATCGACCTGGAAATTGTCGCCGCCAAGGCCGGGAGCAAGCTGGATCTCGATCGCCTGGCACTGAAGGACGCCTCATCCGAAGTGATTCTCTCCGGAGAATACGCGGGCGAAAATATCAATGCCGCATTCAAGGGCAAGCTGACGGGCACCACCCTCGCCGATCTGCTGGTGCAGCCGCCGGTTTCGCTGGAAGGCATTGAAGGCGACATGCAGGCCGACCTGCGCGTCCGCAAACCCTGGATCACGCGCGTGCAGGGCCGGTTCGAGGGAAGCGCCATTGCCATCCCGGGCGACAGCGCGATTCCGCTCAAGGTGGACCACGTGATCCTGACTGCAAACGGGAAGAAACTCAGCGTCGAGCAAGCCATCCTTTCTGTCGGCGACAGCCGCATGGAAATCAAGGGGAACTTGCACCGCGACAACGACAAGATCGTGCTCGACGCAAACCTGCGTTCCGACCGGATCGTGCTGTCGAAAGCCCTGATGGATTCGCAGCGGCATACCGAGGACAGCGAACCTGCGTTCCAGCTCTCCGACCTGCCCGTTACGGGACGCATCGGGCTCGACGTCCGCATCCTGGAAACGGAGCGAGTGACGCTTGCGCCAGTGGTTGCCGACGTGGCCGTCGCCGGCGAGAACCTGGACGTTCGCATCATCGAAGCCGCGCTCTGCGGCATCACCATGTCGGGCATGTTGCAGGGTCAGCTAGAAGACATGCGGCTCGCCGGCGGACTCACCGCCCGGAAGGCCGACATGCAAAAATCCATCGCCTGCCTGACCCGCGAACGCGTTGTCGGCAGCGGGCTGCTGGACGTGGACGCGACCTTCACTGCGCAAGGCGCGCTCACGATGTTAGGTGAGCGCCTGGACGGCGAATTCACGGCAACCGCCCGTGACGGCAATATCGAGGAATTCGACATCCTGAACAGGATATTCGCCTTTCTCAACGTCACCGAACTGGTGCGCGGCCAGAAGCTGGGCGTGGGGCAGGGGCTGCCTTACCGCAGTGCCCGGGTAACCGGGTCGTTTGCGGGCACGGCCGTCCATATCAAGGAAGCCGACCTGGATGGCCCGACGGTGCATATCGTCACCACCGGCCGCATCGACTATGGCAGCGGCGCCCTTGGAATGGACGTCCTGGTCGCGCCGCTGCAGACCGCCAACGCCGTCGTTGACAGGATTCCGATCATAAAGCGCATATTCGGCGGCACGGTCCTGGCGCTGCCGGTACAGGTTCTGGGCACCGTGCAGAATCCGATCGTGGTCCCGCTGGGTCCCGGTGCGGTCGCATCGCGAATGACCAGCATTATCGCCAATACTCTTCGATTGCCCATCGATGCCGTCAAGGTCCTGTCTCCGAACGCCCCCGCTACGCAGGAACCGGGGCGTTGACCCATGCCGGGGGGGCTGGAAACGGTGCTCCGCCCGCAATCATCGGGTAGCGATAACCTGCGCGATTACCCTGGCATAAAATCCCCCGGAATTTTGCTTTTGATGTCGGCCGGACTTTGTTGTAAGGTTTCCCACTAGCTGGCCGCAAGCGCCTGCAATGCCGAGTAAAGCTCGGCAAAGACCGGGGGCGTCGTTCATGAACGACAACACGAAGACCGCAGCAGCCGGGATCGTTGCTTCCCACGATGGCCGCGCATTGCACCTGATACTGACCGGCTCCCTGGTGGCGGTCGGGTACTATGTGGGTGCGAAGGTCGGATTTGCGCTGACATTCGACCCCCATCCGGTATCCGTGCTGTGGCCGCCGAACGCGCTCCTCCTCGCGGCATTGCTCCTGATTCCGGTCCGTTCATGGTGGGTGCCGATCCTGGCGGCATTCCCCGCCCACCTGTTGATCGAACTGCAAAGCGGCGTTCCGCTGGCAATGGTTCTGGGCTGGTTCGTGAGCAATTGCACCGAAGCCCTGATCGGCGCCGCCCTCCTGCGCCACGTCCTCCCGGGAGAACGGCTGCAGTTCGATTCGTTCCGGCACGCCTGTATTTTCCTCTTGGGCGCCGTATTGACTGCGCCGTTGCTGAGCGGTTTTGTCGACATCGGGCTGGTGACCGCCATCGGCTGGGGCAAGGCGGCGTTCTGGGACATGTTCACGCTGCGTTTTTTCTCGAACGCCCTCGCCACGCTGATCATTGTTCCGACAGTCGTGAGCTGGGCGCAGGGCTCCTGGCAATCGCTTCGCGAAGTGTCGGTGGGACGCCAGATCGAAGTCGGTGCGCTGTTCCTCGGCCTGCTCGCGACAGGGATGCTCATTTTCAAACAGGCGCCGGGCTCTCCGGCAATGCCCGCGTTGCTTTACGCTCCCTTGCCGTTCCTGCTGTGGGCTGCGGTGCGCCTCGGTCCGCAAGGGATCAGCGCTGCACTTGTGATGGTCGCTTCGCTCGCGATCTGGGGCGCCTTGCACGAACTGGGGCCCTTTACCGGTGGTTCGCCGGCGCAGGACACGCGCGCGGTGCAGTGGTTCCTGATTGCGGTTGCGGTGCCGCTGCTGCTGTTTGCGGCGGTCATGACGGAGCGCAAGAAAACCAGGAAGGCACTGCAGATCTCGGAGGAACGCTCCCTCAAGGTGGTTCGTTCCAGCCCGGATCCGATCATGATCGTGCGCAAGTCGGACCTCACGATCATGGACGTCAACGAGAAGTGGGAGGCTTTATTCGGCTACCGTCGCGCCGAAGCCGTTGGACGCACCACGGTCGAGCTTGGAATCTACGCCAATCCCGAGGATCGCAATACGTATTTCGCCCTGTCCGAGCGCGGCCTGGTACGGGATTTCGCAACCGACCTGCGCGACAGGCAGGGAGGTATTCATCACACCGTCCTGGTGGGCGACACCATCGAAGTCGCCGGGACCGAATGCCTGATCAAGATCATCAGGGACGTAACCGCGCAAAAACTGGCCGAAAGGGAAGCGCTTAAGCAACGCGTCGAGCTGGTTCACCTGAGCCGGGTCGCCATGCTCGGAGAGCTCTCCGGAGCCCTCGCCCATGAACTCAACCAGCCCCTGACCGCCATACTCAGCAATGCGCAGGCGGCCCAGCGCCTGCTCGCCCGGGATCGGATTGAAGCGCAGGACCTGCGCGAGATACTCCAGGACATCGTGAGCGAAGACAAGCGCGCCGGCGAAGTCATCGGCCGCCTGCGTGCCTTGTTCAAGAAGGGCGATACCCAGTTCCAGGTGCTCAATGCCAACGATCTCATCCGCGAGGTGCTGACACTGGCGCACGGAAACCTGACCACGCGCAATATTCATGTGATAACCGCGCTGTCCGCGCAAGGTGTGGATACGCGGGGAGACAGGGTTCAGCTGCAGCAGGTCCTGCTGAATCTCGTCGCCAACGCCTGTGAGGCCATGGATGCCCCGGGATCGACACGCCTGTTGACGATGAAGACCGCGCCGTCGGAAAACGGACAGGTGCAGATCTTCGTGATCGACGGCGGCGCCGGCATTCCCGCCGAGCTGATGGAAAAGCTGTTCGACCCGTTCGTTACTACCAAGACGCAGGGGCTTGGACTGGGCCTGTCGATCTCCAGGTCGATCGTCACTGCGCATGGCGGGCAGCTGCTGGTGCGCAACAATCCCGATCGCGGCGCCACATTTCGCCTCCTCCTGCCGGGCATCGCCGGAGCACGAACTTGAGCGGGCCGGCGACCGTATACGTGGTGGACGATGACGCCGCGGTCCTCAAGGCGCTGACCCGCCTTTTGCAAGCGGCCGGCCATGCCGTCGCCGCTTTTCCGTCCCCGCAGGCCTTTCTCGATTCGCACGACGCTTCCACGCCGGGTTGCCTGCTGCTGGACGTCGCCATGCCCGAAATCAACGGACTGGAGTTGCAGGAAAAACTGGCAGCGGACGACACCTGCCGCGCCATCGTGTTCATCAGCGGCCACGGCGACGTTCCCAAAATAGTGCAGGCCATGAAAGGCGGTGCCGTCGATTTCCTGACCAAGCCCTTTAACGACGTCCAGCTTCTGGAAGCCGTCGATATCGCGATCCGCAAGGGATACGCCGCGCGTCAGGCGAACGGCGAACTGAAGCAGATGGAACAGCGCCTGACCACGTTGACGGCGCGCGAACGCGAGGTTTTCGAGCACGTGGTCTCCGGCAAGCTCAACAAGCTTATCGCCACCGACCTCGGCACCGGGGAAAAAACCGTCAAGGTCCATCGCGCCCGCGTCATGCACAAGATGGGTGCGGCATCACTCGCCGATCTGGTGCGCATGGCCGAGAAAATGGGTATCAGGCCGGGCGCCCCGTTTCCGGATCCTTGACCGCGCCCTTCGATTCAGGGCCGGGAGCCGGGATTCACCCGTAATTGATTCCGGCGCAAAGGTATTGGACCAAGGTCCAATTCTCCGGCGCCACCGGGCGGGTTTAAAGTAAGCCGCACCGGACACTTCACCGGCACCTACCAGGGCAGGCTCGCTGCTTCCGATTTCCTCCCCCATTCCATGATCGCAAGTTGCACGACGGCCTGGCAACGCCTGGCGCCGAATACCACAAGGAGATTCCAGATGACAGAAACGCGGCGCATCGGGATGGCGGTGGTCTGGATGCTCGCCAGCGTGGCGGCCTGTCCGGCCGTTCTCGCCCAGCAACCCGGGCAGACGACCCGATTCGAGATCACGCCTTTCGCCGGTTACCAGAGCAGCGAGGAATTTTCCGACGAAGTCTCGGGGACGGAGCTTAAACTTGAGAGCACTGGCAACGCCGGGATCATCTTCAGCATGAATCTGGCACAGGACACCCAACTCGAGTTCCTGTACAGCACGGCGACATCGTCGCTTGCGCCTAAGAGCGGCGGCCCCGCCCTCACCGACGTCAAGGTTGAATATCTGCATGTGGGGGCGGTTTACGTCTACAGCGGCGGTCGCGTGCGGCCGTTCTTCGGTGCCACCGGCGGCGCCAGCCGCTTTGCCCCGGACGCACCGGGACTGGACAGCGATACCAACTTCTCCCTGGGCCTCGTCGGCGGCGTCAAGCTGTTCCTGACAGAAAATATCGGGCTGCGCGTCGAGGCGCGCGCTTTCGCCACGCAGGTGGACAGCGACAGCGCGGCGTTCTGCAACAATGGCACCTGCAGGATTTTCTACGAGGGAGACTTTATCTGGCAGTACATGGCCAACGCCGGCATCGTGATCGCTTTCTAGTGCGGAAAAAGCGGGGGCAGCCGTCCCGACGGACAATTCAAGAACTCTCAGGAGAATGGCATGAAATACCGGAATAAACTCGCAATCATCATGGTTTCAACAGCGGTGTTTGCACTACCCGCCGCCCATGCCCAGGAAAAGGCGGGCGGGGTCGCCGCCGCGACAGCGGAAACCGTGGTAACGGTGGTGGAAGTCGACCGCGAAGCGCGGGTCGTTACCGTAATGGGCCCCGAGGGCGGTCTGACGACGATCAACGTCCCCCCTGAAGCGCAAAATCTCGACCAGGTAGTGCCAGGATCGCGCTTCAAGGTCACGTATCTCGCTTCCGTCGCACTGGCGCTGCGCAAAGGCAGCGGCGCGGCGAGTTCCAGCCAGGGCAGGACCGTCCGCCTTGCACCGAAAGGCGATACGCCTGGCGGCGCGGTGGTCAGCGTGCGCGAAGTCAATGCCGTGGTCGAGAAAATCGATCGAGACACCCGCGTTCTGACGGTGCGCGGTCCCGAAGGAGGCCCACGCGAACTGCAGGTCGACGAGTCGGTCAAGGCTTTCGACCAGGTCAACGTCGGCGACACGATTACGGTCCAGTTTACCGAAGGCCTGGCGATGCGCATGATCAAGGAGTAACGCCTGGCGCGCTGACTGGGGGTACCACAGCGGGCATCGGGCGGCCGCTGAACGCGCCGCCCGGTCCACTGATTTCAGGACGCCGGCATGTCATGGCCCGGCCATATTGGACTATGGTCCAATTTTCCGGAGGGCGCCGGACTGGTGCAATGAGCCATGGCCTCACTTCTGGTCGCCGTGGTTGACGACGAAGAACCTGTTCGCAAGGCTCTCGGCCGCCTGCTGCGTGCCTCCGGTCTGAACGTGCACGCTTTTCCCTCGGGGCAGGCCTTCATCGACTCGATTGCCTCGGCCCGCCCCGATTGCCTCATCCTCGACCTGCACATGCCCGGACTGAACGGCCTGCAGGTACTCGAGCATCTCAAGGCCTGCCGCACGCTTTTCCCCACCATCGTCATCACCGGGCATGACGAACCTGAAAACCAGACGCGCTGCCTGTCCGGAGGCGCGATGGCCTACATGCGCAAGCCGCTGGATGACCGGTTGCTGCTGCATGCCATCGACGAGGCGGTGAAAAATTCCGGCAGCGGGCACCCCCCCGCCTGAGTAGGAATGGGATAAGGAGCGGATCTCGTTCTCCGCGGCACAACGACTAACAACAACCAGCGAAAGATAAATAAAAAATGACAAACACCCTTCTCCTGCTTTCGGCGCTCGGCATCCTCGCAATGGCGACCGGCGTCTCCGCCGAACAGCAAGGCGATACGCTTGCGGCGATCAGGAACACGCAGTCCATCAGGCTCGGCTATCTCGACCAGTCCGTGCCGTTCTCCTTCGTGGACCAGAAGGGAAACCCGCCGCAGGGCTACTCGATTGAACTCTGCCTCAGGGTTGTCGCCGGCATCGAACAGCAGCTCGGGTTGCAGAAACTCAAGGTGCAATGGGTTCCCCTCACCATGGCGAATCGTTTCGACATGGTGGCGGACGGCAGCGTCGACCTCGAATGCGGCATATCGACCATCACCCTGTCGCGCCAGCAGAAGGTGGCTTTCAGCCTGATGACCTGGATAGACGGCGGCAGCTTCGTCGTAAAAGCAGGACGGCCGCACGGCGGCCTGGGCGATCTCGCCGGCAAGAAAATCGCGGTCATCGCCGGCACCACCACCGAAAGCGCCCTGCGCGATGCGCTGAAGAAGGACTTCATCAAGGCGGACCTCGTCCTGGTCAAGGAACATCTCGAGGGCCTGGGCGCCTTGGACCAGGGCAGGGCCGACGCCTACGCGGCCGACCAGACGGTGCTGATCGGGCTGGGCCTCGCCGTCAAGGAGCAGTTGTCCCTGGCCCTCGCCGACCGCAACTTTTCCTTCGAGCCCTACGGGCTGACCCTGAGGCGAAACGACGCTGACTTCAAGCTGGCGGTCAACCAGGAACTGGCGCGCATCTACCGGACCGGCCAGATCGGCGCGATCTATGACCGCTGGTTCGGCAAGCTGGGCAAACCGTCGTCGATGCTCGCGGCGATGTTCGCGATCAATGGATTGCCTGAATGAAAAGCGGCTTACATCGATGCCCCGCACATTGGACTGCGGGACTCCGCACATGCGACAGATGTTGTGTTGCCAACCGCCGCGCTTAATTTCAGCACTGCTCTCGTCGTACTGGGCGTGGTCTTTCTCATGGCAGGAAGCAGGACAAGTGGACCTATTGGGGAGCAAATAGAGCGGGCACCCGGTACCCCCCGCGACATGCTGCTTGAAGCTGTCGTCCTGTATGTGGGCGAAGCCTTGCGCCAGGCAGGCCAGCCCCGTGCAATGCGCACTGGTGATTACCTGCGGCGTCCTCCACCTCCGGCTCGCGCAGCAGGACGCGGCGCCGGCATGGGCCGCGACGTGGGCGGCTTCGCTATCGGCTGCGCGGGTTTCACCGGCCGGTCGACGTCCGGCCGATTCGCCGGCGGCGGGCCCACGACGACAGGGGGGCTGCCGTAGTAGCAGCACGGCCCCCAGCCCCATGAGTCATAGTAGCCACCTCCCATGTACATGGATCCGTGCACTGATCCGGAACCGTTCGAAGCGCAGCCCGACGCGAAGATGGCGCCGCACAGCATCAACGCGTACGACGAGTGACGCACGGGGTTGGACTTGCGGAAGGATTTTTTCATTTCTGCCCCCCGTTCGCGTCATCGGCCCCGTCCTGCCAGTTGACGATGCCGAGCACGCCGCCGCGCGGGTCGGCGATCACCGCAAGATTTCCATCGAGCACGTCCCCGCGCGGCGGTACCAGCACACTGCCCCCGGCGGCGCTCACTTTGTCGAGCGTGGCGCGCACATCGTCGACCAGCACATACGGCAACCAACCCGGCTGCTGGACGACCTCGGGCTTCGGTACGATGCCGGCCCGTGCGTATCCTTCCGAGGACAACACCACGCGCTTGATCGGTTCGCTTGCGCCGGGCGTCGCCCCGTAGCCGGCCAGGCCGCTATAGAACCTGGCGGCCCGCTCGGGCTCGCGCGCCAGCAGATCCACCCAGAAGAAATCCCCGGCGGCAACCGGCGTATCGGGCCGGTCGCCGCCTTCCGGCTTGAGCACGCCGAACACCGCCCCATCGGGATCGCGGAACAGGGCATGGGTTCCCCTTCCCTTGACGGTGGCAGGCGGCACGAGGACGGTACCGCCTTGCTGCTTCACGTAGCGAGCCGCCTTGGCCGGGTCGTCCACCGAGATCAACGCCAGCCAGCGGGCGCTGCGCTGCGCGCCGGCCGGTGCGGGGCGTTGGAGAATGCCGCCGATGCGCGTGCCTTCGAGTTCTGCGAAGGTATACGACTCCGGTTTATCGCCCACAGTGGAAAACTTCCAGCCGAACACCTCGCCGTAGAACCGGCGCGCAGCGTCGAGATCGTCGGTGACGAGGTCGAACCAGGAAAATTTTCCGGGAAGATATTTTCCGCCCTGCTCCGCGCGGGCAGCCAGCGATGCTCCCGCCATGAGACCCAGCAATGCGAGCAGCAAGGCATTCCTTGCGGCGATCTTAACCATCCGTGAAAGATTCATGCGCTTGTCCTCTGCGAAGCCCGCAGGATTCCGTACGACATCATACCTCCCCGAATCCGGTTCCATTTTCATGTGGGTGCTGCCCCGCAGCAGATCGGATACCCGAAATCCATGACGGTATTGTTATTCCAATTGCGTGAGCGCGATCAAGGATTTCGGCATAACCACGCCGAATTGGACTTTGGTCCAATGGTGTTCGTCATGAGTGTGGCGCAAAGTGGTTTCAGTCGTCGAGGGGTGCTCCGGCAGTCAGCCAAGAGTAACAATAAAGAAGCGGCAAGTTCGGCCCATCGCTGAAGCCCTGCCATCACGGGAGTGCCCTGATCAGGTTATGACTTGACTGGGGGAAAATCATGAAATCGCTCGCACTTCTTCTGGCAGTGACGGCGTTCAGCAGTGGCGCGCTCGCGCAATCCAACGAGGAACTCAAGAAAACCGTCAAGGAGCTCGAGACCCGGGTCAAGACGCTCGAGCAGCAAAAAGCGGGCGCGCCTGCCACCTCCGAGTCGGGAGCGGCAGTCGTCGCGCCCGGTTCGACCGCCGAGGAAGGCTCACGCGATCCCAACAAGGCGCGCGTCGAGATCTTTGGCCAGATCATGCTCGACGCCATCTACGACTTCAAACGCGTCGACCCCGACTGGAACGCCACCCTGCGGCCCTCGAAGATCCCCGTGAACTGCCCTGGCGATGCCGGGTGCGGCAAAGATGGCGAGTCCATCTTCAGTATCCGGCAATCCAAGATTGGATTCAGAGGCTTCATTCCCACCAGCCTGGGCGAACTCACCACCCTGTTCGACATGGATCTGTTCAACAGCGGCGGGGGCAACACGGAGGCTCGCGTGCTCGATGCGTGGGCCGAGCTCGGCCAGTTTGGCGCCGGGCAGTACTACACCGTGTTCATGGACATCGACTCCTTTCCCAACACGATCGATTATTGGGGTCCCAACGGCATGGTATTCGTGCGCAACCCGCAATTGCGCTATACCCCGTACAACCGCGATGGCATGAAGGTCGCGATCTCCCTGGAAGCGCCGGGTACCGCCATCGACACAGGCAAGATCTCGGAGGTGGATCCCGCCCTCGGCGCCGGAGTCTCGAGTCGTACGCGCCTTCCTGACCTGATCGCCAGCATCCGCGTGGATCGGGACTGGGGACATGCCCAGGCGGCGGGGATGATACGCCAGCTGGGGTATGACACGCCCGGCAATCCCGACGCCGAACCGTCCGGATCCGAAACCGGCTACGGCATCAACCTGAGCGGCTCGTTCAATACCATCGGCAAGAACCGCGTTACCGGCGCGATCGTCTTTGGCCGCGGCATCGCGAGCTACATGAATGACGGCGGTGTAGACCTTGCACCGGACGCCGGCCTGGCCGCCGAAGCCGTCGAGACCGTCGGCTGGTTCGCCTACTACGATCACTACTGGAACGAGAAATGGAGCAGCTCTGCCGGCGTCAGCGAACACATCCAGTCCAACACCGACGGCCAGCTTCCAAACGCGTTCAAGAAAGGCAGCTATGGCTCCGCCAACCTGCTCTTCTATCCGGTAAAGAACGTCATGACCGGCGTCGAGCTGCTGTGGGGGCGCTACGAGCATAACGACGGCGCCGCCGGCAAGGACCAGCGCGTCCAGTTCTCGGCCAAGTTCACGTTCTAGCCCCCCCGGAGCAACATGACATGGAATTCCTCCAGGCATTCCCGATCGCGATCATCGATGAAGACTATGAAGGCAAGAATGCCGCAGGTCGCGGCATGCGGCAGCTCGCCGCCGCAATCGAGAAAGAGGGTTTTCGCGTAGTCGCTGGCGTCACTTACGAGGACGCACGGCGCCTGGTCGACGTAATGAACGTCGAGTCATGCTGGCTGGTATCGGTCGACGGCGCGGAGAATAGCCCGAAACAGTGGCAGATCCTCGAGGAAGTGCTGGCCGCAAAGCGCAGCCGCAACGATCGCCTGCCGATCTTCCTGTTCGGCGACGAGCGCACCGCGGAAGTGGTTCCCGCCAGCGTCCTGAAGCACGCCAACGCCTTCATGCGCCTGTTCGAGGACTCGCCGGAGTTTCTGGCCCGTGCAATCGCCCGCTCGGCCCAGCTCTACCTCGAGCGCCTCGCCCCGCCGATGTTCAAGGCGCTGATGGACTACACCCTTCACGCGAGCTACTCGTGGCATACCCCTGGCCACGGCGGCGGCACCGGCTTCCGCAAGAGTCCCGTCGGCACGCTGTTCTATGAGTTCTTCGGCGAGAACACGCTGCGCTCCGATGTCTCGGTGTCGGTGGGGCAGCTCGGCTCGCTGCTCGACCATACCGGACCGATCGCCGCCGGTGAGCGCAACGCCGCGCGCATCTTCGGCACCGACGAGACGCTGTTCGTGGTGGGCGGCACCTCGACAGCCAACAAGGTCATCTGGCACGGCATGGTGGGTCGAGGGGACCTTGTGCTGTGCGACCGCAACTGTCACAAGTCGATCCTGCACTCGCTGATCATGACCGGCGCGACGCCGATCTACCTGGTGCCTTCGCGCAACGGCCTGGGCATCATCGGCCCGATTTCGCGCGACCAGTTCACCCCCGCGTCGATCAAGAAGAAGATCGCCGCCAGCCCGTTCGCGAAGCAGACCAGCGGCAAGGTGCGCCTGATGGTGATCACCAATTCCACCTACGACGGCCTGTGCTACAACGTCGACGCCATCAAGGAAAGCCTGGGCGACGCGGTCGAAGTGTTGCATTTCGACGAGGCCTGGTACGCCTACGCCAACTTCCACGAATTCTACGACGGGTTTCACGGCATTTCGTCGACCAATCCGGCGCGCGCGCCGCACGCCATCACCTTTGCCACGCATTCCACCCACAAGCTGCTCTGCGCCCTGTCGCAGGCCTCGATGATCCACGTGCAGCATGGCGAGACGCAGCGTCTTGACATGACCCGCTTCAACGACGCCTTCATGATGCATACCTCGACCTCGCCGCAGTACGGCATCATCGCCTCGTGCGACGTCGCCGCCGCGATGATGGAACAGCCTGGCGGTCGCGCACTGGTGCAGGAGATCATCGACGAGGCGCTCAGCTTCCGGCGCGCGATAACCGCGGTGAAGCAGCAGGTCAAGGGCTGGTGGTTCGATGTCTGGCAGCCCGACGCGATGGCGAAAAATCCGGCCGCAGACAAGGCGCGCTGGGTGCTCAAGCCGAAGGACCAGTGGCACGGCTTCGAGGATCTCGCCGCGAACCACGTCCTGGTCGACCCGATCAAGGTCACCATCCTCACGCCGGGCCTGACCGCCAACGGCACGATGCAGAAGAGCGGCATTCCGACAGCGGTGGTGGTGAAGTTCCTGTCGTCGCGGCGCATCGAGATCGAGAAGACCGGCCTGTACTCCTTCCTGGTCTTGTTCTCCATGGGCGTCACCAAAGGCAAGTGGAGCACGCTCGTTACCGAGCTGCTCAACTTCAAGGATTTGTACGACGCCAACGCCCCGCTCAAGCGCGCGCTGCCGGCGCTTGCCGCGGCGCACCCGGAAGTCTACGAGCGAATGGGCCTCAAGGACCTGTGCGACGGCATCCACAAGGTTTATCACGACGACAAGGTGGCCAAGGCGCAGAAGGACATGTACACCGCGCTGCCCGAAATGGCCCTGCGCCCGGCCGACGCCTACGACCACCTGGTCCACGGCCGCGTGGAGACCGTGGAGATCGACAAGCTGATGAACCACATCCTGGCAGTAATGCTGGTGCCCTATCCACCGGGGATCCCGCTGATCATGCCAGGCGAGCGCCTGACCAAGGCCACCAAGTCGATCCAGGACTATCTCCTGTATGCACGCGAGTTCGACACCAAATTCCCGGGATTCGAGACCGACATCCACGGCCTGCGATTCGAACCCGCAGAAGGCGGCCGGCGCTACCTGGTGGACTGCGTGAAGGAAAAGGGCGGCAAATGATCCCCGGCAAGGTCAAGCCGCCGACGATCCCGATCCCGTTCCACAAGATGCTGAAGGTGGTTGCGATCGTCGATCCCGGCGATCGCCAGAGCCGGGAACTGGTTGGCCAGATCACAGCAGCCAATTTCGAGGTGGAGGTCACCGAACGCTGCGAGCGCGACGTCTTCGAGGATGCGGACGTCGGCGCCTATATCGTACTGGTGGATGGGGAACGCCTGGAGACGGCGCGCAAGATGGCGTCGGAAGTGCGCGCAATCGGTTTTCGCACACCGCTCTGGGCACTGGCCAATTCCCGCAGGATATCCGACCTGGCCATCGTCAGTGGCCTTGGCGAAGTCGAGGGCTTCATTTATCTCGGGCAGCAGAGCCCCGCTTTCTACGCAAAGCAGGTCGTAGCTAGCGTCACCCGCTACGGCATGAGCCTGCTTCCCCCATTCTTCGGCGGCCTGATGGCTTACGACGGCGAGGCAACCATCGCCTTCGACTGCCCGGGCCACCAGGGTGGCCAGTTCTATCGCAAGTCGCCCGCGGGCCAGCTGTTCTTCCGCCATTTCGGCGAGAACATCTTCCGCAATGACCTGTGCAATGCCGACGTGGAGCTGGGCGACCTGCTGATCCATGAAGGCGTGGCGGCGGAAGCGCAAAAACACGCCGCCCGCGTGTTCGGCGCCGACCGCACTTATTTCGTCCTCAACGGCACCAGTTCGTCCAACAAGGTCGTCACCGGCTCGGTGTTGCGCCAGGGCGACCTGGTGCTGTTCGATCGCAACAACCACAAGTCCATGCACCAGGGCGGCTTGGTCCAGGCCGGCGCGATCCCGGTGTTCCTGCCCACGGCGCGCAACGGCTTCGGCATGATCGGACCGGTCGACTGGGAGGCGTGGGACGAGAAGTTCCTGCGCGAGCAAATCCGCGCCAATCCTTTGGTCAAGGACAAGGATCGGGCGAAGGCAGAACGCCCGTTCCGCCTCGCCTGCATCCAGCTTGCCACCTACGACGGCACCGTATACAACGTGCGCAAGGTCATGGAGAAGATCGGGCATCTTTGCGACTACATCCTCTGGGATGAGGCCTGGATCGGCTACAACGCCTTCCATCCGCTGTATGAAGACCACAGCCCGATGCGCATCACGAAGCTCGGGCCCGAAATGCCGGGCCTCTTTTCCACCCAGTCCGTGCATAAACAGGGCGCCGGCTTTTCACAGGCCTCGCAGATCCACAAGCGCGACGAGCACATCCGCGGCCAGAAACGCTACGTCGAGCACAAGCGCTTCAACGAGGCCTTCCTGATGAATGCCTCGACCTCGCCGTTCTACCCGCTGTTCGCCTCGCTCGACGTCAACGCCAAGGTGCACGAAGGCAAGGCCGGCGAGATGCTGTGGGACCGCTGCATCGCGCTTGGCATCGAAGCCCGCAAGAAGCTGCGCGAATTCGTGCGCCACTACGAGAAAAGCGGGAAGGGCAAGGAAGAACAATGGTTCTTCGATCCCTTCGTCCCCGATGTCGTCGCGCTCGACGGGAACGAGAAGCGCGCCTGGGAAGACATCCCCACACAGCAGCTCAAGCGTGACCAGCGCTGCTGGAACTTCCAGCCCGACGCAAAATGGCATGGCTACGCCGGCATGGCCGACGGATACGCAATGGTCGACCCGAACAAGCTGATGCTGCTCACCCCGGGCATCGACCGGAAGAGCGGCGGCTACCTCGAATTCGGGGTGCCGGCAACGGTAGTGGCCAATTACCTGCGCGAGCAACGGATCGTTCCCGAGAAATGCGACCTCAACAGCATCCTGTTCCTGATGACGCCGGCGGAGGACGAAAGCAAGCTCAACTCGCTGATCGGCAAGCTGGTGCGCTTCAAGGACCTGTGGGATCGCGACGCCCCGCTGGGCGAAGTCCTGCCAACGCTGGCAGGTACGCACGCGGAGCGCTATGACGGCTACACCCTGCGCAAGGTCTGCCGCGAAATGCACGATTTCTACCGCAAGGCGAACATCAAGGAGCTGCAGCGCTTGAGCTTTCGCGCTTCAAGTTTCCCGGAACTTGCCTGTACCCCGCAGGAGGCGTACCGCGCGCTGGTCGGCAACGAGGTCGACTACGTGCCGATGGAGCAGGCCAGGGGCCGCATCGCCGCCACCCTCGCCCTGATCTATCCCCCGGGTATCGGGGTGGTGGTGCCCGGGGAACGGTGGGACGCGCGAGCCCAGCCGATGATGGACTACCTGGCTGCGTTCGAGGAATCGTTCAACCGCTTTCCTGGCTTCAACTACGAAGTACAGGGCATTTACCAGGAAAGAATTGACGGCCGCATCAAATTCCACACTTACGTAGTCAAGGAGTAAAGCATGGCGCTTCCCGGTACAGGTCCGCTTCGTCCTCGCGTACTGATTGTCGATGACGCGCTTGCCCGGCCCGACACGGCAATCGGCCGCGCTGCCGAAGGCATTACGTCGGCCCTCGCGGCACGCAACTGCGACGTCGTCCGCGCACTGTCGTTCGAGGACGGGGCGGCAGTTGTTGGTTTCGATGCCTCGCTGCGCACCGTTCTTCTGAACTGGCACCTCGGCACCGAGGGAAAGACCGTGCCCGCCCAGGCGTCCTCCCTGCTGCACAAGCTGCGCGAACGGCACCCCAACGTGCCCGTATTCCTGACTGCGAATCGCAAGCTGGTCAGGGACAACATGAGCATCGAAGTCGCCGAGCTGGTGGACGAATTCGTCTGGCTGCTGGAGGACACTGCGGATTTTGTCGCCGGCCGCGTGATGGCAGCGATCAACCGCTACCAGGCAAAGCTCCTGCCACCTTATGCCCGTGCGCTCGCCACTTACTCGCAACTGCGCGAACACTCGTGGTCGGCACCGGGGCATCAGGGCGGCATTGCATTCACCAAGCTGCCCGCCGGGCGCGCGTTCTTCGACTTCATGGGCGAGAACCTGTTTCGCACCGACATGGGCATCGAGCGCGGCGCGCTCGGCTCGCTGCTCGACCATACCGGACCCGTGGCGGAGAGCGAGAAGTACGCGGCGCGCGTCTTTGGAGCACACCGCAGCTATTCCGGTGTGGTCGGAACCTCGGGGTCGAACCGCAGCATCATGCAGGCCTGCATGAAAGCCGACGATCTGGTCGTGCTGGACCGCAACTGCCACAAGTCCATCGAGCAGGGCCTGATGCTGACCGGCGCGCGTCCCGTCTACATGGTGGCCTCGCGCAACCGTTACGGCATCATCGGGCCCATCGCACCGTCCGAGATGGATCCGAAGACCATCGTGGCCAAGGCGAAGGCAGGGCCGCTCACCAGGAAGTTTTCCGGCCGGAAGCCGGTATACGCTGTCGTCACGAACAGCACCTACGACGGCATGTGCTACAACTCCGCGCGCGTCGAAGCGCTGCTCGGGAAGTCCAGTGACAGGGTGCATATGGACGAAGCGTGGTACGGCTACGCGCGATTCAACCCGATGTACGAGAACCACTTCGCGATGCGCGGCGATCCGGCATCGCACAAGGGCCCGACGGTGTTCGCGACGCATTCGACGCATAAGCTGCTCGCGGCGCTGTCGCAGGCGTCCTACATCCATGTGCGCGACGGCAAAGGGGCGATCGACCACCACCGCTTCAACCAGGCGTACATGATGCACACCAGCACCTCGCCCCTCTACGCGATCGTCGCGTCGAACGACATCACGACCGCGATGATGGACGGTAGCGGAGGACAGTCCCTGACACAGGAAACGATCAACGAAGCGGTCGACTTCCGGCAGGCGGTCGGCCGGGTGCGGCGCGAATTCTCGAAGAAGAAAGACTGGTTCTTCAAGCCGTGGAACGCCGAAACAGTGAAGCTCTCGAACGGGCGCAAGGTTGCATTCGAGGACGCCCCGGCCGAAAGCCTTTGCAACAGCCAGGAGCCGTGGGTGCTGCGTCCCGGCGACAAATGGCACGGCTTCGGGGATATTGCCGACGACTGGTGCATGCTCGACCCGATCAAGGTCAGCATCCTCTCGCCGGGGATGGGCGACGACGGCAAGCTGGAGAAGACTGGCGTGCCGGCGGCCCTGGTGAACGCCTGGTTCAACCGCTTCGGCATCGTGCCGACGCGCGTAACCGATTTTCAGGTGATGTTTCTGTTCTCGATCGGCATCACGCGCGGCAAGTGGGGCACCCTGCTCACCAACTTGCTCGCATTCAAGCGCGATTACGACGCCAATCTTCCGGTGTCCCATTCGCTGCCGGAGATCGCTGCGCAATACCCGCAGCGTTACGGCAAGATCGGCATGCGCGACCTGGGTAACGAGCTGTTCGAGTACCTGCGCGAGAACCGCCCCGGCGACGTGCTGAATGACGCCTACAAGACGCTCCCAGCGATGGACATGACGCCACGCGAAGCGTACGAGCGCCTGGTGTCCGGCGAAGTCGAACTGGTGCCGACCGACAAGCTCGCGCGGCGCACCGCAGCCAACGGCGTGATGCCCTACCCGCCCGGCATCCCTATGCTGATGTCCGGGGAGAACTTCGGTGGCAGGGATTCGCCCCAGATCGAGTATCTGCGCAGCATGCAAAACCGGGAGAAACAGTTCCCCGGCTTCAGCGGAGTGATAGAAGGCGCGGAAATGATCGACGGGATCTTCCATGTCCTGTGCGTGAAAAAGTAGCACCCGAATGGCAGCGATCGAAACACCAAAAAAGGGGAGATGATCATGGCAGCCAGCACCACGAAAAAAATGTCCTTGATGCAGCTGACGATCCTGGTCTCCGTCAACATGATGGGGTCCGGCATCATCATGCTGCCGACGAACATGGCCCAGGTCGGCGCGATCTCGCTGCTGTCCTGGATCGTGACTGCCGTCGGGTCGATGCTGATCGCGTACGGCTTCGCCCAGGCAGGCATTTTCAACAACCGGCCGGGCGGCATGTCGGCCTACGCCGAGGATGCCTACGGCAAGCCCGGCTACTTCATGGTGTTCCTGCTCTATTTCTTCTCCCTCGCCATCGGCAACGTCGCGATCGCGATTTCCGCGGTGGGCTATCTTTCCGGCTTTTTTCCAGGCCTTTCGGCGACGCCGATCGCGACCTGCCTCAGCGTGATCGGCCTGATCTGGCTCACGTCCGTCGCCAATTTCGGCGGCCCTTCGATCACCGGCAGGATCGGCTCCGTCACGGTGTGGGGCGTCATCATCCCGGTTGCCGGCCTGTCCATCATCGGCTGGTTCTGGTTCAAGAGCGACACCTTCATGCAGGCGTGGAATCCGCAGGGAATGAGCATCGGCGAAGGCATGGGCTCGAGCATTGCGCTGACGCTATGGGCCTTCCTGGGCATGGAGTCCGCGGCACAGAACTCCGATGCCGTGGAAGATCCCAAGCGCAACGTTCCACTCGCGTGCATGTTCGGCACGCTGGGCGCAGCGGTCATCTATATCCTCTCGACAACCGTGATCCAGGGCATTGTTCCCAACGCCGAGCTGGCAGAATCGACGGGCCCGTTCGCGCTTGCGTACGCCCACATGTTCAATCCGACCGTCGGCTCGATCATCATGGCACTGGCGATCCTGGCC
Organism: Burkholderiales bacterium; assembly: GCA_036384015.1. Classification (GTDB taxonomy): domain Bacteria; phylum Pseudomonadota; class Gammaproteobacteria; order Burkholderiales; family JACQAP01; genus JACQAP01. Next base: position 20,967 of record DASVNF010000100.1, read on the forward strand.
TGCCTCGGTTCGCTCCTCGGCTGGCAGTTCACCATCTCGCAAACCGCGAAGGCCGCCGCCGACGATCGCATGTTTCCTAGGTTTTTCTCGAAGCTCAACAAGCTGGGTGCCCCGGTGATGGGATTGATCATCATGGGCGTTGTCCAGTCGGTGATGGCGCTATCCACCATCTCGCCCAGCCTGAGCGAGCAGTTCAGCGCGCTGGTCAATCTTGCCGTGGTCACCAACGTGGTGCCCTACATCATTGCGCTCTCCGCGCTGGTCGTAATGATGAAAAAGGCGGGCGTCACCAGCGGGGTTTACAAGCGCAACGTCATCATAGGAGTGGGCGCCATGCTCTATTCTACGTACGCGATCTACGCCTCGGGCAAAGATGCCGTCCTTGGCGGGATGATCATCGTGGCACTCACCTACATCCTCTGGGGATTCCTCGCCCCACGCTTTGCGTCGGTCAAACCAGCGGCCGCTCCCGCTTCCGCCGGCGGTGTCGCCGCCTCCGGCATTGCGCTCGCTGCGCTGCTGGCGCTCGTGCTGCTGCTTGCCGGAACGCAACCCGCCGAGGCTGCCGGTACGATGGACCGCATCAAGAGTTCGGGCAAGCTGAAACTGGGCTATAGCGCCGACACCCGCCCCTTTACCTTTGACGGAGGATCCGGTCCGGCCGGCTTCGCGATCGACCTGTGCATGGCGATCGCCGGCGAAGCGAAGGCGGCCCCTGGCATGGGGGCGCTAGCGGTGGAATTCGTCCCACTGGCGCATGACGAAGGGCCGCAGGCCGTGGCGCAAGGCAAGGTCGACATCTCGTGCGAGCCGACCGTGCCGACGAGGACCTCGCGCAAGCAGGTCTCGTACTCGATCCCGGTTTTCGCAAGCGGGGTCGGCGTTGTTGTCAGCAAGGACGCCTCCTCACGACTCAAGAACATTCTCTCCGGCCAAACGCCGCCAACAAGCCCCACCTGGCGCGCCAATGCGGACAAGCTTATTCGGGAAAGCACGTTTTCAGTGATTGAAGGCACGCAAAGCCAGCGCGTATTCGAGCAGCGGATGAGTCAGTTGAAGCTCATTCCCAAGGTCTCGACCGTCAAGGATTTCGACGCCGGCATTCAAGACGTCATCGACGGGCGTGCCAATGCCTTCTTCGGCAACCGCGCAATCCTTCTGGACGCGGTCAAGCGCAAAGGCGGGTCGGCTCACCTGGAGGTGCTCGACCGGCTGTTCACGAATGAAACCTATGCTTTTGCGGTTCCACGCGGTGACGAGGATTTCCGGCTCCTGGTGGACGGAGCCTTGAGCCGGCTGTTCCTGTCCAATGAACTTGGAGACGTCTACGGGAAGTGGTTCGGACTGCTCAACGAGAATGCGCGTTCCCTGTTCCAGCTGAATGCGCTCCCGGACTGAATGACAGGCACTGCGTTTGCGGTCAGCTGCGGTTGAAATGACAGCTACGCCAAACGCGGCCAAGAGCCTGGGGCTCGCCGCCTGTACCGCGGTAGTGGTGGGGAACATGGTGGGTTCGGGCTTCTACCTGTCGCCCACCGCCACGGCACCCTACGGCCTGCTCGCGATCTTCGCCTGGAGCGTGATGGGCGCTGGTGCAATCTGCCTCGGCCTTACCTTCGCGCGCCTGGCGCGCATCGCGCCGGCGACCGGCGGACCGTTCGCCTACACGCGCATGGCGTACGGTGACTTCGCCGGCTTCCTTGTCGCCTGGGGTTACTGGATCTCCATCTGGGCGTCGCTGCCGGCAATCGCGTTCGCCTTCGCCGGCGCACTCATAAACCTTTTTCCCGCCCTGCAGAACAGAACCATGGCACTGGCGCTGACGCTCGCCCCAATCTGGGCCGTGGTGCTGATAAACCTGCGCGGCGTGAAGACGGCCGGCATCTTCGCCGAGGTCACGACCTACTCCAAGCTCGTTCCCTTCGCCGCGGTCGCGCTGGTCGGCTTGTTTTACGTGCGCAGCGAGAACCTGCCGGCCTTCAATCCCACAGGAGAGTCGCTGCTCGCCTCCAGTGCGGCGCTCGCGCCGCTCGTGATGTTCGCCTACCTTGGCCTGGAGTCGGCAACCGTTCCGGCGGGCGATGTACGCGACGCGACGCGCACCATCCCCCGTTCGACCATCATCGGTATCAGCATTGCCGCCGTGCTCTACGTGCTCGGCACCATAGTGGTTTTCGGCGTCGTGCCGCCCGACCAACTGCTGAAGTCGGTGGCCCCGTTCACCGACGCCGCGCGGATCATGTGGGGCGACTGGGGCGCCGGCGCGATCGCCGCCGCCGTGATTGTCTCTTCTATCGGCGCATTGAACGGCTGGACGCTCATGATGGGGCAAGTCCCCATGGCGGCCGCGCAGGAGGGCCTGTTCCCTCCCGCCTTCGGCCGGCTGTCAGCAAGCGGCGTCCCAGCGCTCGGCATCGTAATCTCGGCCATGCTTACCACCGCGATGGTGTTGGTCCAGACCTGGGGCGCACCGGGGGTGCGCGCGTTCTACAATCTGGTGGTCAGCCTGAGCACGATGGCGGCGGTGATCCCCTATGCGTTCTGCGCGCTGGCGGTAGGCTTGGTCGCCGCGCGCAACGGCGGAAAGGCGCGTATCGGTCCGGTCGAAATCATCGCATTCGTGTTCGCGATGTTCACCGTCTACGGCTGCGGCGCGGAAGCCGTCCTGTATGGCCTGCTGCTGCTCTTGCTTGGAATTCCGGTGTACGTGTGGCAGCGCCAGGGCACGCCTCCGGCGACTGGCTAGGCGCGCGCGAGCAACAGCCTCCTTGCGTTCCTTCGCAAACTGTCGACATCGAGCATGCCGGTATGCCGGCGCCGCGGGCATTTCAATATGTCCATGGACTGAAGCAATCCCTGGAAAAAGTGCCCCGGCAAGTCCTGGACCCGGCATCTTCCGGAGTTGACCACTTCTGGATCATTGCTCCCCGCCCCGCTCTCCCGATAGCATTGCATTCTTGCATCAGAAGGAAATCTTGATGAGGTATGTCCCTTCCATCGTTGGCGCCTGGCTCCTGATTGCGGCATCAGGGGCATTCGAGATTGTCTTTTCTGTCCTCCTCAAGGAGTCCGACGGCTTCACCAGGCCGATCCCCACTGCGATCGGCATAACCGCCGCGCTCCTGAGCATCTGGCTGATGACGATCGCCCTGCGAACTCTTCCGCTCGGGCCGTCGTACGCGGTCTGGGCCGGAATCGGGACGCTGGGAACGGCCATTGCGGCAGTCGTCATCTACTCGGAATCGGTGACCGTCCCAAAGACGGTATTCATGCTTTTCATCATCATCGGTATCGTCGGCCTGCAGCTGCACGGCCGGGACTAGGCCGGGAGCGTCAACACGCGGGGGGAGCCGGTTTTTCATTGGACCAAAGGCCAATACCGCACCCTGCGGCGTTCTGAGAAAGTCTCCGGGATTATCGGGCAACCCTTTTGCCATGGAGGCTTCATCATGATTTCAATGAAAAGCGCCCTGATCCAGCTGGCCGCTGCCGCCCTGACTATGGCCTGGATGGCCGGAGCATCCGGCCAGGATGTCACCGATCGCGCCGGCAAGTGGGAAGGCCACTTCAACATCCTCTACGGCGACTCGCAGAACGTCACCGGCGACAACGGCTCGTCGGCGGACGTCGACAGCAGCGCCGGCTGGGGTTTCGGCTTCGGCTACAACTTCAATGACCACTGGGCACTGGAGGGCAACTTCAGCTACCGGGATGCCGACTACCGCGCCACCGTCGCGCCCGGCGCCGGCAATCCCAATCTGCCGCAATCGATCTCCGGCACCATGGAAACCTCCACGCTTGCGTTCAATGCCACGTATAACCTGCTGGCCAGGTCGTTCACGCCGTTCGTAACCGGCGGGGTCGGCGGCACCTACGTGGACACCAACATTCCCGACGGGCTTGCAGTACCGGTGTGCTGGTGGGATCCCTGGTGGGGGTACTACTGCGCTCCGGCCTATCCCACAAAGGCGGAAACCTACTTCAGCTACAACGTCGGCGCCGGGGTGCGCTGGGAATCCAAGGGTTCGCTGTTCCTGCGGGCCCTGGTCAGCGAGCAATGGATCGACGTGGGTGGCGACATCGGGACCCCCGATTTCCTGCAGTTTCGTCTGGACATCGGCACGCGTTTCTGATGCGCCTTTCCTGGGCGGACTGTCGAATTGCCAGGGCGGGGGCGCTTTCGGGCACGCTGACATCCTTGCTCTGCGCCACCAGCATCTGGAACAGGAAAAGGGTTGAAAGTCGCGTCGGGCACGTATCTGGGCACCATGCAACCGGCCATCGCCATCAAGAGCGGCAAGGAGCGGCCCAAAGCCGCTGCCGCCGCCGTGCCTTATGGGGGGCTATAGGTATTGGGTCGATCGCGACGACGACGTGTCCAAGGTGACGTGGATGGCACGATGCTCTTCCGTCTTCTCGAGTCGGGCACACCGGGCAACCTGCCCGTGCGAACCATCCCGGCGGGTTGAGCGCGACATACCGGACTGCAGTTGCGGAATGCGGGTGCGCATGCGATTCTCGCGTGCATCCATAATCCGGATCCCGAACCCTTCATGACGCCGTCTTCCCGCGGTGGCCGTCCTGTACTTTTTGCATGCATGCGCGGATACGGCATCGCCTGCCTGCTTCTCCTGGCGTCCGGATGCGTCATGCTCGACATCGGCAACGTGCCACAGCAGCAGCGCAAGATCGACAGCGCCTGCCGGATTCAAGGCAGCGTGAGGACGCAAGGCGACAAGGCCGATGCCCATCCGCTCGTGGTGGTGCTTGCCCGCCTTGCGGGGGACGATCCGACGCGGCGCAATTCGTGGACGGTCGCCGACCACTTCGTCCTCGAACAGGCGGGCCGCTGGCAGTTCGCGGCGGGCGCCGGGACTTACGGCATCCTCGCCTTCGAAGACGCCAACGCCAACCTGCGCTACGAGTCCGGGGAACCTTTCCTGCGGGGCGATCCGGCGAAGCTCATCGCCTGCAAGGCCGGCGAGACATTCGCGGATATTGCCCTCGTCATTCCCGCCGATGGACGCCCGCGCGAAGAAGGCGATATCGATGTGACCGCCCTGCAGGCGCGCCCCGCATCGGACCAGATGCAGGCGACCCTCGGCGAAGTCACGGCCGTCGGGGAAATCGCTTCGCTGGATGATCCGCGCTTCACTGATGAGGTCGGCGTGATGGGACTGTGGCGCCCGTTCGACTTCCTGTTCGAGTACCGTCCCGGCATCTATCTGCTGGAGCCCTACGATCCGCAGAAAATCCCGGTGCTGTTCGTGCATGGCATCACCGGCCATCCCGCCAACTTCCGCAGCATCGTCGGGCATCTGGACCGCAGCCGCTACCAGCCCCTCCTGTATTTCTATCCTTCGGGGGGACACCTCGGACTCATCGCCGATCACCTGGCGCAAACCATGATGAAGCTCGAAGCCCGCTACGGCTTCCGCAAGTTCTACGTGGTCGCGCACAGCATGGGCGGCCTGACTGCACGCGGTTTCATCCTGCGCCACAAGTCACTGGCGCCGCGGGTCGAGATTCCGTTGTTCATCAGCCTGTCCACACCTTGGGCCGGCCACAAGGGCGCGAGTTACGGCGTGGAAATGTCGCCGGCCGTGGTCCGCGTCTGGTACGACATGGCGCCCGGGAGCGAGTACCTGCACAGCCTGTACTACAGCGATCCGCAAACCCGGAAGGTGCGTGTGACACTGGCGCCTGGAACCGCCCACCATCTGCTGTTCTCGTTCAAGAGCAGCAGCACCGTCGCCATCGGAGAAGCGAATGACGACACCGTCACGGTTTCAAGCGAGCTGCTCTGGGACGCGCAGCGGGACGCGGTCCGCGTCTACGGATTCGACGAAACCCACATGGGCATCCTCGACAGCGCCGGGGCGTTGACCCTCATCGGCGAACTCATGAACAAGGCGTCCGGAAACTAGGGCATGAATGCCGGCTTGCCATGGCGCCTTTCGGGAACGAGGCTCCTGGCCGCTGCCGGCGCATTCGCGCTGATGACCACGGCTTGCGATGCGGCGGAAGAACAGTTCTGGCCCGAGGTGGACGGATTCTTCAAGCTGGACGATCGGTCGCGGCTGTTCCTGATGGGCTCCCTCACGCGGGCCGAGAATACCGATTACCGGACGGGCAGCCCCAGGTATGAAAATGGCAAGGTCGGCGCCCATGTCGACATCAGCCTGCGCCCCCTGCTCCGGCCGGCCCTGCAGGAGCAGGACTGGGAACGCAACCGCTACCTGTGGGTGAGGATCGGCTATAACTATGTGGGGAATTACCGCGCGGATGGCGAAACGTACCATGAAGATCGCGGCATCCTGGAACTGTCCCTGCGGCAACCGGCGGCACACGGAATTACGCTGACGGGCCGGCTGAAATGGGACCTGCGCGACATCGACGGCGACTATTCAAATCGCTACCGGGTGCGGGCCGGACTGGAACGTGCATTCGAAGCAGGTGGGCATGCGCTGGTGCCCTATGCCCATGCGGAAGCGGCTTATGACTCGCGCTATGAAACATGGAACCGGCAGCACTATCAGGCCGGCGTTGAAGTCTCCATCAACAAGGCTTGGCGAATCGAGCCTTACCTTGGCCGGCAAAACGACAGCCGGTCCGACGCTGCCCATATCAATATCCTGGGCCTGATTCTCAAGTACTACCACTAGGCATCGGGATGCGGCCTGCGGCCACAACGGACTCACCAGGTCTCAATTGCGACAATCCAACGGGAGAAATGAAAATGAAACTGTCCAGGCGAATCCTCCAGCAGGCCGCTCTGCTACTTGTTGCCGCGGGGCTGTACGCATGTGCTTCAACCACGCTCGACAATTCCTGGAGGGACCCGAAATACAGCGGCGGTCCGGTGACCAAGGTGCTGGTGACCGGCATTTCGAACCAGGCCAGCGTGAGGCGCGCATTCGAGGAGACGTTCGCGCAGGCGTTGACGCAGGCCGGCGTGAAAGCGGTAACCAGCCATAGCCTGATTCCCCAGGATGGCCAGATTGAGGAAGATATCCTGAAGAACGCCGTGGAGCAGGCGGGTGCAGACGGTGTCCTGATCACCCGCATGGTCGGACGGCAAACGGATATCGCCATGACCCCCACGCCGGTGGCACCTTCAGCGTATGGAATGCGCGGGCACTACACCCAGTTCTATGCCACATCCTGGAATGGCTATTACGAACCGACGGTGGTCCAACAATTCAACTATGTCCTGACGGAAACAACGCTGTTCCGGTCGGACGCGCCGGAGCCGGTCTGGTCGGGGACGGCACGCACCCTGGACCCAACGGATGTGCGCAAGGCAACTGCGGACTTCGCCAAAGTCGTGATTGCCGCATTGAAGAAAGAAGGTTTGATCTGAGCCGTTGCGTGAACCGGTGGCTTGCCGCCATGCGGTCCATGCCAGGTCAGTAAGCCTCGCAGAGAGCAGGAATTCATGAACACCGTGGCAGTTAACGCGTCAGCCTTGAATGTAGCGAGTGCAGGCGAATTTCAGGAGGAGTCTCGTTTTTCAACGTTGAAGCCTTAGGGAGGAACAATAAATCATGGCAACCAGGAAAATCGCCAGGACCACCAAAGTCACTGTACGCACCAGAGCCGCCGGAAGCAGGAAAGCCGCCACTGTAAGAAAAACCGCCAAGGCCGGCAGCGCTGCGGCGACGCTTTCGCCCGAGCAGATCGGCCAGGTCATCGAACTCATCAAGGGGGCGAACAGCGTCGAACTGAAGCTTTCCGTACCTGTCGTGAGCCACCAAGCCACGATCAAGGCTATCGGCCTCGACCCGGTAGAGGCGCAGCCGCGGCAGGCGTTCTTCTTCGATACGCCGGATCTTGCCTTGAACCGCGCCGGGCTGGTCGTCCGCGTCCGGCGAACCCAGGGCGGAACTGCCGACACGGTCATCAAGCTCCGCCCGGTAGACCCGGCCACGATTGACAAGGAGCTCAGACGCTCGGACAGCTTCAAGGTCGAGGTGGATGTGATGCCGGGAGGGTTCGTCTGTTCGGCGTCGTTCAAGGGCGTGTGTCCGACCAAGGATGCGAGGGACGTGGCGGCCGGCCTGGCTCCCGTGAGTTCGCTGTTCTCGAAGGAGCAGCGCGCGTTCTTCAAAGCGCACGCTCCGGCGAAGGTCAATCTGGACAAGCTGACCGTGCTGGGCCCCACTTTCGTGCTGAAGGCCAAGCACCAGCCGAAGGACTTCGATCGGCGCATTGTCGTCGAAATGTGGCTCTATCCCGACGGTTCGCGCATCCTCGAAGTCTCCACCAAGGGCCTGCCGGTCGAGGCCTTCCAGGTCGCCGCCACATTCAAGGCTTACCTGGCGAAGCTGGGCGTCTCGCTCGCCGCAAAGCAGGAAACGAAGACCAAGGCCGCGCTGGATTTCTACAGGGCCAAAGTCAGATCGGATCTGGGCGGCGTTGTGCCGGCGGCGATGCGATGAGGCCCGCCGGCATTTCGAGGAGAATACGCAAGGCGCAATCGAGGCCGGCAAGCTGGCCGGCTTCGTCGTGCTTCGGACAATCCGCTGACGGTCGACCGGTCGAGTCCACCGAGCTGAAAGTGCGCAAGGCGACCAGGAGAGGCCGGTCGATTTACCGTGAGGCTAATTCCCGGGCCGCGCCCCGCCGCCTCAGAGAAATCGGTTCGGCTGCAGGAACATTCCCAGCAAGAGCGCACCCTCAGGCGCGGTCGCGACGTGCCTGCTGCCCGCCGGCCGCCAGACATACTCGCCGGCTTTGACCTCGCCCTCCCCGTCCACCAGCCTGCCTTCCAGGACGTAGGTCTGCTCTACGCCGGCGTGCTCGTGCAACGGCAGCACGGCACCCGGCGCCATGCGGGTGAGGCTGGTCATCAGTCCGGTCTCCTTGTCCTCCAGCAACACCTTGATCTCCACGCCGGAAAATGCAGTCTTGCGCCAGGACAGGTCCTGCATTTTCACGTAACGCGACGACAGCGGCTTCAGTTCGCCTTCGGGTTTCCAGTCGGGTGTATGTGCGGTCACGTTCCCTCCAAATGACGTGCTGAGTGCTGAGTGCTGAGTGCTGAGTGCTGAGTGCTGAGTGCTGAGTGCTGAGTGCTGAGTGCTGAGTGCTGAGTGCTGAGTGCTGAGTGCTGAGTGCTGAGTGCTGAGTGCTGCAATTGGACGTTCCTGCGTATTCGCGGTTCTCCGATCTCGTTGTATTCCTCTCGCAGCACACAGCACTCGGTATGCAGCACGCCTTCCTTCTCAGTCACGCGTCACGCTTCTCCGTTCCCGTCACGCTTTTCTGTCACCCGCCACGCGGCATTTCAGACCCGCGTTACCAGCGGCTTGCCGGCGAAGAACGCCGCCAGGTTGTCCACCACCAGTTGCCCCATTGCCGCGCGCGTCTGGTGCGTTCCGCTGGAAACATGCGGCTGCAGCACCACGTTGTCGAGCGTGAAGAGGGCTTCCGGCACTTTGGGCTCGGCGACGAACACGTCCAGTCCGGCGCCGGCCAGCTTGCCGCTGACCAGCGCCTCGACGAGAGCGGGCTCGTCCACTGTCGAACCGCGCGACACGTTGATCAGATAGCGCTTGCTTCCCAATGCTTCGATGACCTCGCGGCTGACGATGCGCTCGGTTTCCTTGCCGCCGGGGCAGGACACCATCAGGATATCCACTGCGCGGGCCAGATCCACCGGCCGGTCGTAAAAGTCATAGGCAACGCCTGCCTGCTTGTGGCGGCCGTGATAGGAGATTTTCATGCCGAATGCTTCGGCGCGCCGGGCAATGGCCTTGCCGATCGCGCCGAGGCCGATGATGCCGAGGCGACTGCCCGACACCTTGTCGGTCAGCGGGGCGCCGCCCTTCAGCCAGTTGCCCGCCCGCACGAAATTATCGTTGAACACCGTGCGCCGCACCGTGCTGAGCAGCAGCGCCAGCGCATTGTCCGCGACGCATTCGGTCAGCACGTCAGGCGTGTTGGTCACGGCGATGCCGAGCTCGCGCGCCGCCGGCACGTCGATGCCGTCCACGCCGACACCGAAGCAGGAGATGATTTTGAGTTTCGGAAAGCGCTTCATCAGCGCCACCGTCATGCCTTCGTGGCCCGCCGTCGCCGCGGCGGTGATGCGGCCGGCGACGGATGCGACGAACGCGTCCTTTTCCGCGGCCTCGTAGTAGCGGTGCACGGTGTAAGCGGCATCGAGTTGTTTCATGGTCGCGGGAAACAACGGGCAGATCAGCAGCAGGTCGGGTTTCATGTTTTGCAGTTCCTGTTGGTGAATTTTTGATCCTCCGACTTCCGGCTCAAAATGCGTCGCCGATGTAAAAATACCACGCATCCTCGCCCTTGACGCGCGAGTAATCGATGCTGGCGGTCACCTTGTGCTTTTCCGATGCGAGGTAGCGCAGGCCGGCACCGGCGCTGCTCAGCACGTCGGAGTCGAACTTTCCCCAGTCCGGGGCAACCTGGCCGAAGCCGGCGAAAAACACGCCACCGAAGCGATGGAAGAACGGAGTGCGGTATTCGACCTGCGCCGCATACATCGCATGATCGCGGTAACGGCCGCTGACATAGCCGCGCAGATCCTTTTTCTGCCCGAACTGGCAAAGGTCGAAAAACGGCGCGCCGTCGGAGGCGCTGCACGCCGACATCCTGCCCGCGATCACGCCGTAGCGGCCGATGCCGAAGTACTTGTTCCACTGGGCATCGAGCAGTTCGTATTCGAGGTCGCTGCCGAGCGCTTCGTCGAACCGATACAAGGTCAGGGACGCGAACGAGCCCGAGCCGGGACTAAAACTGCTGTCGCGCGTGTCGTACTGGCCGATCAGGCTGACGCCGACCGTGTCCACGTTGAGCTCGGACGACAGCAGGTCGTACATGGGACCCGGCGGAAGATCGGTATCGAGGGACGTTTCGGTGCCCGCGTAGCGCATGCCGGCACCGCCATAGAAACCGGCGCCGATGCGGCGCAGGACGGAGCCGAACATGGCATTGGTGCGCGTCGCGACCGGTACCGATGCGCCGATATCGCCCGCCGTCTCGCCGATGCCGTAGAAATCGTAGTGCACGTCCGCGACGCCGGCGCCGAATGTCACCCGCCACAGGTCCTCCTTGAAACGCAACTGCGTGCCGGCGCCCGCGATCCAGGTTCCGTTGGAAGTCACGGCCGCGCCCGCGCCGATCAGCGAAGGTTGCGTGGAGCCGCCGAATGGGAACAAGTGCAGCGCCGTCAGCGCGAGTCCGGTACCGATACTCGGGTTGGAAATCGGGATGGGCATGAAGACCCAGTCCGCGGTCGTTTTGATGCCGGTTTCGGGCTTGGGCTCGACTTCCTCCACGCCCTTGACGGGAGCGATCTCCGGCCCGGCCGCCAGTGCCGGCGAGAGCAACGGCACAATCAGCGCCAGGACCGTGCAGCGAAAGCCCCTTTTGTTCTTCATTTGAGCGGCTGGATCTCGCCCGGCCGCCAAGTCCTGTCGAACCAGGGCTGCAGCGGCCCGTACAACCGCAGGATCATGTTCCAACCCTTGCCGGGCACGGTCTGCACCCAGTTGCTTTCCCTGGCCGCCGGGGCTTCCGGCCCGAAGTACACGTCGATGGAGCCGTCGGCATTCTTCTGCAGCCCCTTGCGCTGGCTGCCGATGCTCGGAAACTGCTCGTCCGTCTGCAGCATCGAACGCGTCTGGTTGTCGTAGAGCACCAGCGACCAGAAATCCTTCGCCGGGACCTTCGGCGGCATTCGCAGCCTGTAGTTCCTGCCGCCGTCGAGGGCGTCGCCGTTCGCATCGCGGAAAATCAACCCGTACTGCGAGCCGGCGCCCACCATTTTTGCCGACATCGCGGGCGTGATGCCCGTGGCGTAGTAAAACATCCGGGTGCGTGCATCGAGCAGGCGCACACCGTCTTTCAGGAACTCATGGCTTCCGCCGAGGAAGCCGACCTGCCACTGGCTTTTCGGGTACAGGAAGGCTTCGGGGAAACGGGAGGCGAACAGGATGGAGCGCGCGGTCGCATTGCCCACTGCGGCCGCTTCGTCGAGGATCGCTTTCATGCGATCGTCCGGATCGAACGGCGCGCCCTTGACGATGCCGATGGCCGCCAGCAATCCAAGGGATTCCGGATCCAGTGCCGCGGCGGGCTCTTCCGCAACCAGCCGGGCAACTTCGGAATAGAAGTGCGTGTTGTTCGCATGGATGGTATTGAACTCCCGTCCCGACAGGTTCATGAATTCTCCCTGCACCGGACGCGCTTCGCCGAGCGGATAGATGCGGGCATTGCGCCTGACGTTGTCCACCGCAGGCTCGGGATCGCCTCTCACCTTGAAGCCACGCCAGAACAGAACATTGCCGAACGTGGGCGACCGGAAGGTGTAATAGCCTTTCGGAACCTCTCCCTTGTGGTCCGGGGGCAGGAACAGGAATCTCCCGCCCTTGCCCTTGTCCGGGCCGGCGTTGCCCAGGTCGGCGACATAGTCGAACCAGCCTGTGTCGACGATGCCCAGGGTGTTGGGCGGACTCTCCACCACCATCGGGCCCTGGCTCAGATCGAGGTAGCCCAGCACATAGATGGAGTCCGTGTTCGGCGTGAGGAACAGGGATTTAGAATCCATCAGCGTTTCGAAAATGCCGATGCTGCCGTTCCCGATCCCGAGCTCACCAATGCCCTGCCGGTAACCCACCGTGGACGCGCCCCGCATGGCGTTGAGAAATGCCTCGACCCCGCGCATGAAGTCGAGGTTGTCGTACACGAGCTGCACCGTATCCTCTGTAGGAATGCCGTCGAAGAACTCCAGGACGCCGATGCGCGTTTCGACCCGGTCCGGCGTCGTCACGTGGAGCGGGATCGCGGTGGCCATTTTCGGTCTGTAACCGGGCACCGGTTTTACCGCGGGGATATCTTCCATCTCCTCGATTTCGCCGGGCCGCCAGGTCTTGTCGAACCAGGGTTCGAGAGGACCGTACAGCCGCAACAGGGTATTCCAGCCTTTGCCGGGTATCGTCTGCACCCAGTTGCTCTCCTTGCCGGCCGGTGCGGCGGGGCCGAAGTAGACATCGACCGAACCGTCTGCATTCGTATGCAGGCCCGCCTTCCGGCTGCCGATGCCGGGAAGGCGCTGATCGGTTTGCAGGAGCGAGCGCGTCTGGTTGTCATACACGACGAACGACCAGAAATCCCTGGCTGGCACGCCGGGCGGCAGCGTCAGCCTGTAGGTCTTGCCGCCGTCGAGCGGCCGGCCGTTCGAGTCAAAAAAATTGGACGCATACTGCGACCCGGATCCGACCATCTTGGCTGACATCGCCGGCGTGACGCCGGTGGCGTAGTAAAAGAACCGCGTTCGGGCATCGAGCAGGCGCACCCCGTCTTTCTCGAACTCGTGTCCGCCACCGCCGCTGCCTGCAAGCCAGTTGCCGTCTGGGTAGAGGCGGAAACCCGGGTCGCGGGGCGCGAACAGCAGCGAACGGGCCGTTGCGTTGCCGACCGCAGCGGCATCGTCCAGGATCTTGCGCATGCGACCGTCCGGCTTGAAAGCCTTGCCCTTCTCGATGCCGATCGCCGCGAGCAGGCCGAGCGTCTCGGGGTCGAGAGCCTCGTTGGGTTCCTCCTGCACGATGCGCGCGACCTCGTCGTAAAACTTCACGTTGCCGGCGTGGAGGGTATTGAACACCTTGCCGGACAGGTTGACGAAGCGTGTCCTGGGGGGCTCCTTGCGCTGCGCGTAGGGATACACCTTCAGGTGCTTGCGGAAGCCGGCCACGGCGGGCTTGGGGTCGCCGTCCACGAGGAAGCCGCGCGCGGCGAGCCAGACGCCATAGGTACGCGAACGGGCAACGTGGTAGCCGGTCGGAACCTTGCCCTTGTAGCCCGGTGGCAGCACCAGGAATTTGCCGCCCTGCCCCTGGTCCGGTCCGGCATTGCCCATGTCGACGATGTAGCGGAACCAGAAGTCGTCGAGGAAGCCGAGGATGTTCGGCGGGATCTCGACCACCATGGGCCCCTTCTTCAGGTCCAGCCAGCCCACTGCATAAACAGTTTCGGTATTGGGCGTCAGGAACAGGGACTTCGAATCCATCAGGGTTTCTGTGATACCCACCGTGCCGCCGCCGACGCCGACGCTCTTCAGCCCTTCGCGCATGGCGTACAGCGATGCACCGGGGATGGCGTTGAGGAATACCTGCACGCCGCGGATGAAATCCAGGTTGTCGTAGGCCTTCGTGACAGTAAGCGAATCCGGAAAGCCGTCGAAAAACTTGAGTGTTCCGATGCGGGTCTCGATACTGTCCGGGGTGGTGATTTCCGGCGGAATCCCGGTCGCCATGCTGGGCGCCACCGGATCCTCCGTCTGCGCCACGGCCGAAGCTCCGAATCCCAAACCCAGCGTCAGCCATGCCGCGATCAGCTTCTTCACGCCAATCCTCCCGGAATCCGTATTGTTGGTTTATCGCCTGCGGCGGGTGCTGCCCGGACGCCCAACATGTTACCGAAGGCGCCCGCGCCGTGCCCGTTCAGAGCTGCGATTCGATCGGCAGCCAGGACAGGAACCACACGCCGATGCGCCGCCAGATGCCGGCCTGGGGCTCGGTGTGATGACGCACCTCCTGTCCGTTGTCCTGCTCGATCCATTCGATCCTTCGCGCGGTATTTGCCGCCGCTTCCGGCGGCACGAGGGCGAGCCGATAAGTGGCCCCGGCAATCCCGGCCATGAGGTCTGCAGCTCCTTGCGCCGCCAGTTCCGGGGTCTCGAACACCAGCCCGATTTCCGTATTCAGCGAAGCCGACCTGGGATCCAGGTTCAGCGAACCGACAAACAGAACTTTGCGATCGAATAGGAATACCTTGGCATGCAGGCTGGCACGCGATGAACCCCCCAGGCCCGGACCGGAACCGCCGCGCGTCTTCTCTTCACCGGGTCGCCGAGCGGTGGCCTTGACCTCGTAGAGCTCGACACCCGACTCCAGGAGCGCCCGGCGGTAACGGCTGTACCCGGCGTGAACAGCGGAAACATCTGTCGCCGCCAGGGAATTCGTCAGAATCACCACGTGCACGCCGCGTGCACGCATGTGCTTGAAGTAGTCGACCCCTGCCTTACCCGGAATAAAATACGGGGAAATGATCAGTAGTTCGCCTTGGGTGGCATCGGTGATCTTTGCGAGCTTCGGGAGCAGGTGCGTGCCCTGGTCCTGCGGGGACTGCGTGATTTTTGCCGGATCGTCGTACAAGGCCTCGGCCTTGCCCCAGAAGAACGTCAGGGAACCCGTCCGCAGGTTCTGTGCAAGCTTGCTGTTTCGCAACGCGTCCGCGTAGGTGCCCGCCCGCTGCGATTCGCCGTATTCGGCCAGGGCCGCGCGGGCGCGGTTCACATCTTTCTCCGACACCCGTTTCGATGCCAGGGCCGCGATGGGAATCGCCGCCGGGCTGTTCCAGTACAGGTCGAAGGAATCGGCCACCTGCTTCACCACCGGGCCGATGGCAAGCACATCCATGTCGGCGAAATCGAGATCTGACGCGGCCTCGAAATACTCGTCGCCGACATTGCGCCCGCCGACGATGGTGGCCTGGCCGTCGGCGGTGAAGGACTTGTTGTGCATGCGCCGGTTGACGCGCCCGAAGTCGGTCAGCGTACCGAACAGCCGCGCACCGCGCGACGCAATGGGATTGAACAGGCGCACCTCGATATTGGGGCTGCCATCGATCAGCAGCAGGTGCGCATCGTTGGGCGCCGTCCCGAGATCATCGATCAGCAGGCGGACCCGTACCCCCCGCCCGGCGGCACGGACCAGGTGATCCAGCAGCACGCGGCCCGTGGTGTCGTTTCGCCAGATGTAGTACTGGACGTCGAGGCTGCGTTCGGCGGTTTCCGCCAGCGCCAGCCTCGCCAGGAACGCATCCCGGCCCCGCGAGAGCGGATAGGCGCCGGACAATCCCGGATGGGCCGCCGCTTGCTCACTGGCCATGCGGCCGAGCCGTGTCCCATCGGTATCCCTCATGACATGCGACTCCTCCCGCTGAAAGTCCTTCGGAAGCGACGCACAGGCCGCCAGTCCGAGCGTCGCTGCAAGCATGCATGCAGGCGCCATCTGGAACGGAAGCAAGTATCGTTTCATTCCGGCGGACGGCGCGCGCTATTGCGGTTCGATTTTCCAGTCGCCTTCCGCCTGCTTGCACAGGGTCAAGACCACCCGGTTGTCCCGGCCCTTGGCCGAGTTCGCCACTTCGAGTTCGCGGCAGGGCTGGCCTGCGCGTTGAAAAGTGGCGCGCGGCGTGAGGTCGCCGTGGGCACCCGTTTTCGGATTCTCCCAGCGCGCCGTTTCCCCATCCTTGTTGCGCGCCAGGACCTCCGCGACCGCCGATTTCAGGATCTCCCGGTCTTCATCGGTCATGTAGCGCACCGGCAGGTCCCGCGCCGAGAAGATATTCGCCGCCGTCGCAAGCGCAGGCAGCGAGAGACTGACGATGGCGGCCATGCAAACCAGTTTTACCATGATTCCTCCCCAATTTCGGCGCTGCAAGGATTGCCGATTCCAGAAATACGCAGATGAATTTTCTGAGCACCCAGTACTCAGCCCTGCCTTTCCTTCACCCATTCCTTCAGGTTCCAGGGTTCGTACAGCGTCCAGATGTAGTCCGAGGTCGCATTCTCGCGCAAATGGTGAATGTTCTGGTTCTCGGCTTCGTCGATGAATTGCTCGAAGATTTCCAGGCTCGGAAACTCGACCACGATCAGCTGCCGGCGCGTCGTGTCGCCGTGCATTTCCCGCAGCGGCCCCGTGCCCGAGCTCACCACCCTGCCGCCCAGGCCGTAGATGATTTTGCCGGCCTTGACCGAATAGTCCCGGTATTCGTCTTCCCGTCCCGGGATGAGGTTGAACACGTTCAATGCGTAGATCATGCGGGGCTCCGGAAGCGGTTTGGAAGGCTCCGGTAGAATGGCACGCAACAACCCAACGAACAAGGGAGGATGCCATGGCAAAGAACCTGCAAGTCCTGCTCGCGAGCCGCCCCACCGGACCGGTCGAGGAGTCCAACTTCAACATCGTCGAATCCGACATCCCCAAACCCGGCAGCGGCGAGATCCTGGTGAAGAACTACTGGCTCTCGCTCGACCCTTACATGCGCGGCCGCATGAATGCGGTGAAGTCCTACGCCAAATACGTCGAGATCGGTGAAGTCATGACCGGCGGCACAGTCGGCAAGGTCGTCGAGTCCAACAACCCCAAATTCAAAGCCGGTGACCATGTTGTCGGCTCGCTTGGCTGGCAGAACTATGCAACCAGCAGCGGCGAAGGACTTGCCGTCGTCGACGTGAATATCGTTCCGCCGTCGGCGTACCTCGGCGTCTGCGGCATGCCGGGCGTGACCGCCTGGATGGGCCTGCTCGAATACTGCGCGCCGAAGGCCGGCGAGACCGTGCTGGTCTCCGCCGCGAGTGGCGCGGTGGGCGGAGTCGTCGGCCAACTTGCAAAGCTACAGGGTTGCCGTGCAGTTGGCATTGCCGGCGGACCGAAGAAATGCGAATACGCGGTGAAGGAACTGGGCTTCGACGCCTGCGTGGATTACAAGGCCGGAAAGCTCATCGACGACCTCAAGGCCGCCTGCCCGAACGGCGTCGACGCGCTGTTCGAGAACGTCGGCGGCGAAGTCCTGGATGCGTCCTTCCGGCTGCTCAATCCGTTCTCACGCGTGGCGCTCTGCGGCCTGATTTCCGACTACAACCGGCCGGAACCCTATGGCGTGAAAATGATCCGCGCGTTGCTGGTGAATCGCGTCAAGCTGCAGGGCTTCATCGTCTTCGACCGCCCGGACCTTTATTCGAAAGCCGTCGCCCATCTCGTCAAGGCGGTCGCGGCTGGAAAGATCAAGTACCACGAGACGATTGCGGAGGGAATTCGCAGCGCCCCGAAAGCATTCATGGGATTGCTGAAGGGGGAGAATCTCGGGAAGCAGCTGGTCAAGCTGGCGTAACCTCATGGAAGGAGGGAGGATGGCATGCGAACGAAAATGCAAGTTCCGCTTGCGGGCCAGCCCACCGAACCGGTAGAGAAGTCCACATCGAGTGGCGGCGACAGCGACCGCCGGGACCGATCCCGGCCCATGGATCCAGGGCGGTATCAGGGCCAGGTTCCGGAGGGCTCGCCCGCGAGGAGACATTGATGCGAGCCGGCAGCTACCCGCACCGGGGCGTGTTTGCGTGGCGGTTCGCGCTCAACGTTTTCGTCGGCTCAACCCTCGTCTGGGCCACGCTGCGGTATCTCGAAGTTCCGGATCCGATCTGGGCCGTCGCCTCCCTGATTGCGGCCGCGGACCCACAGGTCAAGGTGGCGGCCCACATGTTCAAGAGCCGCATCGTCAACGTGCTCGTCGGCTCCGCGATCGGCTTGCTCTTCTTGTCCGTTGGCGGATCGAGCGAGTGGAAACTTCCCCTCGCCGTAGCGGTGACAGTGCTGGTCTCCGCTTATCTGGTCCGCCTCCAGACGATGTGGCGCCAGGCGCCAATAACAGCCGCCCTGATCATCGGCTCAGGCCTGACTCATCAATCGACCGTGACCGGTGTCGAGTTCGGCCTGAGCAAGACCGCAGAGGTCATCTTCGGCTGTGTCGTCGGCCTGTTCGTGAGCTGGTTCATCGCGCGACTATGGCCCCTGGCGGAACTCCCGCAGGCGGTCGAGTAGTCCTGAAGCGAGCATGCGACTCTGATCGGCCAGGTATTACACGGGGCACGGATCCTGCGGTCTAAAAAGTGGAAACGACGCCTCCTGCCGCACTGCACGGGCCTCGAACTCAACCTCTCCGCCCGGTACGCTTCAGACCCTGAGCGAACCACGGAACGCCCTGGCGGCATAGTACGATTCCGCGCCATTGTGATACACGAAAACGTGGCCGTAGCGACGATCGCAAAAAAGGGCGCCGCCGCGCTTCCTGATATCGGCAGGCGTCTTCACCCAGCTCGACGTTTTCATGTCGAACTCTCCAAGCTTCTGCAAATCCCGGTATTGCTCTTCCGTCAGGAGCTCCATGCCCATTGCAGCCGCCAATTCCGCGGCGCTGTTTTCAGGCTTGTGTTCTTTCCTTGACTGCAGCGCTTCGCGGTCATAACAGACGCTCCTGCGGCCTTTGGGACTTTCCGCCGAACAATCGTAAAAAATGTACTCGCCGGTCTTCTTTTCGAATCCGACGACATCCGGCTCACCGCCGGTCCTTTCCATTTCGCCGAGCGACCCAAGTTTTTCAGCATTGGCTTCCAGCCTTGCCTGTACCTTGGTCCACTCGAGGCCCCTATGACGATTCATGTTGGCCTCGAAACGGGCCTTCAACGTTCGGAGAAGTTCTTCACGCTGCTTGGGTTTCATGTTTTGGCTTTTTTGCATTTTGTCTGGGCCTACAGCCATTTTCGCCTGCGCTTGATGGGAACTTGAACGCCGCCGCGCCCATCCTCCAGTTCCTCCACGACTTCGTAGCCGCAGGCCCGGTAAAGCGGCTCCCCGGACAATGTGCCCATGAGTTCGACTTTTCTGAAACCTTCCGCCCGCGCGGCCGATTCGCACAGGGAAAGGATCAGCCGCCCCACGCCCTTGCGGACATGGCTGGGATGCGTATACATGGCGCGGACCCGGGCCGCATCCCGCTGCGGGTCCAGCAGCGCAGGACTGCGCCCCGGCGTCTGGTCCCCCCGTACAACGTGGCGCGTCGGCTCCATCCGCCGCAGCCGGCGACCTCGCCGCCAGACTCGACGACGAAGTAGGTGCCGTCGTCGATGAGCTGGGTGTCGAGGCCCATGATGGTCCGGCTGGACTCGATCTGCCGCGCATCCAGAAACGGCTTCTGCAGCTGACCGATGGCCGCATCCATCAACTGCCGGAGCATCTCGAGGTCGGCACGGGTGGCGAGCCGATGCGCGAGTGTTTGTACAGGCATCCCTTGCATGGCTCCTGTGTGATTGGGTCGAAGGACAACCTCCGCAGGAAAAGCCGTCAAGCGGCGGCGATGACGATTTCCTGCCGCACGGCACGGGCTTCGAGCTCCACCTCTGCGCCAACAAGGGGTGGGCGCGCCCGATAGACGAGAATTCCGCGGGTAACGGCATCTCCCAACCGGCCAAGCAACCCCGGCCCCCAGACATCCGGGATGTCGATCGCGTGGAACAGCGCGACCTGGGTGGTATCGTCCCAGCCGACCCCGAGTTTCCGCAGCGTAGCGCCGACGGTATCGATGACGAAGCGTGCCCGCTTCTGCATGGCCGCGGGCGCGGTGTCCCCCTCGGCGACGATCTTTCCCGCATCGATGTCGGCCTGGCCGGCAAGGAAGAACGTCTTCACCTTCCCGGCGGCGGGCACCACATAGGAGAACGCGCAAACCGACGTAACCCCGGGCGCTCCCAGCGCCAGCGCAATGTTGGAACGGCAAACCGCGCTCTGGTCGCCGAAGATCAATCCCCATTCATTGAGCTTCTTCAGGTACGGGACATTGAAAGTCGACCAGTCGGCAAAGCTGAGCGGCGCCGGCACGCGCAGCTCGATGCCGCAGAATGCCTGCGGCGGACGTCCGATGCTCTTGAGATGCCTTTCAATGAATCCGTAGGCCTGTTCCAGCGGCACCCAGGGGCGCAGGACCGCTCGCACGACTTCGAATCCCGGATGGGGAACGACGCCTGCGCAGAATACCGGCCCTCCTCGCAGGATTCTGTATCCACCCGTCTTGTTGTCTATCAGGGACGGCGAACCGGGACTTTCATTGCTCATCTTGTTCTCCTCGGCGATTCTTACGAGCCCGCTGCGTCGGCTTGTACCGACGCGACGGGCAGGGTCCTTCCATGCCAGGTGGCTTCCCGGCAACCTGGATTGCATCCAGACGCAATTACTTCGGCTGAATCGGGATGGCCAGGGGGCGAATCGGCGACGCGGTCGCACCGCGCAGCTTGAGGGGGGAAGCGATGAAAAGAAACTCGTAGACCCGATCCTTCGACAGGTCTTCGAGCCACACGGCTTCGAGCAGGGAGACGCCCCGCTCGGCTTGGAGATAAGAATGCAGCGGGACGAAATTCTCGGGGTCCTTCGACGGGAAAGCCTCGACGCCGAAGTTATCCGCCCCCAACAGCATCGCCTTGTTCTTCTCGACCAGCCACTGGGCCGCCTCGAGGCCCAGTCCCGGCTGGTCCGCCAGACGGTATTTTTCCGGATCCGGCCAAAGGGCCATGGCTCCGGT
This sequence comes from Burkholderiales bacterium, assembly GCA_036384015.1. Taxonomy (GTDB): domain Bacteria; phylum Pseudomonadota; class Gammaproteobacteria; order Burkholderiales; family JACQAP01; genus JACQAP01. Next base: position 42,132 of record DASVNF010000100.1, read on the forward strand.
CCGCGTCAGCACGACATCGCCCGGCCGAAGTGTCGTACCCTGCTTTTTCAGCGCATCCTCCAGGTCCGCCACCGTGATCGCATAGGAAGTCGGCAGGTGCGCCACATTCTTGGACCTTGCCACATCGATGAGCACGCCCCGGGCAATGATCGGCGGATACTTGTCGGCGCCGGACTTGGTCCATCCGCGAACGCCAAGCGCTTCCTTGGCGCTGACCTGATTCCAGATCTGCCCATGCAGGCCGAAGTGATTGAGGGTGTCGAGATGGGTGCCGGTGTGGGTATACATGGAGATCCCATCGCCCGAGTAGGACAGCAGTTCCTTCGATGAATCCTGAGCCGGCGTATGCGTCATGAAGATCTGAAAGGTGGGATCCCCAAAGGGGGCGCAGCAGGTCGGCATCCCCACAAACAGGTCGACGCCCAGATCGTAGACCTTGCCCCCGGCGATCTGCTTGAGAACGTCGAATCTCGAAGCATCGGTCATCATGTTGAGGGTGCCGATTTCATCGGCCGGACCCCAGGGACTCTTTGCCGCTACATTCTTGGCAATCTGCGCGAAGGCGGAACCTGTGGCGACCGCAAGGCCAACCGCAACAACAAACCCCAGGATGGCAATCTTCGATTTCATGGCACGTCTCCTCTTCTCGGGTGGAATGGCAAGTGGAACGACAATGCGCCGGGCTGTCCTCCATTTCCCATGCGCACTACCCTGGGAGTCGGGGACAAGGTCTCACGCGGAACCCGGTTGAAAAAATATTATCCTCCTCACGATGGCGCATGGGGAAGCCGGCGATTCTTTTCGCGGCGCCGCCTGAACGACGTTCATTCCAGGCGCCGCATATCACGCCTAAAGCCTCTTCGGATCCTAACGGGTGAACATCCACAGCAATAGCGGGAACAGGATCGACGACGCCAGCGCCGTCAGCGCCATCGCCACGCCCGCAAAAGCGCCGGCCTCCTCGCTGACCTGAAACGCGCGGGCGATGCCCATGCCGTGCGCCGCGACGCCGATCGAGAAGCCGCGCACGGCGTGATCGGTAATCTTCAGAAAGTTCAGGACGTATTTCGCGCTGATCACCCCGACGACACCTGTGACCATGACCAGCACGGCCGTAAGTGAAGGAAGGCCGCCGATCTTTTCCGAAATGCCCATGGCAATCGGCGCCGTAACGGATTTCGGCGCGATCGACAGCATCGTCGTGTCACTGGCCCCGAGCAGCCACGCGATGCCTACGGCGGACCCCACCGCTACCACCCCGCCGACCAGCAGCGCCCCGATGACAGGTATGACGGCGCGCCGCAGTTTTCCCAGTAAGGGATAGAGCGGAACGGCCAGCGCGACCGTCGCCGGCCCCAGGAGAAAGTGCACGAACTGCGCGCCGTCGAAGTAGGTCTGGTACGGCGTGTGCGTAACCGTCAGCAACACCACCAGCACCGCCACCGAAATGGGCACCGGATTGAGCAGCGGGTTGAAGTTCGCGCGCTTGTAGATCCAGAATGCGCCCTGGTACACGAGCAAGGCCACGGTCAAGCCCAGCAGCGGCGTGGTGGAAAGATAGACCCAGATGTCGGTGAGCTTCGGCGTCACGCTTCCTCCTTCTCGCGGGAGAATCGGTGCATCAGCCAGTTCATTACCAGCGCCGTGCAGGCAATGGTCAGGAGCGTGCCCAGGACCAACGCTACCGTGATCGGCAGCCATTCATCCTTCAGCCGCGACAGGTGCACCATTACCCCGACACCAGCCGGCACGAACATGAGGGAGAAATGCTGCAGCATCCCCGTCGCCGTCGTCCGCAACTCCTCGGGCACGCCGCGCCGCAGGATCAGGGCGACCAGCAACAGCGCGAATCCGATCACCGGGCCCGGCACCGGCAGGCCGAAGCCGTGCGAGATCGCCTCCCCCGCGAGTTGGAACACCAGCAGGACTGTCAGGGCACCCAGCATCTCACCGTCCGCAGGCGCTCAGGGAACGACGGCAAAGAACAGGAAAGCCGCGAAAATCGCCAGGTGGACCACGCCCTGCAACATCGTGGTGCGGCCCGTGCCGAGCGTAATGACCCCGACGATCAACGTCAGCGCCAGGAGCACGATTTCCTTCGGCTGCAGCCCGAGCAGGATGGGGTGATCGAACAGGATCGACACCGCAGCCACCGTCGGAATCGTCAGTCCGATGCTGGCGAGCGCGGACCCGAGCGCGAGGTTGAGGCTGGTCTGCAGCCGGTCGGCGCGGGCATTGCGCACGGCCGCGAACCCCTCGGGCAGGAGCACCAGAGCCGCGATGATGATGCCGACCACGGCAGCCGGCGCGCCAAGCCGGCTCACGCCGCTTTCGACGATCGACGACAGGATTTTCGCGAGGCCGACGACGCCGACGAGGGCCACGAACAGCAGCCCCAGGCTTGCCAGCGCGACCCGGTTGGAGGGCGGCTCGGCGTGGACTTCCTCGTTGGCGCTTGCCGCGAGGAAATAATCGCGGTGGCGGATGGTCTGGATAAAGACGAACACCAGGTAAAGCACCAGGGAGACGATGCCGGCAAAAACAAGCTGCGAATTCGACAGGCCCGGCCCCGGCACCGTCGTCGCGTAACTGGGCAGGACCATCGACAGCACGGACAAGGCGCAGAGCACGGCCAGTGCCGAACTGGCACCCTGGATCTGGAATCCCTGTTCGTGATGGCGCATGCCGCCCATCAGGAGGCACAGGCCGACGATGCCGTTGCAACAGATCATGATCGCCGCGAACACCGTGTCGCGCGGCAGCGCCTCCTTGCCCGGGCCGCCGGATAGCATCACCGATACGATCAGCGCCACTTCGATGACCGTCACCGCGACCGCCAGCACCAGCGTGCCGAAAGGCTCGCCGACTTTGTGGGCCACGACTTCGGCGTGGTGGACCGCGGCGATGACCGCACCGACCAGGGCAACCGCCGCCAGCGCCGTCATGAATGCGCCCGGAATGACCAGGGAAATGGCCATGACCAGCCACGCCAGCGCCGGCACGAACCAAGTCCAGTGTGGATTGGTAATGCGCTGTGACATATCCGCGGCGAGGATCAGTTGTGGGGACGCACCAGCACCAGCGCCAGGCGGAACGGCAGCAGTGCGAACAGCGCAATAGCCACCTTGACGCCCAGATCGCCGAGCGCCAGGGTAACCCAGGGCATGTCGGTGCCGGCGAAAGCCAGAGTGAAGAAAATCGCCGTATCCAGAACGGAGCCGGCCAGCGTGGACACGAGCGGCGGCTTCCACCAGGCGAGCCGGCGCAGGCGGTTGAACACCGTCACGTCGAGCAGTTCGGCGCACAGGAACGCGGTGCCGGACGCGATCGCGATGCGCGGCGTGGCGAGCCAGGCCGATAGCAGCAACGCAACCATGAAGCCGGCATACACGATCTGGCGGGCAACGCGCGGACCGTGATAGCGGTTCGCGAGATCCACCACGAGGAACGAAAACGGATAGGTGAGCGCCCCCCAGGTGAGCCAGTCGCCAAGGGGGTATTGCACCAGGATATTTGAGCTCACGATGATGACGACCATCGCAGCCGCGAAAACGGCGGTGACGTACAGGGGTTTCATGGGATTCCCGGGGATCGAAGGCCATGATTATGCTGTGGCATCGTTGCCGTTGCCAGCACATCCGGGAGCCTGGGGTTTTGTGCTCTAATCCCGTTACCCGAATTGAAACGCCGGGTTCGGTGAAACCCTTCAAGAGGAGATGTCCATGCGCCGCCTGCTGCCCGCCCTTGCCCTTTTGCTGCTCGCCGCCGGCAGCCCCGCCCCGGCGCAGGACCTTGCGGCCACGGTGGACCGGCAAGTCCGCAGTCTGGAGGGCAAGGTCATCGGGTGGCGGCGCCATGCCCATCAGAATCCGGAGCTCTCGAACCGCGAGGTCAAGACCGCGGAATGGGTCGCCGGGCATCTGCGCAAGCTCGGCATGGAAGTGAAAACGGGCGTGGCAAAGACGGGGGTGATCGGCCTGCTGAAGGGCGGCAAGCCGGGAGCGGTGGTGGCGTTGCGCGCCGACATGGACGCCCTGCCCGTCGTCGAGGAATCCGACCTTTCCTTCAAGTCCACCGTAAAAACGGAGTATCTCGGCCAGCAGGTCGGCGTCATGCATGCCTGCGGACATGACGCGCATATCGCCATCCTGATGGGCGTGGCCGAGGCCCTCGCCGGCGTCCGCGAACAGCTGCCCGGTACGGTGAAGTTCATCTTCCAGCCGGCAGAGGAAGGTCCACCGCCCGGCGAGACCGGCGGGGCGCCGCTGATGGTGGCGGAAGGCGCGCTCGAAGATCCGAAACCGGACGCCATTTTCGGCCTGCACGTGATCTCCGGGCAGCCCGCAGGGATGATCACCTACCGCGCGGGCCCGCTCATGGCGAGCGCCGACTGGCTATACATCACCGTCAAGGGCAAGCAGACCCACGGCGCGTGGCCGTGGATGGGCATCGATCCCGTCGTGACTTCCGCGCAGATCGTGACCGGCCTGCAGAACATCGTGGCGCGGCAGATCGATGTTTCCAGGGAGCCCGCTGTGGTCTCCGTCGCCACCATCAACGGCGGCGCCCGCAAGAACATCATTCCCGACAAGGTGGAGATGACGGGCACCATCCGCAGCTTCGACGAGGAAATGCGCCAGGACATCCATGCGCGCATCAAGCACATTTCGGAAGCGATCGCCGAAGCCAACCACGCGCACGCGGAGGTCAAAGTGGAGAAGGCCGTTCCGGTGACGGTGAACGACCCGACGCTGACGGAGAGGATGATCCCGACCCTGAAGCGCATCGGCGGCGAAGGCGGAGCCGCGGTGTCCAAGCGCGTGATGGTTGCCGAGGATTTCTCCTACTTCCAGGAAAAGGTGCCGGGCATGTTCTACTTCGTCGGCATCACCCCGAAAGACCAGGACATGGCCGCAGCGGCACCCAACCACTCGCCGCGCTTTTTCATCGACGAATCGGGATTGCTGCAAGGCACGCGATCGCTCGCCGCGCTGGCGGTGGATTTCCTGACGGGGCGCTGACAAACATCGCAAGACACCGGAATCAGCCATGCGCAAAGACCCGGTAGTGGGAATTGCGGGTTGTGGCTCGATGGGACTGCCGATGGCGCAGGCATTGCAGGACACCAGCTACGAAGTCTGGGGTCTCGATGTCCGTCCGGCGAACGAGTTCGGCACCTTCCAGTCGCGCATGCTCGAAGACCCTGCGGAGTTTGGCCGCCGCGTGCAAGTCGTCATCTCGGTGGTCAGGGATGTAGCCCAGACCCTGGACGTGTGTTTCGATCGACAGGCCTTGTTCGCGCAACCGCAGTATCCGAAGACCCTGATCATCAGTTCGACACTGACACCACGTTTCATTCCGGAATTGCGCCGCCGGCTTCCCGCTGACGTCACCCTCATTGATGCGCCGATGTCCGGCGCCCCGCACGCAGCACGTTTGCGCAAGCTCAGCTTCATGCTGGGGGGGCCGAACGAGGCCTTAGACCATCTGATGCCGTTGTTCGACGCCATGGGCCAGCACGTTTTCAGGCTCGGTCCGCTCGGCGCGGGCATGACGGCAAAGGTGTTGAATAATTATGTGGCCAGCGCTTCCGTCGTTGCCGTGCGCCGCGCGTATGCACGCGCAAGGGAACTGGGCGCGGACCTGGAAACGCTGCGATCGGTCATGCAAGCCAGTTCCGGGGCAACCTGGTTCGGCGACCACTTTCACGAGATCGACTGGTCGCGCGAAGGTTACGACCCCGACAACACGATCGGGATTCTCGAGAAGGACATTCGCTCCGGGCTGGATGCAATGGCAGGAGCGGAGCACGCTGCTCCGGATGCGTTCGATGCCGCGTTGCTCGAAGCGATACGGGCGATGGAGCCGTTTGAAGGGACCTGACGCGGTAGTCAGATTGATCCATGGCATCCGCATAACGAAACATCTGTTCAAGGAAAGGCCTTGCCCCCCTTCCAGCAAGCCAGGCCACCCTCACCCTGGCGGCCTGGCCCTGCCCGTGCATATGCCTGTCAGAGCGTCATTTCCAGACTGCTGGCTGGCTAAAACCAAAGGCAGCCTCTCGCAGCTCGGCGGCCCAGAGCAACTTCTCCGGCTTTACTCCAGCGATGTCGGAGTCCGGAAAATTGATCTCCACTGTAACGGGCTCAGCTCCGCAAGCGATGGTGGCAAAGGGAATCTGCATCCTGGACAGCTTCGATCCGTCGGGCGACGGAATGAAATAGTTCAGGGTCCCCGCCGCGTTCCCGCACTGATCGGAGGTCTTGATCCTGACCGTCCCCCAGACTTTGCCGCTCATCATTCCGGTTGCCTGAAGGACGCCGTCCGCGGTTTCCAGCTTGGTGCCGCCGCTGCGTATCCCCGACCCCCAGATCCTGGTAAAGGCCTCAGTGATGTTCGCCGTCGGCCCCACGCCAGCACGGAAGATGTAGCGCGCTTTGCTCCCATCGGCAGCATCTTGTCCCGCAAGGTCAATCCACCCATACCCGGATTGGTAAGGCGCGGCGCCATAGCCGCGTGGGGAGTGATAGATGTTTATCCCGCCTGTCCGTTCCGGGGTGGCCGAAAGACCCTTGGGGACAATCTTGAGAACTGCCTCATTCCACATGACCCCGACCAGGACGTGATTGTTTCCCGCCATCTGCCACGGCAGCCCCGGAACGTCGCCTTCCGCCGCGCTTGCCGATACACTCAGCATTACACCTGCAAGTAACCCCCTTCCAATCGTCCGCGAACGTTGCATGTGATCCCCCGTAATGTATGAATAAGGTGCAGTGCCACGCGGCTACGTTTGTCGAAAGATATCAGCGCGGCGAATGCACACGACCTGCCCCCAAACTGCCAGGGACTATTTGGTGAATCTCTGTGTATAACAGTTGGAGCAGGACGCTCCGAAGATGTGGCGCCGGCCGTGTTTGGCCGGGGAATTGTTTAGGCTGGAATCAGGGAAATTGTAACGCAAGTCGTGCTACCGGGATCCGGAGCCAATTCGTTTGGCATATGCTTGATTTCCAGCGGGGAGCTTGCGCGATGAATCCAGCACCCCGACACGAGCTGATGCCATGGGCTGGGCACGGTACACCAAAGTCCCCCATTGGCCGATTGCAGGCGCCTTACTACCGCCGGCGGACATTCGACGCTCGAGTTCACCGGCTGCCGAAGGCAGCCCGGTGGAACGAAGGGTTGGGCTTCATCGCGCTGGCTTCGTAACTGGCGGCCGGCTCTTGCGGTAGGAGTTCTTCAGAAATATCTTGCCGCCCCGCAGGGTGAACAGGTCGCAACCATGAACTTCGACGCGGGTTCCGTCCGCCCGCGTTCCCGTGAACGTCCACTCCGATACCCCCCGGTCTCCGTGGACAAAATGGCGCGCGTTGCCCCAGTGGGCATCGGGAAAGACCGCCCAGACCTCGGCGAAGCCGGCCCGCACGGCCTCCGCGCCTTCGTATCGGGTTCCGCAGACATCGGCGCCGGCAGAGGATTCGAAAACACAATCCTCCGTCATGAACGACATCAGGGCATCGACATCGTGGCGATTCCACGCGTCGGCAAAGGCCTGCAATACTTCGGTGGTCACTTCAGGAATCATTGCCTGCATGACGGGAATCCTCCATACAGCCTTCATGCGGGCGCAGCGCATGGCCGGTTGGCATGCACGCTCCGCGGGACGGGTTCGTTACAGGTCCAGCTCGATCCTGTTATGGTCGACCTTGACCGGATCGCCGACCCGCAGGTCGGCGCCGTAGCGCGTTTCGACGATGCCGTTGCGGCCGTCGTTGTAGCGGACGTCGATTTCATAGCTGATCTCGGTCAGGCGATCGCGCATTTCCTGGTTGCCGACCGCGCCGACGAATCCCTTCACATGCGAATCGCCGCCGAACGTGAATCCGAACACCGGACCGACCGGCGGCAACCGCTGCGTCAACGTGCTTGCGGACGCGCGCTCCTGCTGCAGTTCGCGAATGCTGGTGATGACGCCGCATTGGCGGCAGGAGGAATCCCTGCCCGCAGGAGGCGAATCCTGCTGGGCGGCAAGATAGCCTGCGGTTCCGAGCGCGCACGCCAGGGACAGGCGGGAAAGCAGACGCATGCTCATCGACGTCCCCTCACTCCGGAAGGGCCTGCAGTACATAGAGCGACGACAGCAGCAGGCCGGGCCGCCCGAGCTTCCCCAGCCACAGGTCATAGATCTTCATGATGTCGCCCGACCGGTAAACCCGCGCCAGGGCGCGGTTCACCGCCAGCCGGAAATCGTGGTCGTCGCGGCGCAGCGCCAGCGCGTAAGGTTCGATGGAAAAATCATCGTCGATCAGGCTGAACGCCTGCTTGCCCTGGGAATCCAGGGCCAGTCCAAGCAGGACCAGGCGATCGGACGCATACGCGTCGACCTCGCCCGCATCGAGCATCGCCATGCCCTTGCGCTCGTCGCTGACGGGCGTGACTTTGGCCTGGATGCCGAGGCGCTTGAGCTCCCGCGTCAGCGCGTCGGTGGTCGTCGTCCCCTTCACCACCGCAATGCGCTTGCCGGAAAAATCAGCCATGCGCCGCAGGCCGGCGCCAAGCTTTACCAGCAGGCTGCCGCCATCGACGAAGGTCATCAGACTGAAATCCACGTCCTGGCTACGGGACAGCGTCCAGGTCGTCGTCCCGCACTCCAGGTCGATCCGCCCTTCCCTGACCGCCTGCAGGCGATCCTGCAGCGTGACCTTGACCCATTCGGTCCGCAGCCCGGGCAATTTCAGCTCCGTGCGCAGATCCTCGACCACGCGGTTGCACAGGTCGATCGCGTAGCCCGCCGGCGGTTTACCGCTTTCCGCGTGGGAAAACGGCGCCGCGGCTTCCAGGTAGCCCAGCCGGATCACCCCGCTCTTGCCTATGCGTTCGAGGGTGCCCGGAGCGGCATTTGCGCCGGTGGCGATCAAGGACAGCAGCACGGACAGCAGGCCGATTGCAGATTTCATGTCAGTTCCCGAATGAATTGTGGGTTCGGCTTCCGGCAGGCGACAACCATCACAGGATAACCCAGAGCGGAAAAACGGGCAGCCCGAAAATATCGGGCCTGCACCCGCCTAGAAGGGCAACGACGTGAACAGGCTTACGCCGAACACTTCCTCGCTGCTGCGGATGGCGAGGCCGATCCGGTCGACGTCGAAATACTTCAGCCTCCACGGCTTGCGGCTCAACATGCTGATGTTCAGCTCGAACTGCTCGCGCAGGCGGTTGTCGACGTCGTCGAATTCGGCAAACCTGAGCTTGTTGAAATACTTGGAATAAACCGGCGTGAAGCCGAAGAAGACATTGCGGTCGAACAGGATGAGTTTCGTCGGAATGACGATATCCACGCCGATGGACAGCACCCCGAAAGGCTGGCGCGGCCCCCCGCGGGGGCGGTAGCCGGCGGCAGTCAGCGCGCCGACCAGGGCGAATTCGACGTCCTTGTCCTCGCCGATCACGTAGCGGCTCTTGACGCCGAGATCGTAGATCAGCGCAGACTCCTTGCCGGACAGATCCTGGCCGTAGCCGGCGGAGATGTAGGGTTTCACGGTCCAGCGGGACGACAGCGGCATTTCCCATTCGAGGCCCGGCATCACGCTGACCGTGCTCACCTCCTCCGGAAATTCGCCCGTGAACGCATCGTCGAAAGCGTAGTCGTAGAAACCGAACGTGATCGGGATTTTCAGCCGGAGGCCGTAGTTGTCTTCGCCGAGGGGACGCAATACGCGGGAAATCGGCAGCTGGATGACCGCGACGGTGCGGTCGCCGGCCGTATAGACCCCGGTGCCGAACGTCGCGGCGTAATACCAGTTGATGAGGTCCTGCTGGTCCTGTACCGCCCGGGTCTGTGCATGCGCTGCCGTTGCGGCTGCGGCGGACAGCACGAACGACAGGCACAGGCGCGCAAGGAAGGGAAACGGAATGCCGAAGCTCACTGCGTGATTATATTGGCGGCGCCTTCCAGAATTCACCGTTTTTCATGATGGCGGACAATTTTTCAGGCCGCTGCAGGATCGCCACATCGGCGAGCGGATCGCCTTCCACCAGCAGGAGGTCCGCCAGGTAGCCGGGCCGGACCTGGCCTACTCGATCTCCCATGCCCATGATTTCCCCGCCGAGCCGGGTGGCGGCGACGATTGCGTCCATGGGCGAGAACGCCAGCAGCTTGACGAACTGCTCGATGTCGCGGGCGTCGGCTCCCACCGGATTCCAGGCGAAACCGTAGTCTCCGCCGATCAGGACCCGCACGCCGCGGCGGTGCAGCTGGCGCATGCTTTCGATGCCACGGTCGAGCTCGTGCGCGACACCTCGCTGCTCGGCGACCTGCCGCGTGATGCCCCACGGCGCAGCTTCGTTCAGGGTCGTGTACAAATGTCCGAGTACGGGGCCGACGAACACCTCGTCCCTCGCCTGTTCCAGGGCATCCATCGCTTCGTCGTCCAGCAGCGTTGCGTGGTAGATCACCTGCACGCCGTGGCGCAGGCACATCTTCACCGACTCGGCACTGCGGGCATGGGCGGCGATGCGCTTGCCATGTGCATGAGCGACGTCGCAGACGGCCGCCACCTCGGCTTCGTTCATCACGGTCGTATCGGCCGGCGAGTGCGGCGTTCCCGCGTCGCCCGACACGTTGATCTTCAGCGTATCCGCGCCCTCGCGCACCATGGTCCGCGAGAACTTGCGGAATTCCGCGGCACCGTCGCAGACCACCGCGAAGTTCTCCCGGTACATGTGATAGAGGCGCACGTCGCCCAGTCCCGCCGAAACCGTCATTTCCGGGCTCGCGGCGAGGGTTCGGGGGCCGGGGATAGAACCGCTGTCGATCGCATTGCGCAGCGCCACGTCTAGCCGCGGCTTCGCCGCGGCGGCACTGAAACAGGACGTGAAGCCGGCATCAAGCATGCGCCGCGCGTTCCGCGCGGTCTTGAGCATGTGCTCTTCCGGGGGAATGAAGCCCAGTTCCACCGTGACCGCGACATCCGTGAATGTGAGGTGGGAATGCGCCTCGATCATTCCCGGCATCAGCGTTGCCCCCTGTCCGTCGACAACCAGCGCATCCCTGTCGGCCAATGCCGCGCCCCGCGGGACAACCGCCTCTATGCGCTCGCCCCGGACCAGCACGCTGCCGGGGAACGGCTGCGCCCCGCTGCCATCCAGGATATCGACGTTGGTGAACAGTGTTGCGCGCATGCGCCGCTACAGGTTGTCGATGTACATCCGGTTCCAGGTCGGGCTGATGATCAACTGGTTGATGCAGGCGTGGGCCGGCATCTCGGCGATGAAACGGATGGTATTGCCCAGGTCTTCCGGCTGCAGCATGCGCGCCCGGTCGGCGGCGCTCGGGGGAACCGGCCGCCGGTCCATGATCGGCGTCGCGACTTCCGCCGGGCAGATGGCGCAGGCGCGGATGCCGTTCTGGCACTCTTCCATGTTGATGGTTTCGGTCATCGCCGTGACCGCGTGCTTGCTGGCGTTGTAAGCCGCGCCGGTAAGTTTGGGATGGAATACGCCGGCCCAGGACGAAACGTTGATGATCAGCCCGTCCTTCTTCGCGCGCATCGCCGCGATCACCGCCTGAATGGTGTAGAAGGACCCATCGAGGTTGATGCCGACCACGTCCCGCCAGCCGTCGACGGTCTGGTTTTTCCAGTAGCGATTCGGCGTGTTCAGACCCGCGCTGTTGACCAGAATGTCGATATGCCCGTGCCGGGACAGGATCGCATCCGCCACTTTCTTGACCGACCTGGCTTCGGAAACATCCAGGGCCTCGACTTCCGCCGCGCCGCCCTTGATGCGGATTTTCTCCGCCTCCGGCGCCAGGACCTCCTTGCGGCGGCCCGACATCACGACGATTGCGCCGGCATCCGCCAGCGCCTTTGCACCCGCAAGCCCGATGCCGGTGCCGGCGCCGGTGATCCACGCCACCTTTCCTTTCAGACTACCCATGGTCTCTCTCCTGTCCGTCACGCCGTTTTTGAAATTTTTCTGTCGATTCCACGAGCGGCATCGAATGCCTCGCGCAATGCCCTGGCCGACTCGGAGACCGCGCGCTTCGCCGCATCCACCGCGCCGCCCATGAGGTAAAACCCGTGAACCATGCCTTCGTAGTTCGACAGCCGCACCTGGTTTCCCGCCTCAATCAGCCTCTTTCCATACTCGATGCCTTCGTCGCGAAGCGGGTCGTAACCGGCGACGATGATCAGGGACGGCGGCAGGCCTGCCAGATCGTCCAGCAGCAGCGGCGCGAAACGGAAGTCGTTCGCATCCTTGCCGGAGCGCAGGTACTGGCGATAGAACCAGGTGATCGAATTGCGCGACAGGACATAGCCTTCCTTGAACTTGTGATGCGAAGCGGTTTCCGGTTCGGGCGCGACGCAGGGATAAACCAGCAGCTGGAACACCAGCTTCGGGTGCGCGGCATCGCGCGCCAGGATCGCCATCACCGTTGCCAGGTTGGCGCCGGCGCTGTCCCCGCCGACTGCGATGCAGTTCCCGTCGCCGCCGAACTCGACGGCGTGCAATGCGACCCACTTCATCGCGGCCTGGCAATCCTCCACCGCCGCGGGAAACCTGGCTTCGGGCGCCAGGCGGTAGTCCACCGACACGACAATGCACCCCGCCTGGTTGGCGAGCATGCGGCAGACGGAATCGTGGGTTTCCAGCGAACCGATGACGAATCCGCCGCCGTGGAACCACAACAGCACCGGCAGCTTCTCCGCGGTCTTGAGTTCGCGCGGCGTATAGATGCGAATCGGAATGTCGCTGCCGGGACCGGGAATGCGCCGGTCCTCGGTGCGAAAAATGCTCTCGCTGACCTTCAGCCTGTTTACGCGCGTCAGGTACTGCTCGCGCCCCTGGTCCGGCGTGAGCTGCCAGACTTCGGGCAGGTTGGCCTGCCTGGCCAGGCCAAGCAGGATTTCGATTTGCGGATCAAGCGCCATCGTTCATTCTCCAGATTCGGTTCATCTCAAGCACGGTGGTCTCACGCTTTCCGCGCACCACGGACAAGGGAACATCATGCTCCTTCGTTGCGCGCAGTGGATTCCGTCCTATTCCTTCGCGGAAGGATAAAGAAGCTTGAACGTGCCGGTGGCTTTTGCCAGCAGGGTGCCGTCCTCGGCGCGCAATTCCCCTTCCGAGAAGATCAGCGAGCGGCCGGCACGCTGGGCACGGCCTTCGCCCAGCACCGCGCCCGTGGCGGCGGCGATGAAATTCACCTTCATCTCCACGGTCAGGGCGCCGTTGCAGGTCCCGTCCAGCGCCCTGCCGGCGCTCGCAAGCGCCACATCCAGCATGGTCATCAGCACGCCACCATGCACCGATCCCCAGCTGTTGGCCAGTTCCGGGCGCGGATCCAGCCGCAATTTCACGACTCCCTCCCCCTTCTCGAGGATCCTGATTCCCAGGTGCTCGACAAAGGGAACGTGGATATTGAACCCTGCTTTCTGCTCCGCCATGTCTGTCTTACATCGAAACAAGGCCGCCGTCGACCGCCACGGTCTGGCCCGTGATGTAAGCCGATGCATCCGAGGCCAGAAGCACCGCCAGGCCCTTGAGGTCCCAATCGGTTCCCAGGCGCTTCATCGGCGTGATGTCCATGATGATCTGCTCGGCCTTGTCTATCATGCCGCGGGACATTTTCGACGGGAATACGCCGGGGGCGATCGCATTTACGGTAATGCCGTGCAGCGCCCATTCCACGGCCAGCGAGCGGGTGAGGTTGACGACCCCGCCCTTGCTGGCGTTGTAGGCAATGGTCGGCATCATGCGCGGATCCGTACCGACCAGGCCTGCGATGGAGGCCAGGTTGATGATGCGGCCATACTTGCGGGGAATCATGCTGAGCTTGCCGACGGCCTGGCTCAGCAGGAATACCGCGGTCAGGTTCAGGTTGATGACCTTGTACCAGGCGTCGAGCGGATGGTCCTCCGCCAATGCGCCCCACACCGCGCCGGCGTTGTTGACCAGGATGTCGATCTGTCCCTGGCTTTTGAGGACCTGCTCCACCATCGGTTTCACGGAATCGGTGTTCTGCAGGTCATTGGTCACCGTGAGCGCATCGATGCCCATGCCTTTCAGGTGCGCCTTCGCTTCCTCCAGCTCGCCGGCCTTGCGCGCGGTGATCACCACCTTCGCGCCCATTTCGCCGAGGGCTTCGGCCATCTGCAAGCCCAGGCCGCGGGAACCGCCGGTGATCACAGCGACCTTTCCCGACAGATCGAACAATTGTTTTACATTCATGCGCCGCTCCGTAACGTGTGTTGTTTCTGCTATCCGGTGTACTTGCCGAAGCCCTTTGCGCCCCTGCCCGCAAACGGGCGTACCGCTAACGAGTCCGGGGCGCCCTCGGCCTTCCTCAGTTAGTTATTCACCACGAACAATTCTTTTTCGCCTTTCTTCGTGCACCTTCGTGTTCCTCGTGCCTTCGTGGTGCGCAGTAAATCAGAACCAGCCGTCCTGCATTTCCAGCGTCGTGCGATCGAGGCTGGCGAGCAGCTCGTGCCACTGTTTCGTCTTCGGCAGTTCCCAGCGGAAGAACCAGGCACACGTCTGCAGCTTGCCCTGGTAAAAATCCTTCTCCTCCGCGGTAGCGGCGCCGACTTTCCTCACCGCGACCAATGCCTGCCGCAGCCAGATCCAGGACAGGATGGTGTGGCCGGCCAAGTCGAGATACACCGATGCGTTCGCCAGGCCGAGTTCCACTTCGCCCCGCCCGGTCACGCACAGGAGATTGCGCGTTACATCCATGACCCGGTCCAGGGCTTCGTTCAGCGCTTCGCCGCAACGGCGCAACTCGTCCGAATCGCAGGCCCGGGCTTCGCGCACCACGTCATCGATCTCCCGTGCCAGCAACTGGATCCCCGCGCCGTCGGCAATCCCGGCCTTGCGGCCGAGGAGATCGATAGCCTGAATGCCATTGGTGCCTTCATGGATCGGATTGAGCCGGTTGTCGCGGTAGAACTGTTCGACGGGATACTCGCGGGTATAACCGTAGCCTCCGTATACCTGGATCGCCAGGCTGTTGGCTTCGAGGCAATAGTGCGACGGCCAGGCCTTGGCCACCGGCGTCAGGATTTCGAGCAGCAGGCCCGCATTGCCGCGCGCCTTCTCGTCTTTGCCCGAATGCGCCTCGTCCACCAGGCGCGCGCAGTAGAGGCAAAGCGCAAACGCGCCTTCGACGTAGGCCTTCTGCGCGAGCAGCATGCGCCTCACGTCGGCATGTTCGATGATCCTGACCGGCGGCTGGGCCGGGTCCTTGCCGCCGGGCAGCCGGCCCTGCGGCCGCTGGCGCGCATAGTCGAGCGCATGCAGGTAACCGGTATAACCCAGCACAGTCGCGCCCATGCCGACGCCGATCCGGGCCTCGTTCATCATCTGGAACATATAAGCGAGACCCTTGTTCGGCTCTCCGACCAGTTCCGCCCATGCACCACCGTGCTCGCCGAAATTCAGCACGCAGTTGGTGGTGCCGCGGAAACCCATCTTGTGATTGAGGCCGGCCAGCGCGACGTCGTTGCGAGCGCCCCGCGACCCATCGTCGTTGAGCCGGTACTTGGGAACGAGGAACAGGGAAATCCCCTTTACGCCTGCGGGCGCGCCCTTGATGCGCGCCAGCACCAGATGCACGATGTTTTCGGAAAGCTCGTGGTCGCCGGCCGAGATCCACATCTTGTTGCCCGTGATCCGATAACTGCCGTCGGCCTGCGGATGCGCCGTGGTGCGCACGTCGGCGAGCGACGAACCTGCCTGCGGTTCGGACAGGCACATGGTGCCGAAATAGCGGCCATCCAGCAGCGACGGCAGGTAACGCCGCTTCTGCTGTTCCGTCCCGAAGGCGCGGATCAGGTTGGCGTTGGCGATGGTGAGGAAGGGATAAGCCGCGGTCGAGACGTTCGCCGCATTGAACCAGGCGAAGCAGGCCTGCGCGACGGTCCAGGGCAGCTGCATGCCGCCAAGGTCGAAATCCTGGGAAGCCGACATGAATCCCGCCTGGCGGAAGGCCTCCAGCGCCTCGCCCACCTCCGGGATCATGGTCACCTTGCCGCCGTCGAAGCGTGGTTCGTTCAGATCCGACTTGCGGTTGTGCGGAGCGAACTTCTCTTCCGCGATTTTTGCCGCGGTCTCCAGGGCGGCATCGAATGTCTCGCGCGAGTGATCCGCGAATCGCGGCCGCTGCGTCAGCGACTCGATGTCGAGGAGTTCGTATAGTACGAACGCAACGTCACGCGGATTGAGCAATTTGGATTGCATCGGGATGCTTCGCTTTTTGGCCCATACCTCATGTCGGTCTACTGCGCACCACGAAGGCACGAAGAACACGAGGTGACACAAAGAAATGCAAAATAAGAAATAGAGGCACGTCAGTGCGTTGATTTTCGCGTGAAGTTCACCCTTTTCGACTCGCCAGATCAGCCCGTTCCCACCTCATGTTTCGATTCTCTTCGTGTTCCTTCGTGTTCTGCGCGCCTTCGTGGTGCGCGGTAGGCCCTAGACAACCTCGAACAAGCCGGCAGCGCCCATGCCGCCGCCGATGCACATGGTGACGACCGCGTACTTGACGCCGCGTCGCTTGCCCTCGATCAGCGCATGGCCGATCAGCCGGCTTCCGGTGACGCCGTAGGGATGGCCGACGGCGATCGAGCCGCCGTTGACGTTGAGGCGGTCATTCGGGATGCCCAGCTTGTCGCGGCAGTAGATCACCTGTACCGCGAAGGCCTCGTTCAGCTCCCACAGGCCGATGTCCTCGATTTTCTTGCCGGTCTGCTTCAGCAGCTTCGGGATGGCAAACACCGGTCCGATGCCCATCTCGTCCGGCTCGCACCCGGCAACGGCGAAACCCCGAAAAATCCCCATCGGCTTGAGCCCCTTCTTCGAAGCCATGCGATCGCTCATGATCACCTGCGCCGAGGCGCCGTCGGAAAACTGGCTGGCGTTGCCCGCGGCGATCACGCCGCCTTCGATGGCGGGCTTGATCTGGGAAACGCCTTCGTACGTGGTATCCGGACGAATGCCTTCGTCTTCGCTCGTCGTCGCCTGCCTGGTCGATTCCTGGCCGGTGTTCTTGTCGACGACTTTCATGGTCGTCGAGATGGGCACGATCTCCGCCTTGAACTTGCCTTCGGCACGCGCCCTGGCGGCCTTCAGCTGGCTGTCGACGCCATAGCGGTCCTGGGCCTCGCGGCTGATCTTGTAGCGCTTGGCCACGGTTTCCGCCGTGGCGAGCATCGGCCAGTAGATTTGCGGCTTGTTCTGCTCGAGCCAGGCGTCCTTGAGCATGTGCTTGTTCATCTCGTTCTGCACGCAGGAGATGGATTCGACGCCGCCGGCGATGAATATCTCCGCTTCGCCCGCGAGGATGCGCTGGGCGGCAAGCGCGACCGTCTGCAATCCCGAAGAGCAGAAGCGGTTGACCGTCATGCCCGACACCGTGACCGGCATCCCGGCGCGAATGGCAATCTGGCGCGCAATGTTCTGCCCCGTCGCACCTTCGGGGGTGGCGCAGCCCATGATCACGTCCTCGACCTCCGCCGGATCGAGCTTCGCCCGATCCAGCACCGCCTTCACGACATGCCCGCCCATGGTCGCGCCATGGGTCATGTTGAGGGCGCCCTTCCAGCTTTTGCAGAGCGGCGTGCGTGCGGTCGAAACGATAACAGCGTCCATAGCGTTCTCCTTTGGATCACCCAATGCCGTGAAGGTGTGAATGAGTGAAAGTGAAGCAAGCGTAAAGGGGTAAATGCCTTCATGCCTCACACTCATTCACACATTCAGGCCCTCACTCATTCACGCCCTTCACGCGTTGAACTTCTTGCCTTCGGCAGCGAGCTTTTCGAGCAACGGCGCCGGTTTCCAGAACTCGCCATGGACCGAATGATAGCGCCGCACGGCTTCCAACACCTTGTCCAGGCCGACGGTATCTGCATAGAACATGGGGCCGCCGCGGTATCGGGGGAAACCGTAGCCGTAGATGTAAACGATGTCGATGTCGCTGGCGCGCTGGGCAATGCCTTCGTCGAGGATTTCCGCGGCTTCGTTGACCAGCGCATAGATGCAGCGCTCGAGGATTTCCTGATCGCTGACCTTGCGGCGCTGGATGCCCGCTTCCTTCGAAGCTTTCACGATCAGGTCTTCCACGACGGGATCGGGAATCGGATTGCGGTTTCCGGCCTCGTAGCGATACCACCCGGCACCGGTCTTCTGGCCGAAGCGGCCGAGTTCGCAGACCTGGTCCGCCACCTTCGAGTACCGCAGGTGCGCCGGGCGCGTTGCGGCCTGGCGCTTGCGGATGTACCAGCCCACGTCGAGGCCCGCCAGATCGCCGACCCGGAACGGACCCATCGCGAAACCGAAATCCTCGATGACCTTGTCCACCTGTTGCGGCAACGCGCCTTCCTCCAGCAGGAAGCCCGCCTCGCGGAAGTAACCGTGCAGCATGCGGTTGCCGATGAAGCCATCGCACACGCCGGAGACAACACCCACCTTCTTGATCGCCTTCGACAGCTTCATGGCCGTGGCGAGCACGTCCTTGCCGGTCTTGTCGGCCCGGACCACTTCGAGCAGCTTCATGACGTTCGCCGGGCTGAAGAAATGCAATCCGAGCACGTCCTGCGGACGCGAGGTCACCGCGGCAATCTCGTTCACGTCGAGCGTGGAAGTATTGGTGGCAATGATCGCGCCGCGCTTGGCAACCTTGTCGAGTTTCTCGAATACCTGTTTCTTGACTGCCATGTCCTCGAACACGGCTTCGATGACGATGTCCACGTCCTTGATATCGTCGTAGCTGGTGACGCCGGTGAACAACGACATGCGCTTGTCCATGGCTTCCTGGCTGAGGCGGCCTTTCGCAACCGTGGCGGCGTAGTTCTTGCGCACGATCCCGAGGCCCCGGTCCAGCGCCTCCTGGTTCAGCTCGAGCATTTTTACCGGGATCCCGGCATTGGCGAAATTCATTGCGATGCCGCCGCCCATGGTGCCCGCGCCGATCAGCGCCGCGGACTTGATTTCGCGCACCGGCGTGTCGTCGGGCACATCGGGAATCTTGCTGACCTGGCGTTCGGCGAAGAACAAATGCCGCAAGGCGCGCGACTCGTCGGTTTTCACCAGTTTCTCGAACTGCTGGCGCTCGAAGGCCACGCCTTTGGCAAAGGGCAGGCTGGTGGCGGCTTCAACGCAAGAGGTGATCGCCAGCGGCGCCGGGTAACCGCGCCACGCCTTGGCGATGCGCTCGCGCGCTGCCGAGAAGAAAGCTTCCGCCGGCTGGTCGAGGGCGGCATTCAACTGGCTGGCTCGGCGCACGCCCTGGCCTTCCTTCAACAGCCGATTGGTGTAGGAAATGGCCGCGGCCCGCAGGTCGCCGGTAACCACCTCGTCCACCAGTCCGGATTCCATGGCCTTCTCGCTCGAGATCGGGTCGCCCACGACCATGAAGTCCAGTGCCTTTTCCACGCCCATCAATCGGGGTGCGCGCTGCGTTCCGCCGGCTCCCGGAAGGATGCCAAGCTTCACCTCCGGCAGGGCGATCTGCGCGCCGGTCAGCGCGATTCTGTAATGGCAGGCCAGCGCCAGTTCCAGCCCCCCGCCCATCGTCGGGCCTGAAATGGCTGCCACGATGGGCTTGGTGACGGTGTCCATGTACGCCAGCGCATCCGGCAGCGTCGCTTTGCCCGGTTCATAGGGCTTGCCGAATTCGCTGATGTCGGCGCCGCCGCTGAAATTGCGGCCGCCGCCGATGATGACGAAGGCGCGGATGTGGTGATCATGGTCGCCCTCCTTGAGGGCCTCCAGGATGCCCTGGATTACGCCCTTGTTCACCGACAGCGCGTTGACCGGCGGATTGTTGAGCGTGATGATGCCTATGCTGCCCTGCTTCTGGAAATCGACAATATTGGTCATGGGTACTCCGAAAAATGCGCCAACCGCAAAGGCGCGAAGGCGCCAAGGGGTCAAAGAAGTGCAGACATGCATTCACGTACCGCACCGGCGCAATCTCCAATGCCAACGCGAACCTGGTTTGAATTTTGCCGGAATGGTGTTCTCTGCGTAACCTTTGCGCCTTCGCGCCTTTGCGGTTAGTGGGATAGCTCTACACTTCCAGCCATTCCTTGCGAACGGCCTCGTTGCTCCTCAAGCCATCTGGCGTGCCTTCGAACACGATCTGGCCGTGCCCCATCACATACAGGCGCTGCGAGATCTTCAGGGCAATCGTCAACTTCTGCTCGACCAGCAGGATCGACACGCCACGATTCTTGATCTCCTCGAACAGCCGGGCGACCTGCTCCACGATCTTCGGCGCCAGGCCCTCGGTCGGTTCGTCGATCATCACCAGGTCGGGATCGCCCATCAGGGTGCGGCACAACGTAAGCATCTGCTGCTCGCCGCCCGACATGACGCCGGCAGGGGCATCGGCGCGCTCCTGCAGGCGCGGGAACAGCGTGTACATGTCATCGATGCTCCAGCGGCCCTTCTGGTTCGAGCTTTTCATGCCGAGCAGGAGGTTCTGTTTCACGGTCAGCGAAGGAAAGATGTCGCGGTTCTCCGGCACGTACCCCAACCCCCTGCGCGCGATCATGTAGGTCTTCTGCCCGCCCAGTTCCTCGCCCTTGAACTTCACCGAACCCGTCGAATTGACCTGGCCCATGATGGACTTGATGGTCGTGGAGCGGCCGACGCCGTTGCGCCCCAGCAGACTGACGATCTCGCCCTGCCCCACCCGCAGATGGACCCCATGCAGGATGTGGCTCTTGCCGTAGTAAGCGTGCAGATCCTTTACCTCGAGCATCAGTGCTGCTCCGTTCCAAGGTAGGCTTCCTGAACCGCCTTGTTGGCGCGGATGTCCTCCGGCTTGCCGGTGGCGATGACCTCGCCATAGACCAGCACGGAGATCCGGTCGGCGAGGTTGAACACCACGCTCATGTCGTGCTCGACCATGATGAGGGTGCGGCCTTCCGTTACCTTGCGAATGAGCTCCACGGCCTCGTCGGTTTCGCTGCGGCTCATGCCGGCGGTCGGCTCGTCGAGCAGGATGACCTTGGCGCCGCCCGCGATGGTGACGCCGATTTCCAGGGCGCGCTGTTCCGCATAGGTCAGCACGCCCGCCACGCGCTCGCGGCGCTTCGTCATGCCGATGCGTTCCACGATTTCCTCGCAGCGCTCGCGCACGTCCTTGAGCGAGCCGACCCGATGCCAGAAGGAATACTTGTAGCCGAGCGACCACATCACGGCGCAGCGGATGTTTTCGTAGACCGAAAGCTTCGGGAAAATGTTGGTGATCTGGAAGCTGCGGGCCAGGCCCTTGCGGTTGATGATTTCGGCCTCGAGGCCGTCGATCTGTTCGCCGTTCAGGTCGATGCGTCCGGAACTGACCGGGAAGCGGCCGCTGATCAGGTTGAATAGGGTGGACTTGCCGGCGCCATTCGGGCCGATGATCGCATGGCGCTCGCCGGGTTCGATGGCCAGGTTGACGCCGTTGATGATCGAAGTCCGGCCGAAACTCTTGCGCACATCGTGCAGCTGCAGGGCCGGGGCACTCATACGGCGCCTGCCTTCTGCAAATCCACCGTCAGGTTCTCCCAGGCACGCCGCACGACCTTGCTCGCTCCGTAGAACAGGGCGATGCCGACCGCGAATACCGCCAGCGTGCCGATCCAGGCCGAGGCCTTCGACGGGTCCAGTTCGACGCCGAAGAAGGAGAAGGCCTTGTTGACCGATTCCTTGGCTTCGTAGTGATAGATCATTTCTATCAGCGCGAAGAATCCGAGCATCATGACCGTCCCGGCCACGGCGGCAATCGCGTAGGACGGGAACAGGCGCGGCAGCAGGCGCGCCTTCCACGCCGGCTTGTGCAGCGTCACCAGGTTGGCGATGCCGCCCGGCGAGAACATGATGATCACCAGGAAGAACAGGCCGAAGTACAGCAGCCAGGCCTGGGTGTAGTTTGACAGCGCCGACTGCAGCATCGTGACCAGGACTGCGCCGATGATCGGCCCCCAGAAATGGCCGACGCCCCCGATGAACGCCATCAGCACCACGTTGCCGGATGCCACCAGTCCCAGCGTTTCGGCCGTGACGATCTCGTAATTGATCGCGGCGAGGCCGCCGCCGATGCCGGCGAAGAAGCTGGCGAGCGACATCATCAGCCAGCGCACCCGGGTCGGGTTGTAGCCGACGAACTTCGCGCGCTCCGGGTTATCCCGCACCGCGTTGGCCATGCGGCCCAGCGGCGTCCAGGTCAGTGCAAACATTGCCATCATCGACACCAGGCACCAGCCGGCAATGAGATAGTAGACCTGGATCTGCGGGCCGTAGCTGATGCCCATCACGGTGCCGCCGACGGTGCGATTCGTGGCAATGCCGCCTTCGCCGCCGAAAAAGCCGGTGAACATGAGCGCGCTGGCCGCCACCATTTCGGCGATCCCCAGGGAAATCATCGCGAACGGCGTACCGGCACGGCGTGTCGTGACGAACCCGAACAACAGGCCGAACACCAGGCCTGCAACGCCGCCGATCAGCGGCACCATGGTGACCGGGAACGAGAACTTGCCGGCGCCGATCAGGTTGAGGGCGTGGGCGCAGAAGAACGCACCCAGGCCGAAATATACGGCATGCCCGAAGGACAGCAGGCCGGTCTGGCCCAGCAGCATGTTGTAGGACAGGGCGAATATCACCGCGATGCCCATCTGCGAAAGCATGGACAGCGCAAAGCTCTGCTTGAACAGCAGCGGCAAGACGGCGAAGAAGATCGCAACCGCGGCCCAGAAAGCCAGCCGGCGCACGTGAAAGACCCGGTTCATGCGCTCACTCCGCTGCCGGAACATCCGGGGACGTGCGTCATGTTTCCCGGGTCCCCATCAGTCCGCGCGGCCGCACGATCAGCATCAGCACCATCATCAGGTAGGGCAGCACCGGCGCCGTCTGCGACACGGTGATCGCCAGCAGGCCGTGCCATGCCGAATCGCGTGAAACGTTGATGCCGATCCCCGCCAGCAGGTCCACGATCGAGTAGTCGAGCGCCACGGAAAAAGTCTGCAAGGCGCCGATGATCAATGACGCGATGAAAGCGCCGGCCAGCGATCCCATGCCGCCGAATACCACCACGACGAAGACGATGCTCCCCACGGCCACCGCCATGCCGGGCTCGGTGATGAACGCGTTGCCGCCGATGACCCCGGCCAGCCCCGCCAGCGCGGCCCCGCCTGCGAACACCAGCATGAACACCCGCGGCACGTTGTGGCCGAGGGATTCGACCATGTCCGGATGGGTCAGCGAAGCCTGAATCACGAGGCCGATGCGGGTACGGGTGAGCAGCAGGTAGAGCGCAAGCAGCATGCCCACCGAGACCAGCATCATGAAGCCGCGGTACGCGGGATACTGGGTGGTGAACAACGTGAACAGCGTGAAATCGAGTTCCGGTGGAATCCGGTAGTCCACCGGCGCTCGGCCCCAGATCAGGTGCACCACTTCCTCGATCACGTAGGCCAGGCCGAATGTGAACAGCAGCTCGGCGACGTGCCCGAACTTGTGGACCGTGCGCAAGCCGAAGCGTTCTGTCGCCGCACCCAGCGCCCCGACGATGAGGGGCGCCAGGAACAGTGCCGGCCAGAAGCCGGTATGCAACCCGACCTGGTAGGCGAAGTACGCGCCCAGCATGTAGAAGCTGGCATGGGCAAAGTTCAGCACGCCCATCATGCTGAAGATCAGCGTCAGCCCGGAGGACAGCATGAACAGCAGCAGTCCGTAGGACAGGCTGTTCAGCAGGGTGACGAGGAAGAATTCCATGTTTGGAAGGCGGTGATTAAGTGACTGGTGATTGGTCGCTAAATCTCTTAAGGGTACTTATTTATTACCAATCACCATTCACCAATCACGGCTTTTGGAACCTGCACGTCGTCGGCATCACCGTGGCCTTCGCCTCGATGCGCGCGTCCGTGCGAAATCCGAAACCGGTCTTCTCGACGTCGTATTTCACGTCCTTGCCGTTGGCCCGCACCAAAGTCGAAATGTACAGCGGCTGGATGACCTGGTGGTTGTCGGCCCGCACCGAAATTTCGCCGGAGTCGTCCTCATACCTGACCGTTTCCATCGCGGTCACGACTTTCTGCGTGTCCGCGGTCTTCGCCAGGTCGATGGCGCGGGCCAGTGTTTCCACGGAATTGCGCACGGACGAGTAGTACAGGTCGTCCTTGACCTCGGGAAATCGGGTGCGGTAGGCAACGGTATGTTCGGCAGCGCCTTTGCCGCCGATGTTCGAATGCCAGGTGGTTACCTGCTTGACATGGCCGACACCCGCCTCGCCGAGCGCCGTAACGACGCCGCCCGCGCCTGTGTAGTAGGTGTAATAGTCCACCTTGAGCCCGGCTTCCTTGCCGGCTTTCACCAGCAATGCCAGGTCGTTGCCCCAGTTCCCGGTGATGACGCTGTCCGCGCCGGAGGATTTGATCTTGCTTACGTAGGGCGAGAAATCCTTGACCTTGCCCAGCGGATGCAAGTCTTCGCCGACGATCTCCACGTCGGCACGTTTCGCGGCCAGCATGGCGCGGGCGGACTTCGCCACGGCCTGGCCGAACGAGTAGTCCTGGTTGATCAGGTAGACCTTCCTGATGCTTTTTTGCTGCGCCATGTAGTCGGTCAGCGCCTGCATTTTCATGTCGGCATCCGCGTCGAAGCGGAAGTGCCAGTAGTTGCATTTTTCGTTGGTCAGTTGCGGATCGACCGCCGCGTAGTTCAGGAAGATCACCGCCTTGTCCGGATTGCGCTCGTTGTGCTTGGCGACCGCATCCGACAGCGCGATGGCCACGCTGGAGCCGTTGCCCTGGGCGATGTAGCGGATGCCCTGGTCGATGGCCTGCTTGAGGACCAGCAGGGCCTCCTGCGGACTGGTCTTGGTGTCGAACGCCACCACCTCGAGCTTCCTGCCGCCGAGGACGCCGCCGCGGGCGTTCACCGCTTCGGTGGCGATCTGGTAATGGCGCAGGCCGATTTCGCCGATGTTGGCGAACGGACCGCTCAGTCCCTCGATGAAGGCGATGCGGACGGTTTCCTGCGCTGAAACGGTGCAAGCGAATCCGCACAGCCAGAGGCCAAGCAGGATCGCGGGCTTCAATTTGTTCAAATCCATCTCCTCCAGGACGCGCGACGCCTCGCGACGGCAATTGCGTAACCGACCGTTACCTTTTTTGGATTGATCGCAGGAGGCGCGGTCGTCGGCGTCAATATAATTATTTATCTGTCTGTGCCACGTTCTCTCGATTCGCTCGCCGACCGGGTCGAGCGCACGGAATACATCCCTGCCGCACGCCCGGATTCTATTCGTAAACCCGAACCCTTGTAAACCGAACGACCGGTCCTGCCACGCCCATTTGGCTGCCGATTTCCCCGCCGGAATTTCGCTCACGTGGCAGCGCAGCAATCGGGTGTCCGGGGTACCCAAGCTGCTAGAATCGGCCCCGACAAGAATGCACCGGAAAGGGAGCCCGCGATGCAAGGCCTGATGATGGAAATGCCGCTGCTGATCTCATCGCTGATCAAGCACGCGGACCGCTACCACGGCGACACCGAAATCGTATCCCGGATGGTGGAAGGCGGGATCCACCGCTACACCTATCGCGACGCGCACCGCCGAACCCGCCAGCTGGCCAATGCCCTGACCCTCCTGGACGTGAAAATGCACGACCGGGTCGCCACCCTGGCCTGGAACGGCTTCCGCCACCTGGAGGCCTACTATGCAGTGGCCGGCATGGGCGCCGTATCCCATACCGTCAACCCGCGCCTGTTCCCCGAGCAAATCGTCTACATCGTCAATCACGCGGAAGACCGCTACGTCTTCCTCGACCTGACCTTCGTCCCGTTGGCCGAGGCCATCGCCGACAAATGCCCCGGCGTGAAGGGTTGGATCATCATGACGGACAAGGCGCACATGCCGCAGACCAGGCTGAAGAATGCGCTGTGCTACGAGAACCTGATCGAGGCGAACAAACCCGATTTCGAGTGGCCGGACTTCGACGAGCGCACCGCCTCTTCGTTGTGCTACACCTCGGGCACCACCGGCAATCCCAAGGGTGTGCTCTACAGCCATCGCAGCACCATTATTCATTGCTACGCGTCCAGCATGCCGGATGCGCTGAACATCTCCGCCCGCGACGTCATCCTGCCCGTGGTGCCCATGTTCCACGTCAACGCCTGGGGCCTGCCCTACTGCGCGGCCATGGTCGGCGCGAAGATGGTATTCCCCGGCGCCGGCCTGGACGGTGCCAGCGTGTTCGAGCTGTTCGAGAAGGAGAAGGTGACGGTCTCGGCCGGCGTGCCGACGGTGTGGATGGGCCTGCTCAACTTCATGAAACAGAACAACCAGCGCTTCAGCACCCTCAAGCGCACCGTGATCGGCGGTTCGGCCTGCCCACCCGCTATGATCCGCAGCTTCGAGAAGGATTACGGCATCCAGGTCATCCATGCCTGGGGCATGACCGAAATGAGCCCGCTGGGCACGGTGAACACCTTCAAGGTCAAGCACGACGGCTGGGACGCGGAGCAACGCCTGGCCCTGCAGAACAAGCAGGGCCGCGCCATCTACGGCGTGGACATGAAAATCGTCGACGACCAGGGCAAGGAGCTGCCCTGGGACGGCAAGGCGTTCGGCGACCTCCTGGTGCGCGGCCCCTGGATCTGCGCCGAATACTTCAAGTCCGAGGGCGGCAATCCGCTGCGCAAGGACGAGCATGGGCACGAGTGGTTCCCGACCGGGGACGTCGCCACGATCGATCCCGACGGCTACATGCAGATTACCGACCGCTCCAAGGATGTCATCAAGTCGGGTGGCGAGTGGATCAGCTCGATCGACCTCGAAAATGCGGCGGTCGGCCATCCCGCGGTTGCCGAAGCGGCGGTGGTCGGGATCCGGCACCCGAAATGGGACGAACGGCCGCTGCTGGTCATCGTCAGGAAGAAGGATGCCCAGCTGACGCGCGAGGAAATGCTCAAATTCTTCGAGGGCAAGGTGGCGAAGTGGTGGATGCCCGACGACGTGGTGTTCGTCGACCAGCTTCCGCATACCGCCACGGGAAAACTGCTGAAGACCAAGCTGCGCGAAGACTTCAAGGACTACCAACTTCCCACGGCCTGAAAATCCGTGAACGCCGTGAATGTCGTGAATGCCGATCCAGAGCCCCAAGGGGGTTACGACATTCACGACATTCACGGGCTTTTGCGGCTAGTAACCCTTCTTTCGGTCCACCACGCCAAGCGGCGGTTCGCCGCGCTCCAGGCGCCTGATGTTTTCGATCACCTGGATTTCCGCGGCGGCGATGATGGTCGGTGCGGCGACATGCGGCGTAATGACGATCTTCGGGTGGCGCCAGAAAGCATGTGACGCGGGCAGCGGCTCCTGCCGGAATACGTCCAGCATCGCGCCCTCCAGATGCCCGGAATCCAGCGCATCGATCAGGTCTTCATCCACAAGGTGCGCGCCGCGGCCGATGTTGACCACGAACGCCCCCGCCGGCATGGCGGCAAAGGCCTTGGCGCCGAGTATGTCCTGCGTCTCCGGCGTCAACGGCAGGGCATTGATCACGACGCGGGTGCGGGCAAGGAATTGCCGCAGTTTGTTCATGCCTGCGAAGACTTCGATGCCCTCGACCGCTCTGGGGCTGCGTACCCAGCCCGCCACCGGGTAGCCCAGCGCGGCTATTCGCCTTGCGATCAGGCCGCCCATGATGCCCAGGCCCATCACGCCAACCGGCCACTCCTGTGCCAGCTTCCAGGGCAGCGGACGCCAGTTCGCGTCTTGCTGATGGACGGCGTATTCGCGCATGCGCCGCTGGAAATGCAGCACGGCGTGCAATGCGTACTCGGCCATCGGATCGGCCATTCCGGCATCGAGCAGCCGCACTACCGGAATGCTCGCGGGCAGGCCGGGATTGGACAATGCCACGTCCACGCCCGCGCCCAGGACCAGAATCGCCTTCAGGTTCGGTAGCCGCAGCAGGGCCTCGGGATCAGGTCGCCATATCAGCGCGTAACGGATGTCCTCGAGGGGACCGCTGTCGGGCCAAACCCGGAACGGCATGCCGGGCATGGCCCTGGCGAAGGCCTGCCGCCAGGGTTCCGGCGGCTCCGAATCGCTGCTGAATAGAATGGTCACGTCACTTCACCTTTGAAAAATTAGCCCGGATGCTAAAGTGCCGGAACACCGCAGGCAATGCGATCGCAGCGTAAAACAGACATAAAAACAGAATGGGAGGCACAGACATGAGCAAGCTCTACGCCGCGCCGCAGCGCGCATTCCAGGACCAGTTCGACACCCGGCGGATCGCCGATGCCGCCGAACAAATTATCGTTCACGCCGAAGTTTCGGACGATGAAAAAACCTTCATCGAAAGCCGCGACATGTTCTTCCTGTCGACGATCGATGCCCGCGGCTTTCCCACCTGCTCCTACAAGGGCGGCGATCCCGGCTTCGTGAAAGTGGTGGACCGGCGCACCATCGCCTTTCCCAGCTACGATGGCAACGGCATGTTTTATTCGATGGGCAACATCCGCGGCAACGCCCGCATCGGCATCCTGTTCATCGATTTCGAAACCCCGCATCGCATGCGCCTGCACGGCACCGCGAGCATCGACGACAACGATCCCCTGGTCATGGACTACAAGGATGCGGACATGGTGGTCCGCGTTCACGTCGAGGAATTGTTCATCAACTGCCCGCGCTACGTTCACCGCTACGCCAAGGCGAGGCCTTCCCAGTACGTGCCGCGCGCCGATTGCGAAACGCCGTATGCGGTGTGGAAACGCATCGATGCCATCCAGCCCGCGCTTGCCGCGAAGGACCAGGGCAAGGCTGATGCCAATGGCGGACTCATTACCATGGAAGAGTATTTTGCGAAGGTGGGAAAGGGAGAAGCCTGAAAGGCGTGACAGGGAAACCGTGACAGAACGGCGTGACAGAAAGGCGTGACGAGTGACGCGTGACGGGCGTGACGGCGTAAAGCCCTTTTGCGCAAACCACTAAACCGCGAGATGCACTGACTTCCGTTCGTCCAGCGACATACTCGTCACGCGTCACGCCCTACTGTCACGCGTCACGTTTTTCTGTCACGCCGCTCCTACGGAGCGGTAATCTCCAGGTTGTCGATCAGCCTGGTCTGCCCGAGCTTGGCGGCGCCGAGGACGACCAGCGCCTTGTCCTGGGGCTCGGGACGCAGCACGGCACGCTGGTTGCGCACCACGACGTAGTCCACGTGCCAGCCATGGCGGGCCAGCAGCGCGCCGGCCGCGTATTCCATTGCGATGAAGTTGCGATCGCCGCCCACCACCGCATCCCGCACGCCGATGATCGCCTCGCGCAGGCGCGTCGCCTCCTTGCGTTCCGCCGGGGACAGGTATCGGTTGCGTGACGAAAGCGCGAGGCCGTCCTCCGCCCGCACCGTTTCCGCCGGGATGATGCGGATGGGCAGCGCAAACTGGTCGACCAGCTGGCGGACGATGGCGAGCTGCTGGTAGTCCTTCTTTCCGAACACGGCATATTGCGGCTGCACGGTGTTGAACAGTTTCAGCACGACCGTCGCCATGCCGCGGAAATGCCCGGGACGGAAGCGGCCCTCCAGCTTGTTCGCGACTTTCGGGAGATCCACGTAGAAGGTCTGCGGCTCCGGATACATCTCCTTCTCGTCCGGCGCGAACAC